>UQXW01000048.1 GCA_900545215.1 uncultured Bacteroidota bacterium
GCAAAGGTTGGCGAGCCGCAGTCTTCACATGCGTGCTGCTCTTCCTGTCTCCGAGGTTCTTGGGACACTCTTTCAATAATCTGAAAGACATACCCTTCGCCTCTGCATGTATAATGTCGATTTATTATATAGTCAAATTCTTGGACAATCTGCCGAAAATCAAAATATCGACAGCTGTAATGCTGTGTCTTTCCATAGCCTTTGCGACTTCCATTCGTGTGGGAGGATTGCTGATGGTCGCTTACTTCGGCTTGTTCGCCATCATATACTATATATACAAGCGTAAGACATTGAAGCCTGTGTTCTTCAAAACCCTCTTATGGTCGTTGGGTATATGCGTTGCGGCATATATTCTCTGCATCTTTACTTGGCCTTATGCTTTGGAGGGACCTGTGTCAAACGTTTACGATGCGTTCACCAATATGAGCAAGTTCCAAATTGCCATAAAGCAGGTGTTTGATGGCAGAATGCAATGGTCGGATAATCTTCCGCTTTATTACTCTCCTAAGTTCATACTGATGACAACCCCTATTATCGTTCTATTGGGATTTTTGTTGAGTCTGATATTCCTGCATTACAACAGAAAGCAGTGGTTCCATTATATGGTGGTGCTTTTCACGGCTTTGTTTCCTATATGCTGGATAGTGTTCGACCGTTCCAACGTCTATGGAGGTTGGAGACACCTTTTGTTCACCTATCCTTCTATAGTGGTGCTTGCGGCTTTGGGATTGAACAGTCTTTTGAACCTGATAAGAAATCGTTACGCCAAATATGCGGTAGGACTTGCCTATTTGTTGCTCTGCATCAATCCTATATCGCATTATATTCGCAATCACCCGTATGAATACGTTTATTTCAATCAATTCGTAGGCTCGACCAAAGATGCATACGGCAAATATGAAATGGATTATTACTATCATTCCTTACGTGAAGCAGCCGATTGGGTAAAGCAGAATGCAAAGAAAGACAGCTTGACGACAGGAGATAAAATCATAGTGGCTTGTTGGCATATCCACCCTGCGAATTATTACTTCAAAGATGACACCGCAAAGTTTCAAACAGCCTTTGTTCGTTGGTCGGAACGTGGAAATTCGGATTGGGATTACGCAATAGTTTGCACAACCGGCATTGAACCCGGCACCATTCAGAACGGGACATATCCGCCAAAGAACACTGTACATGAAATCAAGGTTGACGGCGTACCTGTTGCCATCGTATTGAAACGGGAACAAAAATATGATTGGCAGGGATTTGAAGCCATGAAAGCGAAAGATGTGAACAAGGCAAAGGAATTGTATGCAAAGGCATTGGCTGTCGAGCCGACCAATGAGACTGCGGCTTTGGGGCTTGCGGAAATATATCTGACGGAAGCGAGGACGGATAGTTTGAGGGCTGACAGGCTCCCGAAAGCGGCAAAATTGTTGGACACATTCATAGCTGCCAATCCAAATCATGAGACTGCCAATTATATGAAAGCACATTACTATCTCATGAACAATGAAACGGACAAAGCACTCGCCCTTTGCGAGAAAGTGATTTTCGATAACTATAAATACGAAGGTGCTTATATGCTTGCAGCACAGGCAAAGTTGCAAACAGGAGATTTGAACGGAGCGGAGGATTATCTGACAAGACTTTTGAATACGGGACGATTGAGCGATAATCTTGTTAAGACCTTGTTGCAGATTTTCAAATTCCAAGGCTTGGACGATGCAAACGCATACGTGAAGTTGTATTCGCTGCTTGAACAATATTATTTGAAGATTGGCGAGAAGAAAGCGGCAGCGGAATACACTCAGGCGATAGAAAACGTAATGAGACAGCAATACGGAAGACAGTAATCAAAAAAATAAATAATATGAAACCATTGGAAATAGCAAAGGACATTTACTCCGTGGGAGTAAAAGATTGGAACGTGAGAAACTTTCACGGTTATCTTACTCAGAGAGGTTCGACTTATAATGCCTATCTGATAATCGATGAAAAGGTAACGCTTATCGATACAGTCAAAGCACCTTTTTGTGAAGAATTTTTGGAGAGAATATCCCGGGTAATCGACTTATCGAAAATAGATTATGTGATTTCAAACCACGTAGAGCAAGACCATGCCGGTTGCATGCCGCAGATAATGGCACATTTGCCTAATGCAACAGTTCTAACAACCGCAGCAGCCGAGAAAGAGCATAAGATGCACTACGATACAAGCAAATGGAAAGTGCAAACCGTCAAAACAGGCGACACCGTTTCCATAGGCAAACGTTCGTTGACCTTCTTGACAACTCCTATGGTGCATTGGCCGGACAATATGCTTACATACTGTCCTGAGGATAAGATTTTATTTTCCAATGACGCCTTCGGACAACATTTGGCTGTGTCGGAGAATTTTGACGATGAGCTGAGCCTTGACCTGATTCTTTCGGAGGCAAAGAAGTATTACGCAAATATTGTAATGCCTTACTCTTCCCAAGTGGCAACGGCTTTGAACGCCGCAGCAGGTTTGGATATAAAGATGATAGCACCGGGGCACGGAATGATTTGGAGGAAAAATATTCCTGCAATATTGGAGAACTATACGAAATGGAGCCGTGGCGAGATGGAGAAAAAAGCAGTGATTGTATTTGACAGCATGTGGCACAGTACGGAAAGCATGGCATACGCCGTCAGAAACGCTTTTGAGCAGAAAGATTACTCTTTCCGTTTCTTCGATTTGAAGGCAAACCATATCTCCGATGTGATTACGGATTGTTTGGACGCAGAGTACATCTGCGTAGGCAGCCCTACGCTTAACAAAAACATCATGCCGAGTGTTGCAGCCATGCTTACATATATACAAGGGCTTATATGCAAGGGAAAGAAAGGCGTTTTATTCGGTTCCTACGGCTGGGCTCCGCTCAATATGAAGTTTATGCAGAGATATTTTGATGAAAGCTATATTGAAACCATAGCAAAATACAATATCAATTTCGTTCCTACGAAAGAAGACCTCGCAAAAATAACGGCTGACTTGGCTTCAAAGATTTAATTCCGGAATAAGTCATACCAATATAAAAATGCAGACGGCAGAACAACGTAAGAAGTTCTGCCGTCTGCATTTTTGTTTGAAAGCAACTAAATTTCAAATTCGGTAAACGCCGAAGCAAGATTTATCAAAGTGCTTTTCTGATTGCCTTTTCCACTTCCAACGGGAACAAAGCATTGTATCCTTGATGCGAAAAACGAATCTTTCCTTTTTTATCGACCAAAAAGATGGTTGGATAAGAGTAAACCAAGTATATTTCCTCTATGGTATTCCTTTGAACGCTGCATACATGGTAGTTCAAGCGGTTTCGTTTTACGAATTTGTTGAATTGCTCGTTGTCAGATCCGTTATCTATCGGGTTTAACGCCACTACCTCCACGCCTTTTTCCTTATAGGCTTGATAAATCTTCTCCAAGTCGGCAAGCATTTGGATACATGGCGAACAGCTGTTGTAATAAAAAGCAAGGATTACCACTTTCCCTTTCATTTCTTCGAGGCTGACCACTTCGTTATTGCAGTCCTTCAAGCGGAACGACACAGCCCGATTGCCGTAAGCAAAGGTGCTTTGGTCTTTCTCCTGCATTTTCCATTGCTCTTTCAAAGCCGAATAAGACATGTACTGCAATGTGTAAGGCGATTTATCGGAACGGAAATCGAAATGATTGTCCGAGAATGCGGCATTGATGTCCAAACGCAGAAAATGCACGTCATAACTCTTTTGAACGGTATCATGCGTCCCCTGTTTGCAGGTTTTGATTTCCGATTGCACGGCCATGGGTTGATAAGAGGACAAACCGATGGTGTAAACCTCGTGTTTGTCAATCCAAGTCGTCTTATTCTTTTCTTGTTTTCTTATTTCTATTTTGCAGCATATCTCTCCGTTTATCACGGTGTCATTCAACAGAGCGATTTGTTCGTATTCCTTTTTCTTGTCGAAAAGTTTGGACTTCATCATATAGGGATGCAGAGCATGAACTTCTATTTCCCGTTCAAAAATATCGGCGTCTTCTTTTTTGTATTGCTTCGCCACATTGGTGGCATAGTCGATAACAGTAAAGTTTCTTTGATCGTAGAACTGTCGATAGTCAGGCAGATTGTTATGCAGCTGCATTATGCTGAACTTAGGCAGATGTTGTCTCGTCTTTGTCTTTTTGAAGCTCACTTTATGCAGATATTTATGCTTGCTTTGCCGAGTCTTTACCTCGACCATGGCTTCATAGTAAGCCGAATTGGTTTGTCGTGCCGTCTGATTGCAACGAGCGATTATTTCATCGAGGCTCTGAGCCTGCGAAAGCATGCCTGATAAAATCAATATACCTGTTACGATAATTCTTTTCATGTCGTATCCTTATTATTTGCAAAAGGGGGAATCCCAAGAAAAGACTCCCCCGTATTTTATGTGATTTAGCAGATTTTACATGCCGACTGCTGCCTGTGCTGCTGCCAATCGTGCAACCGGAACTCTGAACGGCGAGCATGAAACGTAGTTCATACCTGTGCGGAAGAAGAATTCCACCGACGCAGGGTCGCCTCCGTGTTCTCCGCAGACACCTACTTTAAGCGAAGTCTTGGTCGAACGACCTTTCTCGACACCGAGCTTTACGAGTTGCCCCACTCCCTCTTGATCCAAGGTCTGGAAAGGATCGGCAGGCAGTATTTTCTTCGATTGATACTCGTGAATGATAGCGTTGACATCATCACGGGAAAATCCGAACGTCATTTGCGTCAAATCGTTTGTTCCGAAAGAGAAGAAATCAGCCACTTCGGCAATTTCATCTGCCACCAAAGTTGCTCGAGGTATCTCTATCATGGTACCGTACATATATTCGATTTTTGCATTCATCGCTTTCTCGACCTCAGCATGCACTTTGTCGCATATTTCCTTTTGGTTCTTCAACTCGGTAACCGAAACGGTAAGCGGAATCATGATTTCCAAGCGAGGGTCGAAGCCTTCCTTCCTCAATTCTGCCTCTGCCTCGAACAAGGCTCTGAATTGCGTTTCGCTTATTTCGGGATAGATAACGCCAAGTCTTACTCCTCTCAATCCCATCATAGGGTTCACCTCGTTCAATCCATCTATTCTGTCCTCCAATTCGGCGGAATTGATGTTCAATTCCTTGGCAAGCAAATCTATCTTGTCCTTTGTGTGAGGAACAAATTCGTGCAAAGGCGGGTCGATAAGACGGAAGGTAACAGGCTTCTTGTCCATTATCTTCATCGTTCCCTTAACCGATTGTTTGATATGAAGATGCAATTCGTTCAACCACTTTTTGCGTTCCTCCGTAGAGCCTGAAAGAATCATCTTTCTCAACAAAGCAAGAGGCGTTTCCGAGTTCTTTCCGTAGAACATGTGTTCTATTCTGAACAATCCTATACCCTCTGCACCGAAGTCGAGAGCCTGTTGAGCATCTTCCGGAGTGTCGGCATTGGTTCTCACACCCATGGTGCGGTATTTGTCAACTATCTTCATGAATTGTTGGAACAAAGGATTTTCCGTTGCGTTTATCATTGCCACGGGTTCGTCATAGACAATTCCTTTGGTTCCGTTCAAACTCAAAACATCGCCTTCCTTATATGTTTTGCCTGCTATCGTTATCGTTTTGGCATCTGTGTTTATCTGCAAAGCATCGCAACCCACTATACAGCACTTTCCCCAGCCTCTTGCGACCAATGCGGCGTGAGAAGTCATACCTCCGCGGGCTGTAAGGATACCTGTGGCGGCACGCATTCCCTCCACATCCTCCGGATTGGTCTCTTCTCTTACCAATATATTGTCTTTGCCTTCTCTTTCGAGCCTCATGGCTTCTTCGCTCGTAAGAGCTATCACGCCGACTGCTCCGCCGGGTCCGGCAGGCAGACCTTTCGCAATAACCTTATGCTTCTTCTCATCATTCGTATCCAAGATAGGGTGAAGCAATTCATCGAGTTGGGTAGGAGATACTCTTCTTATGACTTCCTTCTCGTCAATCAAGCCTTCTTTAAGCATATCCATCGCCATCGTCAAAGCAGCCACGCCGGTTCTTTTGCCCACACGGCATTGTAACATGTAAAGTTTGCCGTCCTGAATGGTGAACTCGATGTCCAACATATCGTGGAAGTTCTTTTCCAATATCTCACGGATGTCGCAAAGTTCCCTGTAAGTCTCCGGCATTGCCTCCTGCATAGAGTGCAAGTGCTTGTTCTGTTCGTTCTTTGTATCGTCATTCAACGGGTTCGGCGTTCTTATGCCGGCAACCACGTCTTCGCCCTGTGCATTGACCAACCACTCTCCATAGAAAAGGTTCTCACCCGTTGCAGGGTTACGAGTGAAGGCAACACCTGTCGCAGAATTATCTCCCATATTGCCGAATACCATGGCTTGAACGTTAACCGCCGTACCCCAATCATCGGGTATGCCTTCTATTCTTCTATATGAGACAGCCTTTTTGCCGTTCCATGATTTGAAAACGGCTTTTATTCCGCCCTCCAACTGCTTTGCCGCATTATCCGGAAATTCCACTCCGAGGTTCTCCTTAACCGTTTTCTTGAACTCCTCTGCAAGGAATTTCAAATCTTCCGTGGTCAAATCCGTATCCGACTTGTATGATTTGGAATGCTTATATTCGTCCAACATATCGTCCAACAAACGACGGATACCCACACCTTTTGCAGGCTCCAAGCCTTCCGCTTTCTCCATAACCACATCGGCGTACATCATGATAAGACGCCTGTAAGAGTCATAAACGAAACGAGGATTGTTCGTTTTCTTTATCAATCCGGGTATTGTATCCGAGCAAAGACCTATGTTCAAGACCGTATCCATCATTCCCGGCATGGAACTCCTTGCTCCGGAGCGGCAGGAAACCAAAAGACAATTCTCTTTGTCTCCGTATTTCATTCCCATAATCTCTTCCGTTCTCTTCATTCCGTCCCAAACCTGATCCATCAAACCGCTTGGAAGTTCGCAATCATGGTCATAATAATCGGTGCAACATTCCGTTGTAATCGTCAAACCGGCAGGAACCGGAAGACCCAACAAGCACATCTCTGCCAAATTCGCACCTTTTCCGCCCAACAAGTTTTTCATGTCAGCCTTACCTTCCGCAGTCTTTCCACCAAAGGTATAAACATACTTCTTTGTCATTGTCTCATTCTGAAATTAGTGAATAATATATTGATATAAAACTCTTTCAATGAACATTTTCCGGTTTGTGAACGAACCCGAGAGCCGTCTTTGCCGAAACGAGTTTGCAAAGATACCAAAAAATACGGTACTCCGGTCAATCTTTTTGCTGTTTTTTGCTTGGCTATGTTTATCTTACAATGCCTTGTGAGCCTTTCGCATTTTTGAAGTCCTTGTTATTTTTTCGCATTCAGGCATGCAGCCTGCGGAAAAATACTTCGAGAACTCGTTTTCATTGTCAGAATAAAACGAGCAAAGGCATGCAAGTGTTCAAACTTCAATCGACATCGGACAATATTCGATGCAAGTCTTCCATAACCTCTATTGCAATGCCGCATGGGCAACTTTGAAAATCAATATCTTGCAAAGCACAAACCCGAAACACCATTTTGCAAAATTTGTTCGCCGAAAGAATTCATTCAATAGGCGTTCCGTGAATTTTTTTCGGCATTTCATTTCGTCGGAAGCAAGGAATGCTGTTTACATACGGTTTTTTCGAGGGTAAAGGAGAAACAAATCGGCGGTTTGCAGTGTCTGTTTGTTGTTTTTTTAGTAGCTTTGCACGATACTTTCGCCAAAGCGTTTCGTATCGAGGCGTGGCAACGAACGGATTTCACGAACATACACATATATAATACTATGAGAAAAATCGCTTTAATCTCTTTCATCTGCTGTTTATGCAGTTTTAATCTGGCAATCGGACAGGGCTGTGCTGCCGTTTATGCAAAGAAAATCAAGGTTCAAAACGGCGTTACCGACACTATCGACTTCTCTGCTCAGGAACTGAACAACGGAATACAAATGCAGTGCGGAGAAACGTATATGTTGGGAGCTGATATATTCCTTCCGGGAGGAGGTACGACTCAATATGAGGTTGAACAGATACCATACACCCCTCCTGTATCCTATACCATAGACGGGCAAGGTACGTCTTATGCTTCCAGTTTATGCAATAGTGATGATGCATGGGGAAACCTGATTACGCTGAACTATGGTTATGTATCAGGAGATCCCGATGTGCCTAATTTTACGTTTGATTTTTATGGTCAAACTTACCCTTATGCCGTTATCGGTGCGAATGGTCTTATCTCATTCGATTATACAAATCCTGATTGCGTGACACCCTACGGAGCTACTTCATGTAAGCATTGTCAATATACACAAGAAGGATTAGGTTCTATACCACGTGCTAACCGTTATAGGAATTGCATCATGGCTCCATACTATGATATAAATTTTGGAATAGGGGGAGAGATATATTTTAAGATTATAGGTGAGTACCCTTGTCGAAAAATGATATTAAGTTACTATCAAGTTCCTATGTTCCGTTGCACAAGCGAGATTGCGACCCACATGTGCGTATTATACGAGACTTCTAATGTCATAGAATTTTATATTCAAAATAAACCGATTTGTACAGAGTGGGAAAATGGATTGGCTACTCTTGGTATTCAAAATGCTGACGGAAGCGATGGCATCACTATACCCGGATATAATAGCAGCGTTTGGAGTGCTCAGAATGAAGCTTGGCGAATAAAGCCTGTAGGAGAGTTACCCTATACTATGAACTGGTATAAAAGAAGTGCAACCGATTATAATCAGCCTTTGCAGGAAGTGACGCAAGATGATCAAGGAAGAGTGTTGATTGATGTCAATGCAGAAAGCGGTCCGATGAGATATTTCGTAAAAGCGGAGGTGTGGAGGAATGATGGTTATACTTTCGAGGTTATAGACTCTTCCGCCGTGTATTATCCTATAGATATGCCGGATATTGTTATTTCGCATAATGACAAGGTTACCTATATGGATACGGTGTGCAGAGGCGAAAATGTGAATTTCCAGCTCAGCGGAGGCGGAGAGAACGGAAAGTACTATCAGATTGCTCCTTTCGCAAATCCGGAAGATACCAATGTCGAATTGCAAACGACTTTCACGAGAGCGAACAACCGCAATGTGGATTCGGTGAAGTATGTTTTCAAGATAGAGAACTACGATCAACATGGTGTATTGGTATGTACAAGATATGATTCCTGCGTTGTGATGAACAGGAGTTTCAATGTGGAGTTGAGGGAGGATTTGACGATATGCAGGAACGATGAAGTGATGTTGACGGATATTTTGAAAGAACACCCGGGTACGTCTTCTTGGAGTACGGGAGCCACGGGCGATACGCTGAATTTTGCTCCTCAAGAAACGGGGAACTATATCCTTGTCAAGACTGATAACTTGGGTTGTACGGCAAGCGATACGATCCATATAACAGTCAATGATTCGCCGGAGGTTACGATAAGCGGCACGATGGCTATTTGTGCCGGCACTTCGACAAGGCTGACAGCAACGGCAAATCCTGCGGATTGCGTTTTCGAATGGAGCGATGGCAGCACGGAGAGTTCGATAGTGGTAACCCCTGCTGCGGATGAGACTTATACGGTGAGCGTTAAGTTGCCTCCTGCGATGTGTGAGACGGTGAAGACTGCCACGGTGGAGGTGAAACCTTTGCCAACGATAGTATTGAGCGAGGATAAGTTAATTTGCGAAGGTGAGACGGCGGAGATAAATGTGAACGGAGATGCAACCTTATGGGTTTGGGAGACATCGGATCCTGCAGTGAACGGAAGCAACGCCGCCAACTTCGTCGTTTCTCCGAATAGTTCGACTTTGTACAGGGTGCATGGTTACAATGAAATAAATTGTCATTCGCAAGATGAGCTGACCGTAACGGTGGAACCTAAGCCTACGCCTATCATCCATTTGAATCCGGGCGTACTCGACGCATTGGATCCTACGACCATCATAACAGACGGTTCGCGAGGCAATGTTTCCAGAATGTGGACTTTGTCCGATGGCTTTACTTCCGATGATGAGTCTTTTGTTCATACATTCCCATTGACGGACACCACGATGCGTTTCGACATAAACCTCGTGGCTTATTCCAATGCCGGCTGCGTGGATTCCATCTCCACATTCATAAGGGTGAAGAGAGACCATTTCCTTTGGGCTCCGACGGGCATTTATCTTCATGACAACAATCCTGCGAACAGAGTGTTCCGTCTGTGGATTGATAACATCGTGGAATATGAACTTATGATATTCAACCGCAACGGCGAATTGATGTTCAAGACGAGTAACATAGAAAAGGCGTGGAATTGTACTTACAAGGGTGAACCGGTTATGCAGGGCGTTTATGTTTGGAAGGTAAAGTACAGACATAACGATGCACCTAACAGGTTGGAAAGCGAGACGGGTACGTTCATGATTTACAATTAGGATTTTGAATTTTCGAGCTATGATAAGGATAGAGGATATAGAAAGAGCGAAAGGGCTTTTGGAGGCAGAAAAGGTGCAGGAGGCAATAGAATTGCTGGATATGCTGATTGCAGATGAGGAAGATATGTTGAAAGACGAGGCATTTTATGTTCGCGGAAACGCTTTCCGCAGGGGCAATCATTGGAAAGAAGCAATCAACAGCTATACGAGGGCGATAGAACTCAATCCGCAATCACCGGCTCTGGCGATGAGGGAGAGTTGTATCGAGATATTGAACTTCTTCAACAAGGATATGTTTAACCATTAACATGGCAAGATGATACTATCGGCGAGGGACGGGATTGATTTCTGTCCCTCGCTTTTTTGTTTGTAGAAAAAAGCGAAGATTGCAGAACTTCGTGAATTGCCTCTTCGTCTTCTCGATTTGGTGTAGATTATTTCTTTTCTTTGAACTTACCTATCTGAGTTTTCAAGGCGTCAACGGATAACATGACAGCTTCCTCGAAACTATCTGCCTGCTTGGTTACAAACAAGTCGTTGCCTCTTACCACAAGCCTTATGTCAGCTATCTTGTTGTTATTGGTTTCCGGCTTGTCCACTTTCAAGGTAACATCAGCCTGTAAGACCTCTGGCAACAATCTTTCCAACTTTCCGACCTTTTCATTCACGAAGTTCTGCAATTTCTCTTCCGGAGAGAATTTAACTGCATTGATTACCACTTTCATTATGACCTCCTTTTTGTTTTTAAGTTCATGATTTTACATGAGAACGACTTTCCTATCGTTTGAACAATCCGTTATAGGGATTGTTCATGCAAATCCATGGATTTATTGTTTTTCCGTTTGTCCGTCCGTGTCTTCTCCGGCTCTCGGGTGAGCCAATTTGTACGCTTTTTTCAACTCTTCTATGGTTGTGTGCGTATAAACCTGCGTCGAAGCCAGACTCGAATGTCCCAAAATCTCTTTTACGGAGTTCAGATCGGCTCCCTGTTTCAATATGTTGGACGCAAAACTGTGTCTTAATACGTGCGGAGAGTATTGTCCGACCGATGAAACGATTTCCAATTCCCGACATACCAAAGTATAAAGCTGCTTCTTCGTCATAGGTTCGAACTTTCTGTTGATAAGCAACTTCGGTGCCGTGATGTTCAAGGCATGTTTTCTGTCGATATACTCTCTCAGTTTGTCCAACAAACTGCGGCTTATCGGTACTATTCGTTCCTTTCGACCCTTTCCTTCGATTCTTATTTCACTGGCCTCATAGTTTATATCGTTTTCCTCTATCTCCAACAACTCTGCCTGTCTCATTCCCGTTGCGTACAACAATTCCAAAATCAAACTGTTTCTCACGCCTATGAAACTTGTATCCTGTTGCTTTTCTGCGAGTACTTTTTCCATGTCATCGGTCAATACGATGTTAGGGTTTTTACGAGTAACTTTGGGAGCAACGATTTTCAACATCGGGTTTTGTTTTATAAGCCCCTCTCTTGCCATGAAAGTGAAATAAGTCCTCAAACTTGCAACTTTCCTGCTTATGCTACGGTTTGAAACATTGTTTTCTTTCAAATTCACCAGCCATAGCCTAATCATGGCAGCCGTTACATCTTTCTCGTCCGAAATGCCGCATTCTCTCTGCATACATGCAGCAAATTGGTTTATGTCTGCAGTGTAAGCTAATATAGTATGCGGAGAGTAATCTCTTTCTGCTCTAAGGTATTCTACGAATTTGTCTGTGTGCATAAAAAATGTAGCTTAGTCAAACTTTATTTTCTATTTTAAGAGTACAACGGAAAAAAGGCTTGCAATGTTGTTGCAAGCCTCTCATTTTTTTTTGAGGAGACCTATTTATCCATCGCTTGCTGTTGCAACTTCTGGATATAAATCGCTCTCAACTTACGATCTCTTGCCACTACCGAAGGCTTGGTGAATTTTTGTCGATTTCTCAACTCTCTCACCACACCGGTTTTCTCAAATTTTCTTTTCAACTTTTTGAGAGCTCTCTCAATGTTTTCGCCTTCTTTAATAGGAACAATAATCATAATTAATACCTCTTTCTGTTTTGTTGTTAGTAATTGATTGAACTGTATTTTTGTCCTGCAAAGGTATTCATTTTCCCTGTAACTGCAAAACTTTCTGTAACTTTTCTGTTATCCAACTCGGACACACCACAGGCTTTCCGCTATGTATGTCTATAAACGCCAATATGTTATATCCATTGCATAAGACCTTGACTTCTCCGTTTTCAATCTTTGAAATACGGTAATCGAATCTCATTTTGACGCTTGGCAGGCGTTCTATACTGCATCTGATTGTCAGAATTTCATCATATTCGGCAGGTGAAATATACTTGGCATACTGTTCGATGACAGGCATTCGCACTCCGCAAGCCTCCACGTCTTTGTAATTGATTCCGAGAGTTCGCATGGTTTCGCATCTTGCCCGTTCAAAAAAACGGAAATAGTTGCTGTTGTGAACAACGCCCATTTTATCTGTGTCCACATACTCTACCCTCACCTTTGTATCGAAACCGTAAATTTCCGCCATGCCTTAAATCAAAACAGGAGTTCGACAAAATCGAACTCCCAAGCTAAATTCCTCTAATCAAAACAATATAATCTGCTTAGAATTTGATAATCCCCTTTTCTATGGAATTATTCAAACAAGCCATTATACCTTTCTTGTTGATTGTTCTCATTCCCGCAGGAGTAACTTTCAAGGTTATCCACAAATCTTCTTCGGGAATATAGAATTTCTTCATTTGCAAGTTAGGATAAAATCTTCTCTTCGTTTTGATATTCGAGTGAGAAACTCTGTTTCCTACCAATGCTTTCTTACCTGTAATCTCACAAATTTTTGACATCTCTATACCGTTATTATATTCGTACTTCACGTATTTCGGGTTGCAAAGTTCGGAAAATTTACTGATTTGACAAAACTTTTGAACCCTTTTTTATGCAGACAGACTGAAGCCTATCTTGCAAATTTGAAGTTAGTACCCAAGTAAACAGCTTGTTCTCCAAGCATTTCTTCTATTCTCAACAACTGATTGTACTTGCATATTCTGTCCGTTCTCGAAGCAGAACCGGTCTTGATTTGTCCCGTATTCAAAGCAACAGCCAAGTCGGCAATCGTCGTGTCCTCTGTTTCTCCGCTTCTGTGGCTCATGACGGCTGTGTAACCGTTTCTGTATGCAAGATTAACTGCATCTATCGTCTCGGTAAGCGTGCCTATCTGATTAACCTTAACCAAGATGGAGTTTGCAACGCCTTTTTCTATGCCCATTCTCAAACGAGAAGGATTGGTTACGAACAAGTCATCGCCCACCAACTGTATTTTATCACCCAAAGTATCGGTCAAGGCTTTCCAACCTTTCCAATCGTCCTCCGCCATTCCGTCTTCTATGGAGATGATAGGATATTTGTTCACCCATTCCTTCCAATAAGAAACCATTTGCTCGGGGGTAAGTTTTTCTCCGGAGGATTTGTGCAAGTGATAAACATTTTCTTCCGGTATATAATATTCGCTCGAAGCCGGATCCAAAGCAATGCAGATGTCGCTGCCCGGTTTGTATCCCGCTTTTTCGATGGCGGTCAATATAACCTCGATGGCCTCTTCATTGGAACCGAGGTTGGGAGCGAAACCGCCCTCGTCGCCAACATTGGTGGAATATCCCTTGGATTTCAACACGTCTTTAAGATTATGGAATACCTCTGCACCCATTTGCAAAGCTCTTGAAAAACAATCCGCACCCACAGGCATTACCATGAACTCTTGAAAATCTATGCTGTTGTCCGCATGAGAACCGCCATTCAAGATATTCATCATCGGAATAGGCAATGTGTTGGCATTAACACCGCCCACATATCTGTACAACTCCTGTCCCGTTTCCATGGCAGCCGCTTTCGCACAAGCCAAAGAAACTCCCAAAATGGCATTGGCACCCAACTTGGATTTGTTTTCCGTGCCATCTATTTCAATCATTCTGGCATCGATGGCACCCTGCTCGTTGACCATCATGCCTTTCAATTCGTCGGACAAAATCGTGTTTACGTTCTTCACAGCCTGCAACACACTCTTGCCACCGAAACAACTCTTGTCTCCGTCTCTCAACTCGCAAGCCTCATGCACACCTGTCGAAGCCCCCGAAGGTACGGCTGCTCTTCCGAACGCACCGGCATCGGTATAAACTTCCACTTCGACAGTCGGGTTTCCCCTTGAATCAAGGATTTGCCTTGAATGAATTCCAATAATCTGAGACATCTTCTTCTCCTTTTTTACTTCTGAATTACTTACTATTTATTTCCGTCTGCAAAGATAGCACATTTCCATAAAACGATAAACAAGCAATGCCGAAAAACAGTTCATTCACCCATTCGCAAGAAAGCCCATGTTTAGCGGACGGCAATAAATAGTGAAATCATTTCTCATATCCCTCATAATAGTAGCTTTGCTCGATGCCTTTGAAAATAATCTCTCGATTTTCTGTATCGGAAGTAAGGTTCTGACCGAGCAGATAGCGTATCTCAAGGTTGTTTATCGGGGAACGTTCCATGGCTGACAGGTATTGACCTTTATCTACAAACTGCCAGTTGACCACTTTGCCGAGAGAACGTTTCAACATCATGTCGAGCCAAATGCGTGCAGAACGACCGTTACCTTCCATGAAAGGATGACACACATTCATCTCAACATATTTCTCGATGATATGCTCAAAGGTATCTTCGGGCATTTTCTCTACAGCTTCGAGAGCAGCCCGAAGATAAAGAGAATTTGCAAAGCGAAATCCACCCTTGGCAATGTTCTTGTCTCGGATAATGCCGGCAAACGGATATAAACCATTAAACAAATACAGATGTATTCGTTTAAGCCCCGCTGTTGTGCCGACAGGAATACCATTGATATCGCCGGACTCGAAAAGACGGTACGCATTCTCTAATGACTTTTCGTCTATTTCTTTTGTTGTCATGACCTTTTATTATTCAGTCCCACAATATGATTACATTTTTGTCGGTTACAAAGATAGGAAAAAATTCGGTACATATATATTTAATGGTGCCGTTCCCCAAAAGTATGCTTACACACTTTTTAGGAACGCTACCGGTCATTAGAAGAAGATTGTGCTTTATTTTCGATATCTCGCGACCTGAAAAACTCTGAGGCATGGTTCGGCCCTCGACGTTGCCATCAGCTACCTGTATGAGACCTCGACCGATGAGCCTAACAGTTATAATATTTCGACCAAGGGTGGTAACGAATTTCCGAAGCATATCAAAAAGTCGGCGTGTTCGCCCCTCTCCTCAATCACATTCTGCAACACATTCATTCGGTTTCCCATCGAAACTGCTTCGGTCGGGATTGTGGATTAAGTGGCAGTTGTATCAGTATCTTTACATGGTGAGAGAAAGAATAATGAACTCCTCAAAAAAAAGTCAAGGTAAAGCGGCGAACAGAGCTATTTCGCATTGTGTGTTCTATCAGGCGAAGGTTCGAGATTATTGTTCTCTCTGAATTAACAAAACCCAAAGCCGTATTCCAACATT
>UQXW01000049.1 GCA_900545215.1 uncultured Bacteroidota bacterium
CTCTTGTGAACGGGAAAGGTCTTCCAGAGAAGGAAGTCCCCCACCATATCCGCAAAACGGGAGAGAACACCGCTCCATCGAAACTCAACGCCCTCGGCTCTCAGGCCTTTGAAGCCAAAATGCGTGTGCTTATCGAGTTGCGACGCAGCAAGAGAAACAAAGACCTTCTCCACCTCTGCATCGTCAAAGGCAACTACCTCCCCAACGACTACAAACAACAATCCTTCGACCTGCAAACCGACTCCGACATGAACTTCACCGCAACCGGCGGACGAACGGAACTATCGGAAATCAACTCTTATCTTCCTGTGATACTCCCTGTAAACGAAGAGCAACTCGCACTCATGCAACAAAAGGAGAAAGATAAAGAAACCATCATCAAACTCTACAAGCAGGGAAAAAGCATACGCGAAATATCGGAGCTTGTCCCGCAAAGCAAATCCACCGTGCAACGAATCATCAAATCCGAAAATGAAGCATAAATCCCCAACTGTCCCGTCCCATGTCCCACCCATATATAGGATATGGGTGGGACATGGGACGGGACAAGGGATATGCGGGACAAAGAATATGAACCTGATAGAAAACACCAAAAACGCAAATAATCATGAACGAAATGAATGAAATGAAACGCCGCTTCATGGAGGCGGAACAGGAAGAGAAGGAATTATTCCGTCGTTTGAATGCGGGCGACGAGGACTATCCGTGCTTCTTCACCGAGGAGGTATTGGACATGCTGGGTATTTCTCAACCCACTCTCTACCGCATACGTCGCCGTCTGAATGCCGAACGTCCGGAGCATGCGTCCCACCTCTCCAAGTTCGGGACAAGGGCATGGAAGAACCGTTATTCAGCTCGGGAAATCAGAGAGATAAAGGCTTACATAAAGGAGAAAAACACTTATCGTTCGCCATTGGAAAACCACAGGGAGGAGGGGTAAAAGAAATGGGAAGGAACGTCTTGTCTTGTGTCTGATTAAATTGTTCTTGTTCCTCCCCGAGATGCTAAAACTAATTAACCCCTATCTCACGATAGGTAGTGCAAAGTTAGAAATTTCCAACGATACCGACAGCATGACAACAGCAAAAAATTCAAATACGACTTATCGCTACCGCTATTCCTTGGACAGGAGCAGCCGCAAATTCATCTGTCCGCAATGCGGAAAGAGAACCTTCGTAAGGTATTGGGACAACCTCCTCGGGACGTATCTTGCGGACGAGAGGGCGGGCAAATGCGACAGGAGCATAAAATGTGCCTATCATCTGCCGCCGAGAGCCTTGGGATACCGCAACGGCAACCTGCCGTCCGACCGTCTGCCTCATCTGCAAAGCAATCCGAACCCGCAGGCTCCGCATACTTTGGAGATGGACACCGCTCCTTTTTTCCGTCATCACAGGGAAAACGATTTCTATCGCTTTCTGCTCACCCTTCCGGTGGATAGAGAACGCTTGGAGGAGGTCTGCCGTCTTTATGACCTCGGCTCGACACGCAGCGGAGGCGTCATCTATTGGCAGAAAGACCTCGACGGCAAGGTGAGAACGGGAAAGATAATGCACTACGACCCTCTCAGCGGCAAAAGGGACAAGAGCCGTCCTCCGCAGTGGGTACACAGGAAAGTTTCCACTCCTGCTTCATGGACATTGCGGCAATGCCTCTTCGGCACGCAGCTGTTGAGAGAGGACAGGGAGCGGAAAGTCGCCGTGGTGGAAAGCGAGAAGACTGCCGTTCTGCTCAGCCTCTTCGACCACAGCCGCTTGTGGACGGCATGCGGAGGGAAGATGAACCTGAGAGAAGAGATGATTGCCGACATAGCCCGAAACGAAATAGAACTCTACCCCGACCTCGATGCCGTTGCCTTTTGGCAGAGCCGCCTGCCCCGTCTGCAACGCCTCACGGGCAAAATCCTCTGCATCGTCCCATGGTGGGACTGCCCCGCAAGCCGCCTCCGAGCCTTCTCTCCCCTCCCACCCACCGCCGACCCTGCCGACCTGCTCTTGCAAAGACTGAAAGGGAGAAAACAAAAAGCGTGAAGAAAGAAAAGAAGCCGTGAAGAAGAATTATCGTACCTTTGCACGACGGCAGTACAAAAAAGATGTGGAACCATGGACGAAAGATTATCGACTTTATATTTAAGAGACGGGCAATCGGCAAGCCGGTATGTGTTGAATTTGAGACCCGAATACAGGCAGATTGCGACAGAAGCGATATTGGAATGTTCGAGATTGGGCTATCCTCTCAACAATATGGAAATCACCAGCAAGGCAAGAGAGTTGCAACGCAGGAAACGGAAAGCACACGCTTGATTTCGATTGCAAAAAAGAATAATCTGTTTATTGAAAAAAGCGAGTGGGGACAATACGGCGACAGAAAACGGTTGCCCTCGGGCGAGAGCGTTGTCTTTTTGAACAACGAAGAAACCACCATCACAAAAATCAGAAATCCTTTTGCAAAAGCAGCCATCAAAAACCTGCATGTTGAAGACGTAATATACGAACATCTTATACACAATATACTTTTCCCAGATACAAAATACACTTTCATCGGCATAAGCGAGGATTTGAACGAAGTCAGAATCGTGTTGCAACAAAAGTATATTTCAGACCGTTTCATCGCTTCTCCGCAAAAGGAAATAGATAGCTTTCTCCAACAAGGTTTGAGACTGCATATAGAGAACCGTTACTATTATGCGAACGATTACATTGCCATAACGGATGTTTCCGCCGATGGCGATAATGTGCTTTTCGACGGTGAAAAGCTATACTTCATAGACCCTATCATCAAATTCAAGCAACCTGCACAAAAGGTGTTGGAATACTACCACAAAATGCTGCGATAAACACCGCCGACCCTGCCGACCTGCTCCTGATATGGCTGAAAGGGAAGGAATATTGTCGGGTTATGCTTTCCCGATAAACAATAAGAACAACTGTAAGGGTGGTTGCATGAAAGGTTGCGGAGGTATTCGGTTTCGGAAAAGGGTTTGCATCGCACTTTTTCACGATTTGTATTATCTTTGTGCTTTGGAGATTGAAAAACAGACAGAGACATGGATATACAGAAAATCAATCGTCATACTGCATCATTTGATGAAATTACACATTTCATCAAGAGCGATGATGGTAAGGAACAAATCGAAGTGTGGTTTGCCCGGGAACTTCAATCCGTTTTGGGGTATGCCAGATGGGAGAACTTCCTCCTTGCCGTAAACAGGGCTATGGAATCATGCAAATCGCAGAAAGTCAATTCCGACGACCATTTTCGTGAGTTCACGAAAATGGTCGGATTGGGGAGCGGTGCAAGACGTGAGGTAAAGGATTTTATGCTGACACGTTTTGCTTGTTATCTTATTGCTCAGAACGGAGACCCCAAAAAGGAAGAGGTTGCTTTTGCCCAGGGGTATTTTGCTTTGCAAACCCGTAAAGCGGAACTGATAGCAGAACATTTGCAACAATTATCTCGTTTGGAAACGCGAGAACGTTTACGTATATCGGAAAAGCAGTTGTCCCGCAACATATATGAACGCGGGGTCGATGACAGAGGCTTCGGGCGTATTCGGTCAAAGGGTGATACGGCTCTATTCGGCGGAAACACCACCGAAGACATGAAATTACGTTTGGGCATTAAATCGACACGCCCTTTGGCAGATTTTCTGCCTACGCTTACCATTGCGGCAAAGAATTTGGCAACAGAAATGACGAACCATAATGTGGAACAGAAAGACTTGTATGGTGAGCAAAACATCTCCACCGAGCATATTCAGAACAATATAAGCGTTCGTAAGATGTTGGGAGAGCGAGGTATCAAACCGGAAAATCTTCCTCCTGCCGAAGACATCAAAAAGGTTGAACGCAGGGTGGTAAGCAACGAAAGGAAGATTGAAAAAACTTCCGATAAATTGCCGAAGGATATAGGGTGATGGGTCGGTGCGGGGTGTGAAAAGGAAAGTCCCTGTCGATTGTGTCGGCAGGGGCTCGGTTTGTGTGTTTATTTCTTTACTCTATCATAGGTCGGTTATTCGACAAATCGAAAAATACCGTCCTTTGTCATGACTTTTTCATTTTCTCTATCCACTTCATCAAAAAGGCGTACAGAAAGCCTGATACAATACCGCTTAGCAGGGTGGTAAGGTTGTATGATGAAGTATCCCACTTCCGGTCGAAAAGGAATGAGACAAGGGGATAGATTGCCCAAAAGATTATTCCGAAGGAAAGGGCTTGGATTATTATTTTTTTCATGGTTGCGTTTATGTCTGTGTTCGTCTCGATATAAAAAGAGAGGACACTCATAGTAATGCCATGGGCTTTAACGAGAGCGTCCTTTCTTCGTCATTCTACTTGTGTATTACACTTGTTTACTTGGTTGTCGGTAGTATTTGACGGGCTGCGGTTTTTGGGTTGTTGATTGTGTCGCAACCGTTAACGCAACCGCCGGGGCATGACATGACTTCGATGAAGTTGCCCGGGCATTTTCCGTCCTTGGCGTATTGTTTCAACTGACGGATTACTTGTTTGTTCAAGCCGTCTATGATTACTTCCTTGATTACGTTAGGATCCGGTGCGGTGGCTTTGACGGAGGCTGTTACGCCGTTTATCATGGCGAAACCTCTGCCGTGTCCTGCTATGTTTGGATCCAAGGCGGTCGGTTCAAGGCTTTCCAAGTCCATGTCGGTGGCTTTGAAGAGGGCTTCCAATTCTTCGTAGCTTATGACGTAATCCACGATGTCTTTGTAAAGGTAGCTTTCGCTTCTTTTGCCGACGCATGGTGCGACCATGACGGTAACGGCATCGGGGTCTTGTGCCTTGACGTGCTTTGCGGTGTAAACCATAGGGGAATAGGTCGTGGAGACGAATTGTTGCATTTCCGGAATGTGTTTACGCACGAGGTTCATCCAGCTCGGACAGCATGAGGTTGTCATGAACGGTGCTCCTTCGCCCATTCTTTCTATGAATTCTTCTCTCTCTTTGTCGGTGGTTATGTTTGCTCCCAATGCTACTTCGACTACGTCGGAGAAGCCGAGTTTCTTTATGCCAGTGAGGACTTTTCCGTATTCGGTTTTGAATTGTCCTCCCAATGACGGTGCCACCATGGCTACGACTTTCTTGCCGGCTTTGATGTCGCGGAAGATGTCTATCATGAAGGTTTTCTCGAAGATTGCTCCGAACGGACATGCTACCATACATTTGCCGCAATAGATGCATTTCTCGGGGTCGATGTGTTCTACGCCGTATTCGTCCTTGGTGATTGCTCCGACAGGGCAGGCTTCTTCGCATGGCACTGGTTGGTATATGATTGCATGGTATGGACATGCTTCCTTGCACATTCCGCAGCTTACGCACTTATCGGGGTCGATGTGTGCTTGCTCGCCAACAGTGATTGCGCCTTTCTTGCAGGCGTAGGTGCATGGTCTTGCCACACAGGCACGGCATAGGTTGGTTACTATGTAGTTGATCTTTACGCATGAGGAGCAGGCTTCGTCCACCACGGTCATCATGACCGATGTCTTGTCTGTCGTCTCTCTCAGCTTCACATAGTGCGAAAGGTTGTCCAATTCGTCTTTTTCGTCATAGACATTGAAGCCCAAGAGTGCCATCACTTTGTATTTGACAACGGCTCTTTCCTTATGCACACAGCAACGTAGGGTGGCTCCGTGCTTCTTCGGTCTCATCTCCAAAGGGAGTCTGTCTATTTTTTCTTCCAATTCGTCGTTTACGATAAGACGTGCCAAACGCGTCAATATCTCTCTGCGAATTTCTACTGCATTGTTGATTGCCATTATGTATTTTGTTTTGTTTATGGTTCTTCGTTCCTTATTTCCTTTCCAAATCGAGTTGCTTGCGGATTTCGTTCAGCAATTTGTCTTCGGTGCATTCTTCTATTACCACGTCTTCCACTTTTACGTAGGGCGGTTTAGCCACTCCTTCGTGTTCATGGCAGCCCAAGCAGGCGGAGCCGATGATTTCGACTTTGTCTTTGAGTTCGGCGGGCAGGTTCTTTTTCATCTTTGCCAGCTTATGTCCTCCTGCTATGTAACAGTATGTTCCTACACAAATTCTTACCTTTAACATATCTCACTTGGTATTGTTATGGTTCTTGCTTTCCCCTCTGTCTTACCCTTCTTTATCTACAAACGTTTTATTCTTACTTCTTTTCCATGTTGTTTTTCGAGCGTATATGCCATGTTTTCGACCAAATCCTGCCTGTCTGCCAACAGACCGGCGAGGCTCGGGCTTCTATGTGCCGGGTTGGTTTTCGTTCCGACCAGCAGGTCTATTTCCTCTGCCTCTTTTATCATTCGATATATCTCCCATGCGGCTCCTTCATGACGGCTTTGGTCTTGCGGGTTCTCTCTCAGCAGTTCTGTCAGGGCTCGGAGGGTTATCACGCCTTCGGTTACGAGGTTCGTGCCTTTCATGCGTGCCATAGGCGGCAGTCCTGCTTTCATGCTGTCGAGGTCGATGGTCAGTTCTTCATTCCATTCTCTCGAAAGGATTTGCGAGGTCGTTCCTCCGCATACGATTTTCTTTCCTCTGTATAAACGCACTTGCTCCGCCATCTGTTTATCTTCGTTCTCGTAAAAAGGTGCTCCCGTGCAAATGAGCAGTCTTTTGCTTTCGTTATGCTTCTTACTCGTTTGCATCGGCGGAATCTTTGCTTCGGGAAATTTCATGTTCGAGTTTTTCTTCGAGAAGGTTAATCAAAACGGCTTTGCTTACATGGGTGTAAGTCTCGCCGCCTATGACGACGACAGGACCTTTGTCGCACTGCTTCGTACAGAGTTGTCCTTTGGTGGTAATCACGGCGTTCAGGTTGTTTACCTTCAAGTACTCTTGCACGAAGTCGAGGTTGTTCTTGTTACCCTTTGCAAAGCATGAGCTGCCTACACAAATTTTGATTTCGATTTTTCCTTCCATAATCGCAGTGCTTTTCGTTACTAATCTGCAATCAGTTTTTTGTATTTCATTCGCTTGGGTGCGGTATCTCCCAAACGCTTTCTTTTGTTTTCTTCGTATTCGGAGTAGGAGCCTTCGAAGAAGTAAACCTGCGAGTTGCCTTCAAAGGCGAGTATGTGTGTGGCTATTCTGTCCAAGAACCAACGGTCGTGGGAGATTACCACGGCACAGCCTGCGAAGTCTTCCAATCCTTCTTCCAAGGCTCTCAACGTGTTCACGTCTATGTCGTTCGTCGGCTCGTCCAAAAGCAATACATTCGCTTCGCTTTTCAGTGTCATTGCCAAGTGAAGGCGGTTTCTTTCTCCGCCAGAAAGGATGCCGGTCTTCTTGCTTTGATCCGTTCCCGAGAAATTGAAGCGTGAGACGTAGGCTCTGGAATTGACCAATCTGCCTCCGAGGGATATTTGCTCGTTTCCTGCGGAGATGGTTTCCCAAACGCTCTTTTCGGGGTCTATGTCTTGGTGTTGCTGGTCGATATAGCCTATTTTGACCGTCGGACCGGTCTCGAAACTGCCGCTGTCCGGCTTTTCCAACCCCATTATCATGCGGAACAAAGTGGTCTTTCCTGCTCCGTTCGCTCCTATCACGCCGACTATGCCGGCAGGCGGCAAGGAAAAGTTCAGGTGTTCGAACAAGAGTTTGTTGCCGTATGCTTTCGATACGTCCTTCACCTCTATGACCTTGTCCCCGAGCCTTGGACCGTTCGGTATGAATATCTCCAATTTTTCTTCTTTCTCTTTCACGTCCTCGCTCATCATCTTTTCGTATGATGACAAACGGGCTTTGCCTTTCGCCTGACGTGCCTTGGGACTCATCTTAACCCACTCCAATTCTCTTTGCAGGGTTTTCTTTCGCTTGCTTTCCTGTTTCTCTTCCATGGAAAGGCGTTTCGTTTTCTGCTCCAGCCAAGAGGAATAATTGCCTTCCCAAGGTATTCCCTCGCCTCGGTCGAGTTCCAATATCCAGCCTGCGACGTGGTCGAGGAAGTAACGGTCGTGCGTCACGGCTATGACGGTGCCTTTGTATTGCTGCAAATGTTGCTCCAACCATTCTATACTCTCTGCGTCCAAATGGTTGGTAGGCTCGTCCAAGAGCAGGATGTCGGGTTCTTGAAGCAATATTCTGCACAATGCCACACGGCGACGCTCTCCTCCGGAGAGGTTCTTCACCAAGGCATCGTCCTCTGGGCAGTTCAAGGCGTCCATCGCCCTCTCCAACTTGCTGTCCAAATTCCATGCGTCGTGCTGCTCCATGAGTTCGGTCAACTCGCCTTGCTTTTCTATCAAGGCTGCCATCTCGTCGTCGCTCATCGGTTCGCAGAACTTCTCGTTCAGCTTGTTGTATTCGTCGATAAGGTCTGCGACTTCTTTCACTCCCTCCATGACGACTTCTTTCACGGTTTTGTTTTCGTCCAAGCGTGGCTCTTGTTCCAAGTATCCGACGGAGTAACCGGGGGAGAAATGCACCTCGCCTTCATGGGATTTGTCCAATCCGGCTATTATCTTCAACAATGAGGACTTTCCCGAACCGTTCAAGCCTATTATGCCTATCTTCGCTCCATAATAGAAGGATAGATATATGTCTTTCAATATGCGTCTCGACGGCGGAATGAGTTTTCCAACGCCTACCATCGAGAATATTATCTTTTTATCGTCGTTTGCCATAATTCCTTTCTCAGATTAAATCGTACAAAAATGCAAATCCTTCAAGTTCAACTGCAAGGTTACCTGTCCGTTGTAGTCGTTTTCATCTATCTGATAACAGATGTCGAACTTATCGCCCTTGGCTATCCTTTCGTAGTACTCGCCCATGCCGAAGCCTATGCAGTCGCAGGGATAGGAGGATACTTCACGGGAAACAACCGAAAGTTTCAGATGGTTCGAACCGACTATCCGCACTTTTCCCTCTCCCGTGGGGCGTTCGGCTCCCACCAACCGCCTCGAACAAAAGACGGGTACGTTGTTTCCGGGGCCGAATGGGGCGAACTGTTTCAATATTCTGAACAATCGCGGGTTTATGTTCTTCAAATCTATCTCCAAATCCACATCGACTTCGGGAAAAGTCTGAGCTTCCGTGATGCTTTCGCTTACTTTCTGCTCGAACAGGTCGGTGAATTCCTGCAAGAACTCGGGTCTCAAACTCAATCCGGCTGCGAACTTATGCCCTCCGAAGTGGGTGAGGCAGCTCGAACAGCTTTCTATTATGGAATAGATGTCGAAGTCCTTCACGCTGCGTGCCGAACCGGTTATCAGGTCGTCGCTCTGCGTCAGAACTATCGTGGGTTTATAGTATTGTTCTATCAGTCTCGATGCCACTATACCTATGACACCTTTATGCCAATTCGGATTGAAAACGACCGTTGCCTTGCCGCCTCTCAAACGCTCGTTCTGTGCAAGCATTTCCTTTGCTTCCTTGGTCGCCTCCTTGTCCAATTCCTTGCGTTTGGCATTGTAGCCCTCGATTCTTTTCGCCACCTCCGTGACATCGGAACTTTTCTTGGCTTTCAGCAGTTCGACCGACAGCCTGCCGCTTTCCATTCTTCCCGCTGCGTTTATCCTCGGGCCTATCAGGAAGACCAAATCGTTCAGGGACAACTCGCGGTTGAAATACAGCTTGCCCTTGGTGTTGTTCTCGTGCTTCACGTTGCTGTAAGCCAGAATGGTTTCCAACCCTATGCGGGGCTGGCGGTTTATCTTCTTCAAACCATAGTAGGCAAGCACACGGTTCTCACCCGTCAACGGCACCACATCCGCCGCAATGCTTATTGCCACCAAGTCCAAATACTCCAACAAATCCTCGAACGGAAGGTTTCTCTCACGTTGAAGAGCCGTTATCAGCTTGAAACCTATGCCGCAACCGCTCAACTCCTTGTAAGGATAGGTGGAGTCCTCCCTCTTGGGATCCAACACTGCCCAAGCCTCCGGCAACTTCTCGGAAGGGAGATGGTGGTCGCAGACGATGAAGTCCATGCCTTTCTCCTTTGCAAAGGCAATCTCTTTATGAGCCTTTATTCCGCAATCGAGGCAGATTATCAACTTGAAATCGTTGTCGGCAGCCCATTCCACGCCTTGGAAAGACACGCCATAACCCTCCTTGTAGCGATCGGGTATATAGTAATCTATTTCGGTATAGAACTTCTCCAAATAAGAGAACACGAGAGCTACGGCAGACGTTCCGTCCACGTCGTAATCCCCGTAAACGAGTATCTTCTCCTCCGCCTTTATCGCCAACATGATACGTTCCACCGCCTTATCCATGTCATTCATCAGGAAAGGGTCGTGCAAATGCTCATATCTGGGACGGAAAAACCTCTCCGCCTCCTCATAAGACCGAATACCTCTTTGAACCAACAAAGAGGCCACTATCTCATAAGTGCGTAACATTTCTTTCGGAGGGTTTTCCACCGTACAGAGCCTGCTTGCCAAAGAAGCAATCAACTCTTTATCACCCTTTTGCCTTATATTCCACCGTTTTTCCATCTCGCAGATTCGGACGGTAAAATTACTACAAATTTCCGAACCGACAAAAAAAAGCCTTTTTTATTTCGCTGTCTCGTTTTTTTTGCTACCTTTGCAAACTTAAAAATCAGTACTTATAATCAAATCAAAAACACAAATGAAGTTAGTTAAGTTAGCATCTATCACAAAGAAGATGACTTTGGCGGCTGTCGGCGCTTTTTTACTGATATTCCTGCCAATGCACATGGGGTTAAACCTCTGCATCATACGAGATGACGGAGGAGAATGGTACAGAAACGTCTGTCATTTCATGGGAACGAATTGGATTGTCAAGATATTCGAGATTGTACTCTTGGCAGCTATACTTGTTCACGTTGTTGTCGCAATCCTGCTGACACTTGAAAACAGAGCGGCAAGAGGAAGCGTACGCTACATGGTTCCGTCCAAAACCAAAACACATTTCGGTTCCAAATACATGATTTGGACAGGAGGTTTGATTTTCGCCTTCCTCGTTCTTCACTTCATAAACTTCTACTTCGCAAAGTTCGGCTTGGTTGAAGGAACATACACGGTAAAGACCGAGAAATTGCAAATGCACATTCAAGACCGCATCTTGGATATTCAAAAGCAGTTGGAAGCCGGCAAGATAGACCAAGCAAAAGCACAGGAAATGATGATGAACCTTCAAATGGAATACATGCCGTTCCTACAACTCACACAAACAGGACAACCCGCAGATAAGATAGCGAAAGACGGCAAAGAACTCGTCAACCTCAAAGGCAAGAAAGAATTGGAAAGCTACGCAGGCAAAGACTTCAAGGACTATGAGCCGGACTTCTACGTAATGTGCAACGACCTGTTCAAAAACAAAATGTATTCCTTAATATACATATTGGCGTTGATAGTCTTGGGCGTTCACCTCTTCCACGCCATCAACTCCATCTTCCAAACATTCGGTTTGAACCACAAAAAATACAACAACGCAATAGAAAAGCTGGCAGCCATCTATGCCGTGATAGTACCGGCAGGCTTTGCAGTCGTTCCGTTGTTTGTTCTCTTCTGCAAGTAAATTCATTAGTAACGAAAATATAATCGGAAAAACATGGTAACACTTAATTCCAAAATCCCGCAAGGACCGCTTGCCGAGAAATGGACAAAATATAAAGCAGACCAAAAGTTGGTTAACCCAGCCAACAAAAGAAAGTTGGACGTAATCGTGGTCGGCACCGGACTTGCCGGAGCCTCCGCCGCAGCCTCATTGGGAGCCTTGGGCTTCAATGTAAAGATATTCTGCATATCCGACTCACCGAGAAGAGCCCACTCCATAGCAGCACAAGGCGGCATCAACGCAGCAAAGAACTACCCCAACGACGGCGACAGCGTAGGACGTCTGTTCTATGACACAATCAAGGGAGGCGACTACCGTGCAAGAGAAGCAAACGTCTATCGTCTGGCAGAAGTAAGCAACAACATCATAGACCAATGCGTAGCACAAGGAGTGCCGTTTGCAAGAGACTATGCAGGCATGCTCGACAACCGTTCCTTCGGAGGAGCCCAAGTCAGCAGAACCTTCTACGCCAAAGGACAAACCGGACAACAACTTCTATTGGGAGCCTACTCCGCTTTGAGCAAACAAATCAAAGACGGCACCGTGAAGATGTACGAAAGAAGAGAAATGATGGACGTAGTACTCGTCGATGGCAAAGCAAGAGGCATCATCACAAGAGACCTGCAAACCGGAAAGCTCGAACGTTGGTTCGGACACGCCGTCATACTCGCCACGGGAGGCTACGGCAACGTATATTACCTCTCTACCAACGCCATGAACTCCAACGGCTCGGCAGCATGGCAATGCCACAAAAAAGGAGCATGCTTCGCCAACCCGTGCTACGTGCAAATCCACCCTACCTGCATACCCGTACACGGCGACTACCAATCCAAACTCACCCTGATGAGCGAGAGTTTGCGTAACGACGGACGAATCTGGGTACCGAAAAAGAAAGAAGACGCAGAAGCCATAAGAGCAGGCAAATTGAAACCTACCGACATAGCCGAAGAAGACAGAGACTACTACTTGGAAAGACGCTACCCGGCCTTCGGAAACCTTGTTCCGAGAGACATAGCATCGAGAGCAGCCAAAGAACGTTGCGACGCAGGCTACGGAGTGGGAAGCGGACAAGCCGTTTACCTTGACTTCAAATCCGCAATCGAACGATTGGGCAAAGAAAAAGTGGAAGCACGCTACGGCAACCTCTTCCAAATGTACGAGAAAATCGTCGACCAAAACCCATACGAAACACCTATGATGATTTACCCTGCGGTACACTACACCATGGGCGGACTCTGGGTCGATTACGAATTGCAAACAACGATAGAAGGCCTCTTCGCAGCCGGCGAAGCCAACTTCTCCGACCACGGAGCGAACCGCTTGGGAGCCTCCGCCCTCATGCAAGGATTGGCAGACGGATACTTCGTATTACCATACACAATACAAAACTACCTGTCCAAGGAAATCTACTCCTCCCCTATCCCGACAACCGCACCCGAGTTCGAAGCCGCAGAAAACGAAGCAGCAGCCAAAATCGAAAAACTCATGAACATCAAAGGCTCACGCAGCGTTGACAGCTTCCAAAAACAACTCGGACACATCATGTGGGAATACGTCGGAATGGGCAGAACAAAAGAAGGCCTGACCAAAGCAATCCCTATGATACACGCCTTGAAAGAAGAATTCTGGAAAGACGTCCGCATAACAGGCGATGCGAACTCCATGAACCCCGAATTGGAAAAAGCCCTTCGCTTCTCCGACCACGTCGAATTGGCAGAACTCATCGCACAAGACGCACTCCACAGAGAAGAAAGCTGCGGAGGCCACTTCCGTGAAGAACACCAAACGGAAGAAGGCGAAGCAAAACGAGACGACGAGAACTTCATGTACGTAGCCGCATGGGAATACAAAGACAACGGCGAACACGAACTCCACAAAGAAGAATTGAATTACGAATTTATAAAAGTTCAACAAAGAAATTACAAGTAAAATGAACCTAACCTTGAAAATATGGCGTCAAGAGAATGCAAGAGCAAAAGGACGCTTTGAAACATACAAATTGGAAAACATTTCGCCCGACTGTTCTTTCTTGGAAATGTTGGACATCTTAAACGAACAATTAGTCGATAAACTATCCCACCCCGTATGCTTCGACAACGACTGTCGCGAAGGCATCTGCGGCATGTGCGGACTATATATCAACGGACGCCCTCACGGTCCCGACGACGGCGTAACCACCTGCCAGCTTCACATGAGAAGATTCAAAGACGGCGACACCATCGTAATAGAACCATGGAGAGCCAAACCCTTCCCTATCATCAGAGACTTGGTCGTTGACAGAACAGCCTTCGACAAAATAATTCAAGAAGGCGGATATATCTCCGCCACCACTGGTGGCGTACCCGACGCAAACGCAATACCGATACCGAAACACAAAGCAGATGAAGCCATGGATTCCGCCTCCTGCATAGGCTGCGGAGCCTGCGTGGCAGCCTGCAAGAACGCCTCGGCCATGTTGTTCGTCTCCGCAAAAGTCTCCCAAATGGCACTCTTGCCGCAAGGAAGGCCCGAAGCAGCCAAGAGAGTACAAGCCATGGTAGCCAAGATGGACGAACTCGGCTTCGGAAACTGCACCAACACCTACGCCTGCGAAGCAGAATGCCCGAAAAGCATAAAACGCAGCAACATCGCACGCATGAACCGCGAGTTCCTCTGTGCGAAGACCTGCTCCGAAGAATAAACGATGTAGTAGAACACACTAAGACGAGAGGAACCGTCCCCGAAAAGGCGGTTCCTCTTTTTATATCCCCCTTCCGCAACGACAGAACAGCCCTTTGTTTTCACGAATTTCTCAGAATACTTTTATACCTTTGCACAAGATAGAAATTACATTTTATATCGTATCCTTTGAATAGGAAATGAGAACAACAAAAACTTATTTTCAGAGATATACAAAATGACAAAAAATATAAAGTTCATAGACCTATTTGCAGGTATCGGGGGATTCAGATATGCTTTTGAAAAGAGTGGTTGCGAGTGTGTCTTTGAATCCGAAATAGATGAAGCTTGTAAAAAAAACCTATTATAACAACTATGGAGATATTCCAAATGGAGACATAACCCAAATTGATGAAAATGACATTCCCGATTTTGATATTTTATGTGCCGGTTTTCCTTGTCAACCATTCAGCATGTGGAAAGAAAATGGGATTTGAGGATACAAGAGGAACTTTATTTTTCGATATATGCAGGATTATCAGTAAGAGACAACCACCGGTTGTCGTTTTAGAGAACGTAAAACACCTTATCAATCATAACAAAAGAAATACTTTCAATACCATCTTAAACGCTCTAACTCAATTAGGATATAACATATCTTACAAGGTACTGAACTCTTCGGATTTTGGAGTCGCTCAATTTCGAGAAAGAATTATCATGGTAGGTACAAAACAAGGTTATTTCAATTTTTCCGACATGACACGAAGTCCCAAAGTTCGTATCAAAGATATATTGGACAGCCAAGGCGACTTTGAAATCTTAGACAAGAGTGAATACACCTTATTACCTTCTCAATTCGTAAAAGAGCAAAGCTCCGGGCCGATTTTTTGTGGATATAGAAATAAAGGAACATGGAAAAAAGGTGTCAGACCAAACACGGAACATCTCTCACGATGCCATCGGCAACCTAATAGAATATACTCCGCAGAAGGAATTCACCCCACTATTCCTTCACAAGAAACAAGCGGAAGATTTTGGATTTATATCCCCGAACAAGATATCGTTCGTAAACTGACAATAAATGAATGCTACAAACTAATGGGATTTCCCTCCTCTTTCAAAATCGATAAAAACAAAGGAAATGCTTATAGACAGTGTGGAAACTCTGTTGTCATTCCAATGATATATGAATTAGCCCAATCTATTATTCGACAAGGTTTTAATAGCAACAATTATGGACAATTTGGATACAATTATCAGCAACTCGAAGTCAATTTATGACATTAATGGCGTACCGTCTGTCATCTATAAACACCTTCAACTAATAGGGAAAAACAGTTCCAAAAGAAAAGGTATATATACAGTTCTTACAACTCTGCTGTATTACAAGTACCTCCACCCTGAACAAGACATCAGAAAACATCAAGCTCAAATTGAAAATGGATTTTCAGGACGTTCATTTGATACAAAGTATGTTACGCCTATATTGAAAAAGCACAAACTACCTTCAATGGCGGAAAGCGGATGGTTGACAAGAAGCCTTGAACAACCATACCCTTACACATTGGATTACAATGGCAAAATTCCACAACTATTGAAAAATCCATTTCTCGAAACTCTTTCTGAGTTCAACTCATAAATGCAACTTTAGGAGATAGGGGAAATAGACAAAATAAAACTCAAACAAGAGAGTGGAAAAACCCTTCCTGTTCGAGTCTGAAAA
>UQXW01000050.1 GCA_900545215.1 uncultured Bacteroidota bacterium
GGAGGAGAATGCAAGACGCTACGGTTTCGATTGGGTACTCGACATAGCGGGAGATGAGGTCGATAAAGGCAAACTCGCAATGACAAGTCTCAATATCGACAAGAGTTCCAACTATGGTATCGAACTGATAATAGACCAGCAGATAACGAAGTGGTGGAAGATGAATTTGAGTGCAAATTTCTTCGGAAGTTATACCGATGCCACCCTCGTCAATGATAATGAGATAAACTCTTTCAACTGGGACGCCAAGATAAATTCCACAATGAATTTGCCGCATTCGTGGGTCGTTCAGTTCTCTGCCCAATATTCCGCACCGAGAAAGACAATCCAAGGCGAGCAGGCTTATTTTTTCTTTTCCGATATAGCGATAAAGAAGTCGCTTAACAAGAAGGCTTCGCTTTCTCTTCGTTTCACCGACGTTTTCCGCACGATGAGGCGTCAGGGCAAGACAATCACCGACGATTACGTGGCATTCAATTTCGGAAGGCCTTATCGTAGAGCCATAACTCTCAATTTCAGTTATCGCTTCGGCAATGAGGACATCAACAAAATCAAAGCCAAGAGATTGAAACGCCTCGATGACGGTAGCGGCGGAGAGACAGGGGCAAGCGAAAGCGACGAATAAATGAAGGTATTCGATATCATAAGAAAACAATACGTCGAACTGACCCCCGAGGAGGAAGTTCGACAGTATTGTATCCGCACCTTGATAGAGCGATACGCTTATCCCAAATCCTCCATGGCGGTGGAGGGTTGTTTGAGGGTCAATTCCATGCTGCGGCGTTTCGATATACTTGTTTACGACAAGAATTTGCAGCCTTTCATGCTCGTGGAGTGCAAGCGAAAGGAAGTAAAACTCACCCAAAAGACCATCGACCAGATCGCTTCCTACAATCACGCTCTCCATGCTCCTTATCTGATGATAACCAACAGCCTTTCCACATACGTTATTGCCTACAAGGACAGTACATATACCTTTCTGACCGAAGTCCCTTCCTACAATTCCGGTATCTGAGCCGCTTGGCTTTTCTTGATTTCCGACTTGAATTTTTCCTTTTTCCGTATTGTGAGAAACGAAAAACTTATTACCTTTGCACTTCGATTTAATAGAGTTATTAAACCTTGATGATAATACGCCGAAACAGCGAAAGACAGGTATTCAATCCGCATTTCGACGCATTGAAAAGAAGGAAAAATCATTCTTTGCAAAGAACGGATAAACAGCCTCTTGCAAAGAGTTTGATAAAACGCCGTTTCATTCTGCTGAAACGGCGGAAAAATTTGCTGAAACGGCGTTTTGTTCCGATTAAAACGGCGTTCCGGTGTAAGGAAACGAAGAAAGGCGAAATCTTCTTTTCGATTTTGTCTGAAAACATGGTGAACGAATTGCATCGTTGCGGGGTTTTCAAACAGGGTTTCGGCGGATTGACCGCCTATAATCAAAACACAGTGTAGAGAATGGAAGAAAACGAAATGGAAAAAAGGATATTGTCATCGGCAAAGGAACTGTTCTTGAAGCATGGCTTCGATGCCGTTTCGACAACTCAGATTGCAAGGAATGCCGGTTGCAATCAGGCTTTGGTGCATTACTATTATCGTACGAAGCAACGGCTTTTGGAAAGAATATTGCAGGAAGAAACCGCAACGGTATTTGAATTCTTTTCAGCCATGCCGCATGATGACACACCCTTTGAGGAAAAGATAGCCAAGATGATAGACATTCACTTCTCCTTCTTGGAGAACAATCCTGCCATACCGATGTTCCTGTTCGGGGAAATGAGAAACAATCCGTGGATATTCAAAAACTTTCAGGTCTTTCTCAAAGAAAAGACGAGTTGCATCTTGGATGAATTGCAGAAAGAGATAGACAAAGAATCCGCTTCGGGCAAAATGAAAGCCATGGACGCATTCGATTTGATGTTGGACATAATATCGCTCGATGCTTTTGCATTCATGGCAAAGCCTTTCACAGATATATGGGAATTTTCCGAAGAGCAGAAGAAGGATTTCCTTGCAAGGAGGAAACAACATATCAAACAAATTCTTCTTGCGGCTTTAATGCCGACAGGAGAAGAACAATCGGAACGACAAAAGCAGACTAAAAAATCACAATGTACAGATTAGGTATAGATATAGGCTCGACTACGGCTAAGGCAGTGGTGAGAGATAATGACGAAGAGACGGTTTTTTCAAAGTATGTGAGGCACAATGCCGATATTGCCGCATGCCTCGACGATATATTGCAGGAATGCGAAAATGTTTTGGGCGATTGCGAGCTTGAAGCGGTCATCACCGGTTCCGCAGGGCTCGGAGTCTCGGAACGAATAGGCTTGCCGTTTGTTCAAGAGGTTATTGCGGTATCTAATTTCGTACAAAGTTGCGACATGAACGTGAATACCCTTATCGACATAGGCGGAGAAGATGCCAAAATAATCTTTTTCAACAAGGGAAAGCTGCCATTGATGAGAATGAACGGTAATTGTGCAGGCGGAACGGGAGCATTCATAGACCAAATGGCAGTGGTGTTGGGCGTAAAGGTCGAAGAACTCGATGCACTTGCCCTTAAAGCCAAGCACATTCACCCCATAGCCTCACGTTGCGGTGTGTTCTCCAAAACCGATGTGCAGAACCTTGTGGCGAAAGCCGTAAGCAAAGAAGATATTGCCGCTTCCATATTCAACGCAATAGCCTTGCAGGTGATTTCCTCGCTCTCGAAAGGCTTGCCGATAAAGCCTCGAATCCTTTTCTGCGGAGGTCCCCTGACTTATATACAATCGTTGCGGGACGCTTTCAAGAGACAACTTAACCTTAAAGACGAAGACATCATCCGCCTCGACTATTCCAACCTCATACCTGCAATCGGTTGTCTCTATTCCAAAACAGACAAAAGCGGAAGCCTGAAGTTGAGCGAGCTTAAAAGAAGATTGAAAAACAATGAGGGCTCCGGAAAAATCATATCCGGAAAACGTCTTCCCGCAATCTTCAAAAGCGAAGAAGAGTTGACCGAATGGCAAAAACAGAAGAGAAACAGCAACCGTTTCAAAACGCTTGACGGATTTGCCTCTGAGGCTTTTCTCGGTATAGACTCGGGTTCCACTACAACCAAACTCGTTTTGACTGACACGGACAACAACATCCTTTTCTCGGATTATTCGAAGAATGCAGGCAATCCGTTGAAAGCCGTTCAAGATGCCTTGGACAGATTATGGAAAGAAGCGGAACAACATAATGCAAAGCCGAATATAGTCGCCGCATGCTCCACGGGATATGGTGAAGAACTTATAAAAGCCGCTTTCGGCTTGGATTATTCCATGGTGGAAACAATAGCACACTACAAAGCGGCGAAAGTCCTTTGTCCGGATGTGGATTTCATATTGGATATAGGCGGACAGGACATGAAAGCCATGTATATAAAGGACGGAGTGCTGAACAAAATAGAGCTTAACGAAGCCTGCTCCTCCGGTTGTGGTTCTTTCATAGAAACTTTCGCCGCTTCGCTCGGCTATAAAGTCGCAGAGTTTGCACATCTTGCCGCTTTGGCAGAAAATCCCTGCGATTTGGGAACACGTTGTACCGTTTTCATGAACTCCAAAGTCAAACAATCCTTGCGGGAAGGAGCCACGGTGGCAGACATAGCCGCAGGCTTGTCGTACTCCGTTGTGAAAAACTGCCTTTATAAAGTGTTGAAAATAGGTTCTGCAGACATAGGAAACAAAATCGTTGTTCAAGGTGGCACGATGAAGAACGACGCTGTGGTGAAAGCCTTCGAGAACATGACGGGAAAGCCGGTTTTCAGAAGTTTTGCCCCCGAACTTATGGGAGCTTACGGATGTGCCATAACGGCTTGCGAGAATTATAAGAAAGAGACGAAGCCTCGGAAAGAGCAATCGGCAACTCAACCGCAGGTATCGGAATATACGAGCAGGGAGTTGCACTGCCGCGGCTGCGAAAACAAGTGTCTCGTGACCAAATACGTATTTGCAAACGGTAAAACGTACCATTCGGGAAACAAATGCGAGAAAGTATTCACCTCGAAAGCCGAAAGCGAGAAAGGAGACGACATTTATGCCTATAAACTCGACAGAGTATTCGAGCGGAATGCCCCCGGAAATCCGGTTTTGACCCTCGGAGTACCGCGTGTCTTGAATATGTTCGAGGATTTCCCATTTTGGCAGGCATTGTTTGCCTCGCTTGACATCGAGCTTGTGTTGAGTGATTTGTCAACATACGGAAACTACGAAAAGGAATTGCACGATGTGATGAGCGAAAACATCTGTTTTCCTGCCAAGTTGGTGCATTCGCATATCAAGAACCTTGTCGATAAGGGCATAAAGGACATTTTCTTCCCGTATGTGGTCTATGAAAAGAAAGATGACGAGACAACGGCAGACTCTTACAACTGCCCGATAGTCTCTTCATACAATACAATCATCGAAAATCAATTCAAACTTAACGAAAACTGCGATTGCAGAATAGACAACCCCGTTTTTAACTTCAAGGACGAGGGTTTGTTGTTAGAGAACATAGTCTCTTACGTGCAGAAACTTGCAAGGCGTTATCCTTCTTTGATTAAAGCGGACAGAAAGCAAATAAAAGCCGCTTTGCAAGCCGCCATATCCGCACGAAATGTGTACGAGACGGATATAAAGAACGAAGCAGAGGAATATTTGCGGAACGCATTGCGAGAAAACAGGCAGGTGATTGTACTCGCCGCAAGACCCTACCATTGCGACAGCCTTATACAGCATAAACTCAGTACGATAATTTCCGAACTCGGTGCAACGGTGGTGAGTGACGACATTTTGCGAAATGTTTCCGACGAAGAGATGAAAGATACCTACATGCGGTCGCAATGGGCTTACATGAACCGTATCGTAAAGACGGCAAAGTGGACGGCACAACAGGGAGACAGGGTAAACTATATTCAAATCACATCTTTCGGTTGCGGTCCCGATGCATTCCTGCTCGATGAGGTGGAGAATATCTTCCGACGCTACGGAAAGGTTTGCACCATCATAAAAGTAGATGACATAAACAACGTAGGTTCCATGCGTTTGCGTGTGAGAAGTCTGTTGGAAAGCCTTCGTTTGAAACAAGCAACGGAACATCATGAACCGTCTGCATTTATCGATACGAAGACTTTCGAGCTTGAAGATAAACCGCGGACGATTCTTGCCCCTTTTTTCACGGATTATTCTTCCCCTTTCCTGCCGCAGGTGTTTGAATTGAGCGGCTATAAGTTGGAAGTATTGCCGGAAAGCGACGAACAATCCGTGGAAATCGGTTTGAGGTATTCCAATAATGAGGTTTGCTATCCTGCAACTCTGATTGTGGGAGATTTGATAAAGGCTTTGCAAAGCGGAAAGTATGATTTATCGCAAACCGCAGTGGGAATTACCCAGACGGGAGGACAATGCAGGGCTTCGAGTTATTATGCCGTCATTCGTAAGGCTTTGGTCGATGCTGGTTTTGAACAAGTTCCGGTCATCAGTGTAACGATGGATTCCGGAGTGAGCAACAATCAACCCGGCTTTGCCTTGTCGTGGTTGAAGGTAGTGCCGATTGCTTTTTCCGCCGTGTTGTTCGGAGACGCTCTTTCGTTGCTTTATCATGCCACCGTTGCGAGAACGGAAAACAAAACCGATGCAAAGAAACTTCGAGACGGCTTTGTGGAAAAGGCAAAGCCTTTGATTCTTGCCAGGAACCGAGGTGCAATACTGAAACTCTTGGAAAAAGCTGTTGATGAGTTCGGAAGGCTGTTGCCGAACATGGAAGTGAAATGCAAAAGGGTCGGAATAGTGGGAGAGATATTCCTTAAATTCAATGGCTTTGCCAACAAGAACGTAATCCGATGGCTGATAGACCAAGGCATAGAGGTCATTCCGCCCATGTTGACACCTTTCTTTACACAGAGTTTCGTCAATCGTGAAATCAATGTAGAGAACAAACTCGATAAAAGTTCCATGCCGAAATTCGTTTACGACTTTCTGTATAAACTCGTCAGGAAAGAAATAAGCAAATTCAACAAAGTACTTTCCCGATTTCGCTATCCGGTGGAGTTAGAGGATATTTACGAATTGGCAAAGGACGTAAAGAAAGTGTTACCTCTTTATACCCAATTCGGTGAGGGCTGGTTGCTTCCGGCAGAAATAGTGTCGTATGCGAAATCGGGGGCAGATGCCGTGATAAGCCTTCAACCTTTCGGGTGCATAGCAAATCATATCATAAGCAGAGGCGTGGAAAACAGAATAAAACAACTGTATCCGCAACTGAACCTTTTGAGCCTCGACTTCGATGGTTCCGTCAGTGATGTCAATATAACCAATCGTCTTCTTATGTTGAAAGATTCGTTGAAATAAACCGTATAAAAAATGAGAGCTCCGCTTGGACAAACCAAAACGGAGTGATTTTCATAGCTTGTGCTTGCGAAACACTCAAAAAAAAATTGCACTTCTATCTTGAACTTACTGCTATTGTTTGTGATCATTCACAGCCTTTATGATAGCGTCCACATAGTTCTCTCTTGGCACAACCCGCTGTAGAGGATGGTAGGTGTCAAGGCAAAGTCTGCCGTCTTTACGACAGACAAACATGTTCTTGTCGTTGCCCAAAGGTATGGACTCATGTTCCGTGTGTTCATCAATGCCCCAGTCTTTCTTGAAAAGCCAGAAAGTATTGGCAAAGCATATTACCTGCGGGTCGTACAGGCGAATCTGCTCTTCAATTATGTCCTTCCAGTGTTCATAGGCTTCGACCAGTTCTGCATCGGGAGTATTTTTGTAGCCCGGCATCTTGTCAACATTGATGTAAGCGATGTCTTTCAATACTTTCAGCATCGACTTGTCGTCGCGTATATAAGGCATGTCTTTCCACAGTTTGTGCTCTCTTATTCCCACAAGACTGTAAACAATGGGCTGCCATGTCTTGTTTGTATGGGCATCACTATTCTCGAATGCTCCATATACTTCCCAACCACCACCGGATGGCTTACCGTCTTTGATGTTATCATAAGGCTGCTTTAATATCCACATGATTCGTGGCGAAGACTGACAATAGCCTTCGATGTTGAAGACACCATCCGACAATGGTTCGAGACCGTCTTTCGAGAGTCTCAACTCTTTAGCCCGTTCATAAATCTTGCTCTTGATTCGCTCCTGCCCTTTTTGCACTTCGTCAGGAAAAAGAAACTCCAATTTTTCCATAAATTATACCATTTGTTATGTCGCGAAGTTAGCGAAAGAAATATTCAAGAGGAGTTAGAAAGCCGAGCTTTTTTCTCGGTCTATTGTTCAATCTGTTCTGAACTTGTGCATTATAAATCATGGTATAACAGACTGCACCTCCGCAGAACATTGATGGAGCAATAAGGACAAACAGAAAAAAGGAACACATCTCCTACTATAAAAGCAATGAATCTCTTCTTCTTTGCATTGCCAATAATGCCGAAGGATTTCCTGAATTGAAAAAATGAGAATTGTACTCGACTTTTCTTTCATCCGTTTTTTCACAGGAGTATCAACTGTAAAAACGATGAAAACATCACCGTATCGTTTCAAAACCTGATGCCACCGTTGGCGGACATTGCGGAAATCACAGGCTTGACCGAGGAGGAAATAGCGGCGTTGTAGCATTATTTGCATTTTATATCATCTTTTTGCCGCAAACACAGAATCAATTTTATCACTCGTAGTACAACCGGACAAAAATATATTGTCCGGTTCAATTATTACTAACCGGTATCTGCTATAAGATTGGCTTTAAAGTGTTTTCTTGATGGCATCTGACATAATAAAAAAGGGGAGCCGCGTGGCTCCCCTTGAAGTGTTTACCGATTGTCTGCTTATTCGACTATCAGCTTTTGTGTGTTTACTTTGTTGCCGCTTACGATGCGGATGTAATATACGCCGCTTGCATAGTTGCTTGTGTTGAGTTCGTAGGTTTCAACGCCTGCCTGAATATCGTCCGTCAGGATTATTCTGCCTTGCAGGTCGCTGATGATTACTTTGGCGGTGGTTGTCAAGCCGCTCAATCTCAACATTGCTTTGTCCTTTGCCGGGTTCGGATAGACGATTGCGGATATTCCGTTCTCGATGTCTGCCAAACCTGAGGCTGCAAGGGTGGTGAAGTTCATCACTTCGCCTTCAACCGTTTCGCTTGCTGTGGTTGCAAAGGCTTTGTACTCGTAAGCTGTTTCCGCTGTGAGGTTGTTGACCGTTGCCGTAAGGGTTGTGCCTGTTGCGGATACGGTTGTCCAATCCGTTGCGGTGGTTGCTTTGTACATGAAGCCTTGGGCTGTGATTGTTTCACTGCCTGCGGTGATTGTACCGTTCAAGGTTGCTGCTTCGTGCGTTACGCTTGTCGCTGCAAGGGTGGTTACGGTAGGTGCTGTTACGCCTTGTGCGTTTTGTGTGGTGAAGCTTGTGCTTACCCAAGCCGATTGACTGCTTTCGCATACGGCTCTTACTTCAACGGTGTAGGCTGTGCTTGCGGTCAAGTTGGTGAATGTCTTGCTTGTCGTGCTAACGGTTTCCGCCGTACCGCCTGCCAAGCGTACTTCATAGCTGCTTGCCGTTCCTGTCCAGCTTACGGTTGCTTCTGTTTGGGTAACATTGCTTGCTGTAAGAGCGGTAGGTGCGTCGCAAGGTTCAGAAGCTTCGCCTGTTCCCTCATATATACTCACATTATCCAATGTTACACCACGACCCCAATTATAGTTAACCTCAAAAGCTATCTGATAAGTTGCAGAAGGATTAGGAAGAATAATGGTATCCTGTCTCCATGCCAGTATTGCTTCTGTATAATAAGCAATCTGTGTCCATTCCTCGGTTTCACTTGTCCTGTAATATACTTTCAATTTATCTATATCACCAGACCAATCGCGTTGCGTATGATAGAATGACAATACAGGAACAGGCAATGAAGTTATGTCGAAAACAGGAGATATAAGTCTGCTGACATTTCCTGTATTATTACTACCATGTGTCTCTGCAAAATATTGACCTCCGTCAGTCATAGGTGTTAGGATTGGTGATAAATTGTTTCCATTACTTTGTGTCCACGTATTTGTTCCTGATACATTCATCTGTGTCCAACAAGCTATTCCGGTTTCAAAGCCTTCCAAATATGGGAACTCATCAATTGCTTCGTCGGAACAAGGTGTGGTAAACGTAACTGCCGGCATACTCATGGACAACTCATCACCACACACGGCTTGTACCTTTACAAGGTATTCGGTTGCAGGTTGCAAATCCGTCAAGGTTGCAGGCGATGAGGTAGCGTTCTGTGTTTCCCATTCTATAGCGCTTGGTGTCTTGTAGCTTATTACATAGCTATCCGCAGTTCCTGCCCAAGATACTTCTGCCGTTGTAGTGGTTATATCAGATACTGCCACATCGGTAGGTTTAGCACAACTTACATTGTAAACACTGAAATCATCAACATACATGCTTGCACCATAATCTGAAATGGCTTTAAGTATAACATATTGAATACCTGTGGACTCGGCAGGTATCGGGAATGTATGTTCAGCCCAACCTGTCGTTCCATTATATCTCAATACGGTGTCTATCAAAGTAGCGTTTTCAAGTACAGGAGAATCATTTACATATACCAATATTCTATCTTTCTTAGTAGGAGAATTCGTATAATGATAGGTATAGAATGACACTTCCATATTTGTCGATAAATCAAGAGCAGGAGAAATCAATGCTGCCCATTGACCACTATTAGCACTAGCACTTTGGTATCTTATCATTGTAGTTCCTTGATGAGCAGCGGTAGGGTAAGTCGTACTTGTCGTATCCCATGAATAGGAAGATGATGTCAAAGATGTCCAACATGCAATGCCGTTTTCAAAGCCATCTGTATAAGGGAACTCGCTGATTGCTTCATCGTAACAAGCTGTTCTGAATTGAACTGTTTGCAAGCTCATGGAAAGGTCTTCTCCGCAGAATGCTTGTACTTTTACCTGATAATTCGTTGAAGCTTGTAGATTATTCAACGTAAATGGAGATGATGAAACGGTTTCTGTCTCCCATTCGGTTGCGTTTTGTATTTTGTAGCTTACCAAATAGCTTGACGCTGTTCCTTCCCACGATACTTCTGCATTTGATGCGAATATATTGGAAACAGCTACATTGGTTACAGGTTCGCAACTTGACCATTCGGATACTTCTACATTATCGATATATAGGTCATTGTCTCCGTTGGTTGCCGTACTTTCTCCATAGAATGCAAATCTTACCAATCCGCTGAGGTTATTCTCATCGCTATCGACAAGTTTGTAAATCACTTTTTGGAAGCTTGTGTTCAATGAAGAGAAGTTATGTTCGGTATCCTCATCGTTATCTGCAAATATTATTGCATTGTCGGCTGACCATGTGTTACCATTATCGGTCGATACCAATACGGCAAACCTGTCATCAGGTGCAGATGCAGGGGCTGTTGTAGGGTTGTTATATTTGGTCAATGCAACGTCGAATGCCAACTGATAAGTAGTGGAACCGTCTCCCAAATCGATGGAAGGAGTAATCAACCAGTCTTTTTTGCTGTCACCAAAAATATTGATTTTCATTTTTCCGGTTGCATTGCCGTCTATTGATGTTGCAGCGTTATAAATCCACGATGTGCTTGTTCCAAAAGAAGATGATTGAACAGTTGCAGTATCCGTTAACAAAGCTGTAGCTTTTGTCCAACAAATAGCGTCAGGTTGAGTGCTGAATTCTTCTGACCATGGAGCCGGTATTGCTGCACAAGGAGTAGTAAATGATACGACATCGGTAAATGTAGATGTGTCTGTTTCGCTGCAATACGTTGCTATTCGAATATTGTAAACGGTTCCGTAATCCAATCCGTTGATGGTATAAGGGTCGGAAAGAGGTTCTTCCAAACTTGTCCACGCTTGTTCCGATGACTTTTTGTATTCAACGATATAAGACCCGATTTCATCTCTATCATTGATAGTCAAGGTAGCATCGATGTCGGTTTCGTTATCTGTGGTCGATACGGTAAACGATTGAGGTTTGGCACAAGAGACAGCTTCCAATCTGATGTTATCTATTGCTCCGGCTTCGCCTGTTCCACTATAAGAATTGTTGTACCAAACGAATACCAGCTGTTTTACCGTGTTGGTATATTCTGCACCCAATTCAAACGAAGCATGTTGCCATGTGGTTTCGCCTGCCAATTTACCGCTGATAGGAGTTTCCGTTGGCAATGTCGATATATCTGCACCAAGAGGCAACAAATAAGCAGCAACATAGTCATACACAGTACCATAAGTTGTTTCTTCTCCATTGCATTTCCAATCGAAAGAAAGAGTAAAGCCCGATTCTTCTCCGAATTGTACTATGGAAGAGAATGTAGCATAACTTGTTTCTCCGATTGTGTAGTTGTTGCTAATGCCGTTATCGTTACTTACATACATTGCTCCGCCTTCGGTCGGAGTACCATCATCGGTGGTGTTGTTCAACAATGTACCGTAATACCATTTATTGGTTGCCGTACCGTTGTTAATCATTATTTCCTCCATGCCGTCAGGGTCATCGAAGTTTTGTACGTATGGTAAGGTAACAGCCGAAGCAGGTGTCCTCAACGATACAATCTCAGACAATGCACCGTATTCTCCGCTGCAGTCTTGTTGTGCCGCGAAGTAATAAGTGGTAGCGGCTTCAAGGTTCTCTATCGTATAAGGGAAGTCTTCGGCAGAAGAAACGCTTGCATATTGGTCAAGGTTGTTTTCCGATGTTCCGTAAGCTATTCTCCAAGCCGAACCATTATTGGTATTCAAGTTAACTCTTGCCGAATTTACTCCGCTGAGTTCTGCCGTAAAGCCAAGCACATCGGGACAAGAAGGAATATCGCTTACCATAACCTCATCGATGAAGCAGGAGTTTGCAATATACTTGTTTATCACAAAAGCGAAACGAGCCGATGAAGTAAGCGTTTCCGGAAGTATAACTTCATACCTTGTAAAGTCTGTGCCTGTTATTTCCAAATTGTCAACCAAGACAAAATTCGCAGTATCGCTTGCAGAGGTAAATGGATTTGTCGTTTCGTCCAAAGCATATATATCAACATAAGAAGAACCGGTGGTGGTACTGGTTTTTGCTTTGAATGTCAATCTCTGGTTTCCGGTCAATGCAATGACAGGGGATACCATCCATTCACTGTAAGTATATGAAGAATTTCCTGAACTGGCATACAATCCTCCTGTTCCTTCCGAGTAATTATATGTGCTTCTTGCCCACTTCGTAGAATATGAAGTGCTTCCTCCATGAACATTGAACCAACACAAAGGAGAAGCCTCATATCCGCTGTTGTCTTCGAATTCCTCATTGAAATTCTCGACGAAAGGCAAACCGAATTCCGCACAAGGAGTCTTGAATGTCTTGATACTCGAAACCATTGATGTATCCGTACCGCATAAAGCAGTAACCCTGTATTCGTATTTCGTCGCATAGCTCAAGCCTTGCAATGTGTAAGGATTTTCGCTTATCTCGACAGCCGTCCATTGTGTTGCCGCAGCAGGTTTGTACTCCAATATGAAATTATTTTCTCCGCTGTTGGAGTTGGTAAAGCTTATTTGAGCCTCTGCCGATTCCGAACCGCTTTGCGGAACGGCGGCAAGGTCTGTTATATCGGAACAGTTGATAGCTCTTATTCTTATGTTGTCTATCGCTGCAGGCGGTTGTGAACCGTCGGAACGATCGTTTTTCCAAGCGAAGACGATCTTCTTCACACTGTTCGCATAAGTGGAATCAAGTATCACGGAATAATTAACCCAATCGGTTTCGCCAAATAAATCATACGTGGTCTTGTTATATGAAGAAGAGCTTGGTAAGCTTGTCGTGGACAAGACTGCATCGATAGGCATGACATAAACTTGCAAGAAGTCAACACCGTAACAGTATTCTTCATAAGAAGAATAATCATCATATTCGCAAACTTCTTCGCCCTCAACTTTGTAATCGAAAGAGAACTCAAATCTTGGAGCATCGCCGAATGCAACATTGATGGCTGCGTATGATATTGCGGCAGTATCCGTACGATAATGATTGGTTGCTCCGTTGTCGTCGCTTATGTACAAAGCTCCGCTTTGGGTCTCACCGAGTGTGTTATTCGTCGCAGTTCCGTAATTCCATACATTGACACCATTGCTGCTGATTTGCCATCCTGCCAAATCATCTTCACTGTCGAAAGATTGGTAATATGGCATATCCATCACAACATTAGGCATTGTTATGGAGATTATTTCGGAGAACGCTCCACCACAGTTTTGCTGTACGGCAAAGCAATAAGTAGCTCCTGCTTCAAGTCCGCTTATCGTATAAGGAAACTCATCGGCAGATGATACCTCGACATATTCGCTTGCTGTCTCGGGGTCGAATTCGCTTGGAGAACCTGCCTGACCGTAAACGATTTTCCAACCTGAACCGTTACTGTTGCTTGTTCTAATATTTGCCAAAACAGAGTTTGAACCTGTCGCATTTGCAGCGAAGCCGTAAACATCAGGGCAATCCGGAGCTTCACTCACCACCAAACTATCGATATAAAAATCTGCGGAAGGTGTGTCGACTCTGAAAGCAAAACGTCCTGTTCCCGATAGTTCACTTGGGAATAGAACTTCATAATCAGTGTAACCGGCTCCTGTCAAGTTTACCGTATTCAACAAAACGAAGTTTATCGTATCTTCCACGGCTCCTGTAAATGGGTTTGCGTCTTCATCCAAATACAATATTTGGAATATCGTATTGTAGCTGTTATACGAACTACTGTAAGGTTTGATTTTGAATTTAAGGCTCTCGTTACCAGTAAAACTGATGGCAGGAGAAACCATCCAATCGTTGTAAGTGTAAGATTCGGAAGTAGAGCCATTCCACCAAAGAGCTCCGCTTCCGGAATGAACATTGGAGGATGAAGTGTTTCGATCCCATTTACGTGCATTCTCACTTCCTCTATGAATATTCGTCCAACACAAAGGTGCGTCATAACCATTTTGTCTGATGAAAGCACTGTCAAAAGTTTCCACATAAGGAAGTCCCATTGTTTCACAAGAAGTATAGAAAGAGATAACAGGCGATTGTACGGATTCTTCTCCACCGCAAACCGATTGAGCCCTTACAAAATATTTTGTTGCAGGTTCCAAATCGCTTATAGTTGCAGGCGATGAAGTCGCAGTGATTACTTCCCAATCTGTTGCGTTTTCTGCCATGTAACTTATATTGTAATTACCGGCTGTTCCGTTCCAAGAAATGTCGGCAGAAGTTGTCGAAATGTCAGACACAGCCAAATCCGTAGGCTTTGCACAGTTTGTACTGTAAACTTTGAAATCATCCAAATACATATTATTTCCGTAACCGGATACTGCTTTAAGTATAACATACTTCGTGCCTGTCGTTCCTGTCGGTATAGGGAAATAAAATTCATTCCAAGCATTTTCAGAACCATATCTCATAACAGAATCCAACAAAGTTGCACCTTCAAGGCTCGGAGTATTATTCATATATACCAAAACCCTATCCATGCTGCTTGTTGCAGAACCATACGTAGAATTGTAAAAGTAGAACGAAACTTCCATATTACCGGTAATATTAAATGCCGGAGAAATCAAAGTAGCCCACTCGCCGCTGGTTGCATTGTTACTTTGGTATTTCAACATTTTAGTTCCGCTATTAGGACTGCATGACGGATTACTTCCTGTGTTTTCAACAACCCAAGAGTAATTGGACGATGCAGAAGAAGTATAGCAATCGATTCCATCCTCGAAATCATCTTCGTAAGGGAAGGTATTGATTGCAGCATCGTAGCATGATGTCCTGAAAGAAAGCGGAGTTTTCGTACTGTTTCCATCGGAACAAACAGCATAAATTCTTACGGAATAAGGAGTATTGGCGTTCAAGCCTGTAAGTGTGTAAGAATTGCCGCTGATATTATCATCGGCAATCGTCCAATCTTCATCGGCTTCTGCTTTGTATTCCACAGCAAAAGTCGTTGAAGAAGCATCGCTTTCCCAAGAAAGAACAGCCTGACTTGTAATGATATTCGATGCAACCGGATTTGTCGGCGGATAACAATATTCACCATCAGGAGTAATAGTAAATTTTGTATTCGGACGATAAGCAGACGCAGTCCCCGAAGCATTTGACGTATTTATCGGAGAATTATCCGTCATAGTATATACAGATTTATTGTCCGACATTGTAGTTGATATGTAGTAACGGTTGTTACCGGCATAACTACCTGTCGTATTCAAGTACGCTATCACAAGGTTTCCTTCTCCGCTATACTCGAAAGGTGTGTCAAGCGTGATTGTCGTCCACCCTTGGGAAAAGGCAACGCTTCCCTGATAAACCTGAGTAAGACTATCCAATGGCAAGAAGTCTGAACCTCCTAAGAAGAAACTCTTGGAAACTTCTCCCATATAGATGGTCGATGTTACAGTACACCCTGTAACATAAGCATAATCATAAGCTATTGCGGAAATACTTCCCGACGTAAGTTCGTCGGAAGTGTAAATTGCCTGCGAATAACCATAGTTGAAGAAATGTGCGATTGGTACCGACGATTGCGTAGCCGTACCATCTCCAAGTTGTAGAACAACCTGAGCATTCATTTGCGTCAGCGACAATACAGCCGCGAGCAAAAAGAAAAATGTTCTTTTTAATTTTACCATGATGATTTTGTTTTTGATATGTTTTTCAAACGGCAAAGGTACGCCTTTCGGCGTTACCGACAATAGGTTTTAGACTTTTTTATGCCTGTTCGCTCAATTCGAGCCAGCGTAATTCCTTTTCA
>UQXW01000051.1 GCA_900545215.1 uncultured Bacteroidota bacterium
TCTTTGCTTGCAGGAGCAATGTTGAGGCGGTCGCGGTATTTGGCAACGGTGCGACGCGATATGGCATAGTTCTTTTTCTGCAACAATTCCGCAAGTTCCTCGTCCGTGTAAGGCTTTGCTTTGTCTTCGTTTTCTATTATCCCTGCAAGCTCGCTTCTTATGGCCTCCGCCGATACTTCTTCTCCCGAAGAGGTGTTCACGGAGTTGGAAAAGACATCTTTCAATTTGAAAGTACCGAAATGCGTCTGCACATACTTTTCGTTTGCCATGCGGGAAATGGTGCTTTCGCCGAATCCGGTCATCTGCCTTATGGTGTCGTACTTCATGGGTCTGAGTTTGGACTTGTCTCCGGTGAGAAAGTATTCGCGTTGATAGTCTATGATTGCCCCCATTATGCTTTTGAGTGTCTGTTCACGCTGATTGAAGGCTTCGATGAAGGTTTTTGCGGACTCTATCTTGTCTTTCAAAAACTGTATCGTCCTGTCGTCCTTTTCCGGCTTTTGTTCCAATCGGGCAAGCATTCGTTCCCCTTCCGGATTTACTTTAAGATGGCGACGATACGGGCGGTTGAGTGAAAATTCAATCTCTCCGTCGGCGGTCTGTCGCACTATGAAGTCCGGTATTATGCCCATGTTATCCGTCGGAAGACTGTCCACATAGCCCGGTGCAGGGTTCAACTTATGTATTTTTTTGAGAGCTTGGTTGAAAAGTTCCGGTTCGATGTTCAACCTCTTCCTTATCAAGTCGAACTGACGCTTGCATAGCAAATCCCAATGGTTTGTGATTATCTTTTCTGCCAAAAGCGTTACTTCGTCGGTTGCTTCCATGCGTTCCAACTGCAACATAAGGCAATCCTTTATGTCTATCGCTCCGACGCCGGCAGGTTCAAACGTTCTGACGAGCTTCCACACCTCTTCCACTTCCTCTATATTCAAATCTTCCCCCTTGTTCAAAAACCAATCATCGGCAATCGCTTCGGGACTTCTTCGCAAATATCCCCTCTCATCGATGTTGCCGATTATCATCTCCCCTATCTCGTATTTCTTTTCGCTGATATTGTTCAGGTGAAGCTGCTGCATAAGGTCGTCGATCAAAGAAGTGGAGGCAGAACGTTCCCTTTCGCCTCCTTCTTCCGATTTTACGACTCTATATATCTGCTCTCCGTCGTCCTGAAACCAGTTATCGACGTATTCTCCTTTGTGGCTGCGTTGTCCTTCGCGTTCCGTAAGTTCGAAATCGACAGGCTTCTCCTCTGCTTCCAGTTCCTGATCAAGATAAGGGTTGACCTGCTGCTCCTCCTCTATCCTTGCATCCAATTCCGAAAGCGGAACCTCCAACAATTGCCCGCAAAGCCGCTGAACGGGTGCGAGCCTCTGTTTCTGAATCTGTCGTAATCGCTGACTCTGTGCCACAAGTCGCTGTTTTTAGCTTCCTAATAATTTGCGTTCTTCGGATAACGAGGGAACGGAATGACATCTCTTATGTTGCTCATGCCGGTTACGAACAACAAAAGCCTCTCGAAGCCCAAGCCGAAGCCGGAGTGCGGTGCGGAACCGAAGCGTCGTGTATCCAGATACCACTGCATATCCTTTTCCTCTATGCCTACTTCCGCCATTCTCGCCAAGAGCTTGTCTATGCTCTCCTCTCTCTGCGAGCCGCCTATGATTTCGCCTATCACGGGGAAGAGAACGTCCATTCCTCTGACTGTCTTGCCATCGTCATTCTGCTTCATGTAGAAAGCTTTTATCTCTTTCGGGTAGTCGGTCAGGATAACCGGTGCTTTATAGTAGTGTTCGACAAGGTATCTCTCGTGTTCGCTCTGCAAATCCACTCCCCAATGAACGGGATATTCGAATTTATGGTGCGATTTCTCCAACACGGCTATCGCATCCGTATAGGTCATTCTGATGAAATTGTGGGTTACGACGAAGTTCAAGCGTGCCAACAGTTCGTTGTCGTACATCTGCGTAAGGAACTCCAAATCCTCACGACAGTAAACCAAGGCGTAACGAACCAAGTACTTGATGAAATCCTCCGCAAGGTCCATGTTGTCCTCTATTTCGTAGAATGCCATCTCGGGTTCTATCATCCAAAACTCCGAAAGGTGTCTCGGCGTGTTGGAGTTCTCCGCACGGAATGTCGGACCGAAGGTATAAATCTTTCCGAGGCTCATCGCTCCGAGTTCTCCCTCCAACTGTCCGCTCACGGTAAGGGAAGTATGTCTGCCATAGAAGTCTTTGGAATAATCGACCTTGCCGTCCTCGGTGCGTGGAGGGTTTTCCAAATCGAGAGTCGTTACTTGGAACATCTCCCCCGCTCCTTCGCAGTCCGAAGCCGTGATAAGCGGTGAATGCCAATAGTAAAAGCCTCTGTCGTTAAAGTATTTGTGAATGGCATACGCCATTGCGTGCCTTATTCTGAACACTGCGGAGAAAGTATTCGTGCGTGGACGGAGATGAGCTATCTCTCTCAAAAACTCCAAACTATGTCCCTTCTTTTGCAAAGGATAAGTCGCAGGGTCTGCCTCGCCGTATATTTCTATCTCATCTGCCTGTATCTCCAAACTCTGACCCTTTCCCTGAGAAGCAACCAAGGTTCCCACGGCTTTCAAGCATGCACCGGTGGTTATTCTCTTCATCAAATCCTCATCGAAAAGCGACATATCAGCCACTATCTGCAAATTATGTATGCAACTGCCATCGTTCAAAGCGATGAACGACACATTTTTGTTTCCTCTTTTTGTTCTCACCCAACCTTTGACGCACACTCTGCTTCCTATCGGTTGTTCGTCTCCTTCTCTGAAAAGTTCTCTAAGTTCTGTTCGTTTTATGTTTTCCATCGTTACCTGTGTTTTTCTGATTTTCTAAATAAACTCGCTGCCTTTCTCTATTTCCACGTCCGTGGTGAACTGTTTTATTCTCTGTTCCTCTCCCTTGCGGCACATCATCACCACACCTTCGCTCTCCACGACGATGTAATCCTCCAATCCCTGTACGACCAAGAGGCGTTCCTTTGGAACATGTACAAGGCAATTCCTGCAATCATACAACATGACATTGCTTCCCACAACGCTGTTGCCGTTCTCGTCCTTCGGAGAGACATTGTACAAAGCACCCCACGTACCTATGTCGCTCCAACCGAAGTCCGAAGGTATGACATAGACGTTATCCGCCTTCTCCATCACGCCGTAGTCTATCGAAATGGACGGACAAATCGAATAAGCCTCCTCTATGAACGCCGCTTCCTTATCCGTATTAAGAACCTCCATGCCTTTGTTCAATACATCGGCAACCTCAGGCAAAAACTTGGCAAAAGCATTCTTTATCGCTTTGGCGGACCATACGAAAATGCCGGCATTCCAAAGAAAATCGCCGCTTTCCACGAAACTGCAAGCCATCTCATACGCAGGTTTCTCGGTAAAGAGTTTCACCTTCTTTATTCCGCAATCACCTGTCGCACACATATTGTCCATGTATTGAATGTAACCATAGCCCGTGTTCGGATAAGAAGCCTTGATACCCAAGCAAATCAATACCTCCTGTCTTTCTGCCAGACGGAAACCCTTTTGTATTTGGGCAATGAAGTTATCCGTATCCATAATCAGGTGATCGCTCGGCATGACAAGCACAAGAGCGTCCTTGCAACGGTTTTCTATCTTCGCCATGGCGTACGCAATGCAGGGAGCAGTGTTTCTCCTCACCGGTTCGCAAAGGATATTGTCTTTCGGAAGGCTCGGAAGATTTTCCGAAACCAAATCGCTATACATTCCCGAAGTAACAACATAGATATTCTCCACCGGACAAATCCTCTCCGCCCTCTTGTAAGCCGCCTGCAACAAAGTCTCGCCGGTACCTAAAACATCTATGAACTGCTTCGGTCTCTTGACACGCGACATTGGCCAAAACCTGCTGCCTATACCGCCTGCCATTATTATGCAAAAATTCTTTTCGCCCGAAATTTCTTTCATGACACATCGTTTTCAGCCTACAAAGATACGACATATTTGCGAAACTCCGCAACTTACGCCCGAAAATATCCTCACACTTCCGAAAGCTATGCACCGCCTCGGATTTCCCCTGCCTGTATTACGCCGTTTCGGGAAATTCTTCCGGTGTTTCGTTCAATCGTTACGCCATATCGTCCACGCTTTGTCGGCTTGGAGGGTGAGCATGCGTAAACCGTTGGAGGTCGGACAATGTTTTGCGGCGGCTTGTTGCAGAAGCAGGGTTTGCGAAGGATTGTATATGAGGTCGAAGACGCACTGCGAGGCTTGCAGTTCGGAGGTGTCTATCGGCGGAATGCAGTCTTCGTATGGGTGCATGCCGAGAGGCGTGGCGTTTATTATGAGACGATAATCCGAAAGAGTGGCATCGAGTTCGGCATAGCTTATATGCACTTCATCTTCGAACGTCCGTCGGCTTGCAATGCGGTATGAAATGCCGTGTTTCTCCAAGACTTTGGCTATGGTCTGCGAAACGCCTCCGCTGCCGAGTATGACGGCGGTTTTTATTGCCGAAAGGTTGAAACTTTCCTCCAAGGAGGTTTCAAATCCGTAAAAGTCCGTATTGTATCCTTTCAATCGCGTTTTGCCGTTCTCTCTTATGACTTTCACGCAGTTCACATTACCGCACAATTCCGCCGAAACGTCCGAATAATCGAGGTACGGCAGGAAAGCTTTCTTGTATGGCATGGTAATGTTGAAGCCTTTCAGCTCGGGTGTTGCGGCAATATGCTTCAAGGCTTCTTCCACGGAGTTTTCTTCCCACAACTCGTAGTCCGCCTCTATGCCCTCTCGCGAAAATTTTTCCCTGAAATATTTTTGTGAAAAGGAGTGTGCGAGCGGTTTCCCGACCAATGCGTACAACTCCACTTTATTTCTTCTTTTTCTTGACCGCTTTGAATACCAAGTAAGCCACGAATGCTATGCCCAGAACGAGCAGAACGTACGACAATTCATGACTGTATCGGTTTATGAGATCCTTGTTGCCATGTCCCACATAGCCGAGGACGGCAAGAATGATGTTCCAAACGCCTGCTCCCAAGGCTGTGAAGCCGATGAAGTTAACAATATTCATGCGGGCAAGTCCGGCAGGTATGGAAATCAGCTGACGAATGCCGGGAACGAGCCTTCCGATGAAGGTGGAACTCTTGCCGTGTTTATCGAAGTATGCTTCTGCTTTTTCTATCTTCTCCTTGCTTAACAGGCACATCTTTCCGAAACGGCTCTCTGCAAATTTGTAGATGATGGGACGCCCCAACCATAAGGCAAGGTAGTAGTTTATGATTGCTCCGACTATCGCTCCGAGGGTTGCAAAGACGACAACCAAAACTATATTCATGTTGCTGTCCTCTTCCAAAGCCTTATATGCGGCAGGAGGCACCACCACTTCAGATGGAAAAGGTATGAAACTGCTCTCTACCACCATGAGGAGAGTAACCGTTCCGTAGTTCATGTTATCCATGTACCAACCGCTCACTCTCTCGACAAGCGTTTCTTTTTCTTTTTGCGGTATCGTTGCCGCTTCTTCTCCACTTGTCTGAGCAGCAAGAGGCATGAAACCAATCAATGCAAGCATCGCAAAAACCGATGCTTTCTTCATTCCGTCAATCATTTTCTTCCGTTTTTTTTGTCAGTTCTTTCAATTTGCGAACGCAGGCCTCGTTCTCCGTCAGTGAGGGAATGCGGTGTACGATTGCTTCCGCCGTATAATCCCTGTGCAAAATCATATCTTCCAAGATGGTGTATATATTCTCCTCGGAGCCGTATCCGCACAATAATATGTCTATCAACGCACACTCCAAGACGAACAAATCGTTCTCCGTGTCCTTGTCCATTGCGTCAAAAACCTCTGAAATCAACGACAACGCCTCATTACCCTTGTTGTTCTCCGCCATTTTCATCGCCCACGAGGCTGCGACATAACTTCTATGCTTTTTGAAAAACTCCGCCGTTTCTCTCTCTTCGTTATCCTTGAATTGCGTCTTGACGGCTTGCTCGCAGCATTGTTCGTACATGCTTTGGTAAATCTCGTCTGCCTGTACCGAATCGCCGCAATCATAAAGCAGTTCGGCAAAAGTTATCCTGTGTCCGTAGTATTCGGGTTCTTCCTTTATCACCTGCATTGCCAAATGCAAAGCCTTGTTGGTTTCTCCCTTGAAAAGCAGACAACGAGCCATGAACATACGTATTTCTCCCTTGGAATAGAAACTGTCTCCGTCGCAAATCGGCATCGTCTTGTTCTTTTCCAAGACATCTTCGCACATTGCAAGGCATTTGTCATACCATTTCAAATAGATGGCAGTTTCGAAATACTCTCTCAGACAGGCTTTCCAAAATTCCGATAAACCGATACGCAACTTTCTATCCTGCACACGCTTCATTTCCGTTTCTATTTCGGGAATGAGTTTATCTATCAGACTGCAAGTCTTCTCTTTATCGAGGTTCTTGATATGGATTTGCAAAATCTTACGTTGTATATCCAAGTCATGAGGGGCTATACATCGACAATAGTCGTATGCTTGTGCAGCCTTGTCATAATCCCTTGCCCTGACATGGAATTCGGCAAGCGTTTCCCAATAATCGCATGAGAAAGGGTTCTCTCTGACAAAGTATTCCATTGCCTCGAACACGCTTTCCTTGCTTGCGGGGTGCAGTCTGCAAAGCTCGGCTGCCACGGTCAGCAGATTATCCGACAACACCGTGTTCAAGAAAAGAAAATCCCCTGCCCCGTATGCCGAGACATCGTCATCATTCAAATGATTTTTATCTATGTTCAAAGCAAGGAGAACAAAGCGTTCAGCCTCTTTGAACCGCTTGCGGCGGATTGCAATCTCTGCCATCTTCTCGCAAATATATTCATTCTCGAAAGCAAGGTTCATTCCTTCGAGAAGTTGCATGGCTTCATCGCATCTGTTCATGCGGATAAGCACCTTGGCTTTCTGATAATCGAACAGGGAGGCTTCTCGCTCGTCGCGGCAGCAGGCTTTCTTCTTTGCATTGCTCAAAACCGTATATGCTTTCTCCGGCTCGGTTTGCGAAAGATATTCTGCCTTGCGAACGGTTATTTCGACATTGTCCGGATAAGTCTCGTCCGCCTTGTCGAGGGCTATCTTCAAGAGTATGTCGTCCGATTCCTCGGCAAGGAAATAGTCTATGATGTCCAACCAGTCGTCCATGTCGTAAAACATGGAGGATTCATTGTTCTGTACTTTTTTCGTAAAGTCTGCCACAAGGGAAAGCAACTCCTGCTCGTAGTCGAAGTCGTCCTGTTGGTCGAAATAGTCTGTCATCTTGCTTTTTCTCTTTGTTTTCAGCGTAGTTCGACAGGTATCATGGCAACCCTGTACAACTTGTTGTTGCGGAAAATGACGTAAATGTTTCCCATATAGAACCAATGTCTGTTGCTTCCGTCGAAGTTGGTCTCCACATCCCTCTCCGGCTTGCCCCAAGACAGGTCTGCCATATCCATGGTCATGTCTTTTATCAGTTCCTTTTGCAAGATGGCTTTATGAAAAGTGGGATAGGTATCCTTGTACTTCAACACCTTGTTGCCTTCCGCAAGGCAGAGGTCGAAACTCAAACGGTCGCCGAGATTGAAGTCCTCTCCGACGTAGAACTTCCGTCCTCTTTCATTCCTCATCAGCATTTGGAACTTGCCGTCCCTGACCACGAAATCCAAACAATGGAAGACATCGCCCTGTTTAATCGTTATGGGTCTTTTCCATCTCAAATCGATTACCGTCAACGGGAATTTGTCGCCTCTTACGACGAAATCCCTGTCCTTGTAGTACTCTCTCGCCCTCTTGTAGAACGCCTCTATCACGAAATGGAACTCGCCTCTTTCCTTCAAAGTGGGATACTTGTAATAGATGGTGTCTCTCCTGCCCTTCTCCACCAACTTCAAATACACATCCGTAAGGTTCTCCGCACTGTGGCACCAATCCGCCACGGTGAAAGTCTTGCCTGCCAAAAGCCTTGCCTTTCCTATCGGATAATCGGTGAAAGAATACTTGCGGCTGTCGTCATCGTAATTGTACAACTTGGCGCCGTTGAACAATCTGGCAATGGTCTCGTCCGTCACCACGGGCAGACTTATCTTGTGTCCGACCAATCGCATCGGCAGATGGGCGTAGTTGCTGTTCGTATCGTAATCCACTATCGAGACATCTTCGTTCGAAAACTTGTTCCTCGGGTATTGGTTCTTGTTCGCATTGAAATAGCTCATCGGAGTGAACGGAAAGTTGTAACGGTTGTAGAAGTTCTGATAGTTGTAAAAGATTGTGTCTCCGCTCGAACCGACAACGAGTTTGAGAAAAGGGTATTGCATGTTCTTGAAGTCCCTTTTATCGTCCTCCGCCTTGTAAATCTTATTGAACGCAAACTGATCCGCAACATAGTCCGCAACCATGAACCACTCGCCTTTCAACTGTTGGATTTTCTCCTGCGGCATACGTTTGAGCTTGTAATACCTCACGCCCGTACGGTCTTCCTTTTCCGCTTTTGCAATGCCTCCGATGAAGAAATAATCCCTCAAAGCCGTGTCGGAAACGTCCTGCAAATACAGGGTCTGGCCGGTAAGAGCAAAAGGCTTGACCATGAACTTCAAATGATTGTCGTAGTCCGCATAGTCGAAATCAGGCATGTTCCTGTACTGCCTCAACTGTGCAGACACCTCCGTGCAAACACCCGAAACGAAAATCCAAACCGCCAATCCGATTATTCTGCCGTATCTCATATTCTCTCTTTCAAAATTTCGTTTGGCAAATGTACGAATAAATGCTCAATCCGAAAGCAGGAGCAACCTTTTTTTTGCTTTTTCGTAAGCATTGGGACAAGCAAACGGATTGGGACAAGGTTTTTGCGAAACGGCATTCCGGCACAACGAAACGCCGAAGCATTCCTCCCGAGACGGCAAAGATATTCGGTTATGCACATAGACATCATTACGCTTTTCCCTGACATGTTCACGGAAATATTTTCGCAAAGCATATTGAAACGAGCCCGTGAAAAAGGTTTGTTCACCGTTGGAATACACAACCTTAGAGATTATTCCTTAAACAAAAACAAGAACGTTGACGACTATCCCTACGGAGGAGGAGCCGGCATGGTCATGCAGATAGAGCCGGTGGATAATTGTTTGAAGCAGCTGCAAGCAACGAGGACGTACGACGAGGTGATTTACACGGCACCGGACGGAGAGCAATTATCACAAGGCATTTGCAACGAGTTGGCTTTGAAAGAGAACCTCTGCATACTCTGCGGACATTACAAGGGTGTTGATGAACGAATAAGAGAACACCTTGTCACAAGGGAAATTTCCATAGGCGATTACGTATTGAGCGGAGGCGAATTGGCAGCCGCCGTGATTGCAGACAGCGTTGTGAGACTTCTTCCCGGAGTGTTGAACGACGAAAGTTCCGCACTGACGGATTCGTTCCAACAAGGCTTGGTGTCCCCGCCCGTTTACACACGTCCCGCCGATTACAAGGGTTGGAAAGTGCCCGACATACTCCTCTCGGGCAATGACAAACTGATAGACAACTGGCGATTCGAGCAATCTTTGGAACGCACACGCCAACGCCGTCCCGACTTGTTGAACGAAAACGACTTTCGGTAATTCATTTCTGTGAAAATAAATTACTGAAACGAGACAAAAGAAAAACGGTCGGTTACTTTGGGGCGACCGACCGCGGGTTTATAATTTGCAAACTTAAAACCATAGTTTAGATAGTCATGTGTTTTCATCTGATACGTTGTTAGTTATGATTGCACTCGTCTTGCGGTGATTTTATCAATGAAGGTCTTTCAGTTCTGACAAATCATTGTAAAATCTTTTATAGACTCGTTTGGTCATATCCCTGTAAGCTTTGCGTCCGGCACTGCCATCACGTTGTCTTTCGGCTATTGCGTCCCGCACCTTACACCAATTATTCAACGCTGTCTCATAGAGCGATACCATCTCGGCAACTTTCTCGAAGTCTAAGTTCTCATCTATTCTTTTAAGCGTCTCTTCCCTATTCGGTGCAGCAAATCCTTCCTCCAACTCTTCCGCAACAGTCTCGCGATTTCTCGTTTTGAAATATTCTATCAACTCATCGAACTCTTTCTTCGACACACCGGACATGCTTACATCAAAATACGGCCAATCGTCTTCTCCCAATATCTGTTGCTCTATCTTCAATTCTTCAAACCTGTCGCAAGACCATCTCTCAAAAGTTTCTGTCCGTTCCATTGGGGCATACCTGTAATGAGCCATAGAGTAAGAATAATATTCCATTATGGCGTTCAAAGCATTGGTAAGGTCGAACCATTCGCAAAATTCCATGTAATACAAATCCTGCAACCTGAAACAAGACCACATATTGGTATTGCTGCTCACAAAAGCCTGTTCTTCAAGATATGCAATAGGCTTCATGTAGAGATTTATCGTTTTATATATAGCAAGTATGGAATTCTCATAGCTGAATAGCGGCTTATAGTAATTGTAAAGCATTTTCTCCCATACTGTATCTGTGTTTCCATACTCATGTCTGCCGGTAAAGCCACCCGGATCGATAAATTCATCGAGATCGTTTATCGCTCTATTCACGGAACCTATCTTCCTGCCCGAACGACGGTTGTATTCAAACACGCAATCCTCCATCATCAACGCCCAAGCGTAAGCATCTTCCGCCGTTCTTATCTCTTGGACGGTCTGCATCATACGGTTGAGCAACCAATAGGCATGCGGATTCGCCGTCTTCATGACATCATCACCGGTAAAGACGAAGTTATATAAGGTATCCGGCACTGCGGCAAGTTCCTTCCGCTTTTTCTCTATCTGTTCCTTGCTATCCCTGAAGCTCTTGTGCAATGTCTCTTGCTTGGGAACTTGCTCGCTCGTCTGCCCTTGCAGCATTACGCTGCAAGAGAGAAGAAGCGACACAATAATCGTAACTTTACTTTTCATCTTTCTTCGATTTTTCGGTCGGTGCAAAGAAGTTTCCATCTTCTTCCATTGCACAGAAACACTCTGAAACCATACGGTCATACAGCTCCCGACGACCCGTGTTTACTCTTGAGGTCATTTCTTCCACGCCTTTCGCATCGGCTGTAAAGCTTGCAACATTACCGATATTCATTTCCATTGCAACCTTCTCCACATCGTGATTTGCTCCGATATAAACGAACACCCAATCCCGTTTTTTCAACTCGGAAACGAGTTCTTGTATATTCTGCACATCGAAATGCCTCGAAGCATTCTCGTAACCGTCCGTAACTATGGTTACCAAGACCCTGTCCCCTGTCTCGATTTTGGAACGCAAATTACTGATGGACAACCCCATCGCATCATAAAGAGCCGTACAACCATCAGGGGTGTAATCTTTCTTGGAAAGTTCCTTGACTTCATCTGCCGGAACGCAATCCGAAACCGTCTTCATCTCATCATTGAAGGTTACGAAGCTGACGAATTGTTCCGTTTCATCGTTTTGCTTTTGTGCCTTACGAATGGTTTGCACGGTTTCGTTCACACTGTCCACAGCCTGCTTTCTTATGCTTTCCATGGAACCGCTCTCATCGAGAATGATCAAATTGAAAATTCTTGTCTTCATCTTTGTTGATTTTTTAGTTGTTTCACCAATAAAGAGAAGTCGAGAAACGAAAATCTATCACGCCGAAAGAAAAATTTTTTACGCCGTGAGAATTTTTTCTTCCGCCGCATTGATGACAACTTAATCGCCGCAAGGGATTTCGCAGATGGAAGCACCGAAGACATCATACAGTCCGTTCTTCTTTTTCAACATTTTATAGTCCATCTCTATTCGGTACGCACGTCTGCTTTCGACTGTAAACTCAAATGGAGTGGAGATAATGCCGTTGGGAGCATAGACGGTTATGGTATGCTTTCCCGGAGAGGTTCTGCGTTTCAGGGTGTAGCCCTTGATGAAGTTGCCAGTTCCGACTTTCCTGCCATCGAGCAGCACTTCGTAGAAGCTGTCTATGTATGGGATTTTGTACTTCTTTTCATCGAGATGTATCTCCAAGCGTACGGATACGGCTTCCGAACAGCTTTTCGCATATATGTCAATTATGTCTCTAAACCATACGGCAAACTCTTCGGCACTGTATGCTCGGGAAGACGGTGTTTCGGGCAGGAGGAATGCCGGTACACTGTTGCGAACACCCGCCGATGAAGCGACAGCACGGCATTCGGACAACTTTCCGAGGCGTTCCACCCTACGGATTACCTCGGCGGAAAGCAGTTTCCTCGGCGGACGGGAGTAGCGTCCCACGAGTCGCAATGCCCGATAAGGTTCTCGAATACAGATACCCTCGGATTGCAGACATTGCATGCCCCAATGAACAGCCTCATAATTGAAACCGATGCAGGCAGCATGCAAAAGGCTTCGTTGTAACAGTGCCGTTCCTACGTATTTCGCCGCAACATCATCTGCATCATACTCCATCTGCCTTGCCAAACGTGAATACGCCCTGTCTATACGATTACACATTCCGAGAGCAAACCAAGTATATAAAAGTAACTGCGTCTTCGTCTGCATTTCAAAAGTACCCGATTCCCGCATGTTCTCGGTCGTCTTGAACGAACGGGCGAAACGACCTGCCGAATAAACGGATACCGACTTTTGCATTTCCTTTTGGGCATAATGACCGAACTCATGATAAAGCACAGCCCTCAATTCATCATCGTCCATCTGCGTCAGGAAACCCAAACCGACCGCAAGATTACGCTTTGCCGGCAAAAGCAGGTTCCGCAATGTCGCCTGAACGAACACAGACGCATTCGCATCGGGACAGATATAAACCTCATGAACAGGAGAGAGTTCGAGCTTGGCTGTAACCTCGTCTATGATGTCGAAAAGAGCAGGATAATCACAACGGCTTATCTTCCGGAAATTCTCAGGCAGCGGAGCCTTGACCCGAAACGCCTTGCCCATCTCCCATAAGAGCAGAACGCCGGCAAGGGATATAAGAACAAGCGACAAAGGCAAATCATGCTCACGGCGATAAGCCAAGAGGTAGAAACCGAAGCACACAGATGCCACAGCGAAAAGGAAAAACAAGAAACTGCCGACCGCATACACCGCCAGCAAACGGGTGAGGGAACGTTTCAGAGCGGTAATATCGGGAGACATATCAAAGCCTTAGTCTTTAATCGTCCTCTTCCCCATTATCTTCGGATAAATCCGCATTGAGAAAACCTGCCATGGGAAACTCATCGCGTTCCAACCGTTCCTTCATCTCGGCAATTTTTCTCTTATTCTCATCATTGAGCAAATCTTGTCGAGAAGGAAATTTCTCCATTGCTTTGCGAGACACATTGAGAACCTCCAAGGTATCCACATCCTCCGCAATGTTTTGCTTGGCTCTGTTCGGCGATGAAACAGGTCTTATTCTTTTCCTCTGCGGTGGAGCAAAGAAATACATCGTTTCGGAAGCCGACTCTGAAGCCGGCTCGAAACAACAGCAAGAAGCATCATCGTAATCACAATCCCTTTCATAAACTTCATCAACATCATAGCTCGGCGACAACATATCGTCCAAATATGCTGCCAATTCCTCGTCTGATAATTTATCTCGCCGCTTCATAAGCATTGGTTTTATCGTTGAACAATCCGATTGCCCTCATAGCAACCGCAAAACACTCCCCGAACATGGCATCCGCCTCATCTAACACTTCCGAATCGCAAGCACGACTCGCTGCAAGCCTGTCAAGAAGCAACCCTGCCAACTCGCAACAATCCATCTTCTTCACTTCATCTCCCATATCCGCAATCCATCATTTGTTTCTGCAAACCCTTTCTCACACGATTGTAACGCGTGTATATATATCCGGCGAACTGCTGCCTGTTTCGAGCCATGGTGCAGACGAACTCGTCATTCACCACCAACTCCGCAGCCTCCTCCAATATATCCCCGGGCTTCTCCCCCTCTATCAAGATACGTTGAACGAGAAATCTGTCCAAAGGTTGCATGCGTTCTATCAAACGCCGGAGATAATCCATGAAAAGCACATCGCCCGCAGCCTCCACCCGCATACCTTTTGCAAGCACGATATCCTCGTCCAAAGGCAACATCTCCTCATTACGCTTGTTCTGAAAATAACGGGAAGCAATAATGGTGATATAAGAGTTCAGCGAACAAGTGAAACGAAATATCCTCAACCTGTGCCAATCATCTGCGGAGAGAAACTCGTAGAACTCCCCTATCAACTCCTCCGGCGTCTGCCGACCGTGGCAGAAATACTGCCCTATGTAGCACAACGCACCGCGACACCGCACAAAGAAAAACTCCTTTATCGTGTCCTCGTCATTTGCAATCAACTTATCGACAATCTCCCTGTCTGTTTTGGAAACCATACCTTTCATATTTTATAACCTCCCGAACCTCCTACACATCAATTCCTCAACCCACTCTCAAAACACCTGCAAAGGTAAAGGAAAAAAACGATTTCAACCTAATTAAACTATTTGAGAAAACAGAAAAAGTCAAAACATTATTTGCTTTCCGTTTTCAGATGAAACTTTTCGACAACCCTGCATTCCGTATCGATTACTCCCCAAAGCCTTATATCCTTCTCATCGGTGGTCTTTCCGTTTCCATTTCTTGATTAAACCACTTTGAATGCATTATCCTGACTTTACTCAGCGGACAGCACCGCATTCAAATAAACCGTCTAAACATCACCCGTCTTCTTTATATCTTTACCCTTATTACCTTTTTTGCAACAAAGGTTCGGCACCCGACTTCCGAAATCTTTTGACGCAGGAAAGAAAATTGTAAATAAGGATAACGCTTTATGGTAAAAAGAATATGGAACAAAGATAAAAAAACTTTGTCCCATAAGTCCAATGTATAATTTTCTATACACTATTTGCAAATGAATTATTTCCCCAAATTAGTATGTTCAAATTATGATTGGTTGTTTTTAGAACATTCACTACCATAGATAATGAATTCATTGTATTCTCCCTTTATAATTTGGAACTCTTTGGATTTGTATATTCCGCTTCCTCTATCAGGATAAAAATAGAAATACGCTCTTACTGTCTTCGTATTAGAGTTGGCTTTAACTTCATCCAAAACTGTTCCAAGACCATATAATTTATTATATTCATAGCTCTGAATTACAGAACCATTACTATTGAATTCGTCAATTTCGACATAGTATAAATAATCATCATCGTCCCAATCAGCAGATACTTCAAATTCAATAGTATAAGTAGTTAAATTTGTTGGTCGCTCTATAGCTATTTCCGTTTTATTTCCTTTTCTGAGGGAAAATGTATTAGAGAACGTTTGCCCCGCAATTTTGTAACTTACTTTTACTGATACAGCATCGTTATTCGCTGTAAAAGAATAATCATAATAGGAATAACTATCGGTAACACACATGCCATTCTCACATGAATTAGAATGTTTAGATGTTATTGTTGCATAGTTTGCATCTAATTCATATATTTTGATATCTGTTATCGTTGAACCAGTATAGTTCTTTATTGAATAACTCGTTTCTAAACGAGCGGTATTGCCGTTGCTGTTAGTATCATCATCTTTATCATTACAAGCTGTAAACAACATGGCAATCATTGTAATAATCAATAAAAATTTTTTCTGCATTGTTTTCTTTTGCCGGTTATATACCATCGGCACATCGGTCTTTTATAAACTTGTTCTTTTGCCCAAGTCCCCAAGGCGATACATTTTTCCGATTTTCTTTTCTCTGAC
>UQXW01000052.1 GCA_900545215.1 uncultured Bacteroidota bacterium
TTTTTGCCGAACGGCGAGTTATTCCTTGCCAATCGTCGAGAGATTGCATGCAATGCCTTTGTGCTGAAAATTTTCGTACCTTTGCGAACTGAAAACAAGACGGAATTATGTTGGAGAAATTGGAGGCGATAAACGAGAAGTTCATCGAAATAGAACGGCAAATGAATGACCCCGAGGTGATGAACGATATGAAGCATTATGTAAAGTTGAGCAAGGATTATAAGGACTTGCAACCCGTAATAAATGCTTATAAGGAGTACAAGAATGTTTTGAAGAACATAGAGAACGCCAAGGAGGTGTTGAATACCGAGAAGGACGAAGATTTCAGAGAGCTTGCGAAACAGGAGTTGGCAGAGTTGAATCCTAAGAAAGAGAAGATGGAAGAGGATATTCGTCTTATGCTTATTCCGTCCGACCCTCAGGACGGCAAGAATGCGGTTTTTGAAATCCGTGCCGGTACGGGAGGAGATGAGGCAAGCATTTTTGCCGGCGACCTTTACAGAATGTACACCAAGTTTTTCGAGAAGAAGGGATGGAAAGCCGAGATTGTCGATTATACGGAAGGCACGGTCGGCGGTTATAAGGAAATCGTGATGAATGTATCGGGAGAAGGTGTTTACGGACAGATGAAATATGAATCCGGAGTGCATAGAGTGCAACGCGTTCCGCAGACAGAAACACAGGGAAGAGTGCATACATCGGCTGCTTCGGTCGTTGTATTGCCGGAGGCGGAGGAATTCGATGTGGATTTGAAGATGAGCGACATCAGAAAAGATACCTTTTGTTCTTCGGGACCGGGCGGTCAATCCGTAAACACGACCTATTCTGCCATTCGTCTGACACACATTCCCACAGGTATAGTTGTTTCATGTCAGGATCAGAAGTCGCAAATAAAGAACTTCGATAAAGCGTTGACGGTTTTGAGGACACGGCTGTTCGAGTTGGAATACAATAAGTATTTGAACGAAATAGCCTCCAAAAGAAAGACAATGGTTTCGACGGGAGACCGTTCCGCAAAGATACGAACCTACAACTATCCGCAATCGAGGGTTACCGACCATAGAATAAACTGGTCCATGCATAACCTTCCTGTCTTTATGGACGGTGAAATACAAGAACTCTTGGACGCATTGCAACTTGCAGAGAATGCGGAGAGGTTGAAAGAAGCCGTAAGTTGAAAAAACTATTGCAAGATTTGACTTGCAACAACAAATAACGGAACTTGCAAAATAACAAGCGTGAACCCTGCGTTTTTACGCTTGTTATTTGTATATAATATCGTTGTGATGAAGAGAGTTTCTTTTGTTCTTTTGATTTTCTTTTGTCTGTCTTTTGCAGCCAAATCGCAATATACCGCATCTTCGCTCGGACAATGGAGGGATCATTTGTCGTATTATCGTACTCATGCGGTGTTTTCCACAGGCAATTCTGTTTTGGTCGCTGCCGAATCGTCTTTGTTTTACCTTAATAAGTACACAAAGGAAACGGAACGTTTCTCAAAGGTGAACGGGCTGTCCGATGCAGGAGTGGGCGTTACGGGATACGACCCGCAGACCAAGGCTACGGTTATCACGTATGACAATTCCAATATCGATATTCTGCAAAACGGAAAAGTATATAATATCTCCGACATAAAAGTCCGCAGCATAGAGGGAAGCAAATCCATAAACAGCATATATTTCCATAATTCCAAGGCATACCTTGCCTGCGGCTTCGGGATAGTCGTGCTGGATTTGGACAGAAAAGAGATATATGACACTTATTATGTAGGTAAAAACAATGCCAAGATAGCGGTTAACAATATCGTGATAAACGATACCGCCATATTTGCGGGAACGGTGGAGGGCTTGCTCTATGCTCCGAAGAACAGTCCCGCTTTGGGAGCAAGCGAAACATGGAAGAAGTTCCAAAGCATAGGCAATACGGGAAAGGCTGATTACAACATAAATTTCCTGCTTCAACCGAACAAAAGGCAACTTCTCGTAGGCGTTGCAATGGAAAACTCCACCAACAGCACGGTATATCTTTTCGATGGTCGGAATTGGACGACGGCTTTCGATGACGAGTACATAGCAAATCTGCGATTGTGCGACACGACTCTTATTCTTACGGCTTACAGAAGTGTAAACCTTTATTCCGTCAACGATATCGCTCATAAGAAGGAATATTTCCATATAAGCGACGAATGGAACCCGATTCATGATATAACACTCGACATAAACGACATAACCATAGACGGAAATGACCTGTGGTTGGCTCATGATTATCGCGGATTACTGCATTATGCGAACTTCAAACAGGGTTCGCAAACCGTGGAAGGGTATTTCCCGAACGGTCCTTTGAGCAATGACATCTTTTCTTTGACGGTGTCCGATGAAGGAAAGGTTTATGCCGCACCGGGAGGCAGGACAATACAGAATGCACCTCGCGGTCTTACGGGCAATGTTTGTTCTTTCGATGGCAGTTATTGGTGGGGGCTGGACAGGTCTCCTGCTCTCGACACGATAAAAGATATCTTGAACGTAACCATAGACCCACGCAATCCCAACCATATAATGGCATCGTCATGGTGGAGTGGCGTAGTGGAAATATTGGATAATAAGGTAATCAACCTTTATACCGAGGCAAACACCGATGGCAAACTCGTGCCTCACCCTTATTGTTTCAGAATTGCACGAGTGGAATACGACGAGTCGGGAAACCTGCTTATAGCAAATTCCATGGTTCAGAACGGCTTTTGCTACCTTACTTACAATAACGTATGGGGCAATTTCGATACCTATTCTTTCATAGGAACGGACGAAATACTCGGCATGACGTTGGATAAAACGGCTCATTACAAGCTCCTTTGGACATCGGGAAATAAGATTTTGGTATTGGATAACGACGGAAACAAAATATTGCTCGACCCGAATAATGGTTCGAAAGACCGAACCACGAAGGTAAATTGCATAGCGCAGGACATGGACGGAGAAATGTGGATAGGCACGGACAAGGGCATAAAGGTCGCATACAATATTGCAGATGTGTTTGACAGCGATGACGGAGTGCATTCCAATACCGAGTGTCAGAATATAATCTATCAGGAAAACGGCATAGCACAATACCTTTTGAATTTCGAGAATATAACCTGCATAATGATTGACGGGGGAAATCGTAAATGGGTAGGCACCGAAAGAAACGGTATTTACGTCCTTTCATCTTCCGGAAATGAGCAAATACATCATTTCACGGCAGAGAACAGCCCCTTGATTTCCAACAGGGTCATCTGCATGGCTCAAAACGGAATAACAGGCGAAGTTTTCATAGGCACGGACAGGGGAATTGTTTCCTATAAGGCAGAGTCCACCAAGGGAGCGGAAGAAGCAGGCAAGCTGACTGCTTATCCCAATCCTTTAAGACCGGAACATAGCGGAAAGATTGCCATCAAAGGATTCGTCGCAGACTCGGATGTCAGAATAACAGATGTTTCAGGGAAGACTGTCGCCCATATAAAATCCATAGGAGGACAAGCCGTTTGGGACGGAAAAAACTTCAAAGGCGAAGATGTGGCGAGCGGAGTTTATCTTATCTTTTCCTCCGCCGAGGAAGGAGCCAAAACCGCAACAGGCAAGGTTCTTATAATACGCTGATTCATGATTTCAATAACCGAAGCACTTATCCTCAGCACCATACCCTATAACGATACGAGCCTGATAGTAAAAACCTACACAAAGGACTTCGGATTGCAAACCTACATATTGCGTTCTGCCCGTAAGGTCGGAGGAAGAACGAGGGTGCAACACTTTCAACCTTTAAGAATATTGCAATTAGAGACAAATTCAACGCCGAAAGCAAAGTTGCACAATATCAAATCATCTTCTCTCATCGCAGGTTGCGAACAAACAAGCAGCCATATAGTCAAGACAAGTCTTGCAATATTCATGGTGGAGGTACTGAATTTATCTCTCAAAGAGAACACTCCCAATGAGGATTTATACTTTTTCCTGAAAGAACAAGTCATTTCCTTGGAAAAAGCTTCGGAAGCAAGTCTTCCAGAATTTCATCTGCACTTTCTGATAGACCTTTCAACCAAACTAGGCTTCCGACCATACGATAATTACGGCGAAGAAACACCTTTTTTCGACCTTCTTTCCGGCAAATTCACGACTTCCACGCAGGAAAAAGATGTTCTTTCATTGCAATCCTCGCTCTCCTTTCACAATCTTCTCCTTTCAAACACAAAAACTCCACACTGGAAAAGCACCGCAACAAAACACGAACGCAGAGAATTGGCTGACAATCTCGCAAAGTTTTATTCCATACACATAACATCCGGAAAAATAATTCGTTCGCACGAAATCCTCGGTGTGGTGCTTTCATGAGCAGAGGCTATTCGGAAAATCATTGTGTATATAAGGGCGGCAAAACTTACTTCAACAACGGACTTATAATCTCTGTGAAGCGTTCGCTGCTTTTATGTTCCGTCTATACTAAGTATTAACGCCACTTCCATGATTTCTTCATTGCCTTTACTTTCCAATTCTCTCCAATCCTTTTCAGCATTGGAATGAACTCAGCATGGAAAAATCGCATCTCCGGATAAAATTCTTACCTTTGCAAGCGTTTTTCGGCACAAAGGACAACAGCGATATTCCATCATGCAGTTTTCAAAAGAGAAAAGGATACTCGGAATAGACCCGGGAACGAACATAACTGGTTATTCGATAATCGAACAGAGGGGAAAACAGACAGAACTCCTGACTATGAGTTGTATAGTCTTGGGAACGAAGATGGAAATGAGTACGAAGATGAAAATATTGTTTGATAAGGTTTCGGCGATTATCGAGGTCTATAAGCCGGATATGCTTGCCATCGAGGCTCCTTTCTTCGGCAAGAACGTGCAATCGATGTTGAAACTCGGCAGGGCTCAGGGACTGTGCATTGCGGCGGCATTTGCCCGTAACGTTCCTTTCGTCGAGTATTCTCCACGTAAAATCAAGCAATCCATAACGGGCAACGGTGCAGCCTCGAAGGAACAGGTGGCGAATATGTTGCAAAGAATATTTCGTTTCGATGAAATCCCAAACCATTTGGACGCCACGGACTCTCTCGCAGTGGCTCTTTGCCATGCTTATCAGAACGATTTACCGATTCAAAAGTCTGAAACCCAAAAGTCGAAAGGCAAAAAGGCAGGTTCTTGGGCTGCGTTCATAAACCAAAATCCCGACAGAGTGAAATAAATCCTGCATAGACTTGCTGGAACAGGTGAAACATTTACTCCGTTTTCCATAACGAAGTATGAGATAGAACTTTCGATATTATATTGTTTATGTCGGCACTCTCTGCCCGCACAATCAGGTCGGCTTGTCGGTAGAAACGTTCCCTCTCCGCAAGATTGGTTGTAACGAATTGCAGGAGTTCCATATCATCTTTGCCTTCCAAAAGCGGACGTTTGCGATGCGATGTTTTGTGTCTCACTATAATTGAACGTGGGTTGATGTTCAGGTAAATGGAAAAGCCGTTTGCTTTTATCCTTTCCATGTTGTCGCCAAAGCAGGGCAAGCCTCCTCCTGTCGAGATGACGATATTATCCTTTGCAATCAACTCTTGCAGGGCTTCTTCCTCGAAAGAACGGAATACATCTTCACCATATTTGGCAAATATGCCCCCAACGCTCAACCGGTATTTGTTTTCAATCCATTTATCCGTATCGACAAAGTCGTAATTCAAGCGTTTTGCCAATTTCTTGCCAACGGTGCTTTTGCCGCTCAGCATGTAACCGATCAGAAAGACCCGCATAAGAAACTTATCGTGCGTAAGCGGTAGCGGAAAGGTCAGCGAACTCTCCGTCTTGATACTTGAACAAGGCTGCCGATGCCACCATGGCTGCGTTATCCGTCGTATAGGAAAACTTGGGTATGAAGACATCGCAAGAATACTTCACTCCCAATTCTTGCAGCCTTTCTCTGAGCAGGGAATTTGCCGAAACGCCTCCCGCAACGGCTATATTCTTTATGCCGGTATCCTTTATTGCTTTCTCGAATTTGTGCAACAAGGCATCGACAACGGCTTTCTGAACCGAGGCGGCAATATCCGCCATGTTCTCTTCAATGTATGTCGGATTTTCTTTTAGTTTGTCTCTGAGAGTATAAAGGATGCTTGTCTTCAATCCGGAGAAGCTGTAATCGTATGCGGGAATGCGGCTGTGGGAAAATTGCAATACGGCTTTGCCCTGCCGAGCCAATCTGTCTATATGGGGACCTCCCGGGTAAGGAAGGGAGAGTATCTTGGCGGCTTTGTCTATGGTTTCGCCTGCTGCGTCGTCTATCGTCTTGCCTATCACTTCCATTTTGCGGGGAGTGTCAAGGCGTATTATTTGTGTGTTCCCTCCCGAGACCAAAAGGCAGAGCATCGGGAAGGACGGCACTTTTGTATCGGGAGTATCCTTGATGAAGTGAGCCAATACGTGTGCTTCCAAATGGTTCACCTCTATCATCTTCACGCCCAAGGCTGCGGCAAAACTCTTGGCAAAACTCACTCCTACCAAAAGAGAACCCAATAAACCGGGTCCTCGCGTGAATGCCACCGCTTTCAAGTCATGCTTATCCACTCCTGCGTCTTTGAGTGCTTTATCGACCACAGGAATGATGTTCGATTGGTGAGCCCGCGAGGCAAGCTCGGGAACGACACCGCCATACTCCGCATGCACCTGTTGAGATGCCGTAACGTTTGACAAGACCTTGAATTCGCTGTTCATGACGGCACAAGATGTGTCATCGCAAGATGATTCTATGGCAAGAATGTAAAACATTGCTATTTCTTTTTTGTTGTTCGATCCGACCGACTACTTGCCCATGCCCGGGCATTTGGAGGATTTGGTCGATAGTTTGGTGGTTATGGTTATTCCGAAGAAGTTATACCAATCCTTTGTCTTGGAATTGCCTCTTGCCAACTTGTCTGCATGATATACGCCCTCCATTCCGTCCAACTCGTGCGTCCTGTCGGCGGCTTCCGCTGCCAATTCGCCTGCCCATTCGGTCAGAAGCTCGTGAGAGACGTAGGTTTTGCTTATGTCGTCTATGTAATCGGTGAACGTTTTTCTGAATCCCCATTGCAGACCGAGGCATATACGGCTGCCTATCGAAAATCTGACACCCAGACCGAAAGGAATGGAGATGCCGTAGCGTGAATAAGCCTTGTCATAGCCCTTCATGCCTTGTCCTTCCGTATTGAGAGGTTGCAACTCCACCGTTTCGAGTTCTCCTGTTATCGGATTGACGATGTCGGTCTTCGGATTAAAGTAAAAACCCGCTATTCCTGCAAAGATATAAGGTGTTATGCGGTGTTGAAGGCTGCCTGTGCGATAGTCGAAGAAGTTATATTCGCATACGAAACTCAATTCCCTGAGAGGAGAATGGAAGTTCAGGTTTCGGGGATTGGCATAGTGCTTGTCATCTCCTTCCAAGGAGGTGAAGTTCAACTCTCCCGTGAAAGCCCAACGGGGAGAGAGGTTATACCTTGCCAATATTCCCAAACGGAAGTTGGTATTGTAAAAATCGAAACTTTGTTCGAACTGATTCCATTGGGCGTTGTTCTCATTGGAGTTGAAAGAAGAGTTTATGTCCCCTACATAATTTGAACCGCCGATGGTGATTCCGAACTCCCAATTATAGAGTTGGGCGTTTGAAATACCGCAAGCGAGCAGTGCAAACAGAAGCATGAGTGTTCTTTTCATAATCCGAGCGTTTTAATCCGTGCAAAAGTACGAAAAAATCTACTTCCCCCATTTGTCGAAGTCCATTACTTCGAGGTCTTTTGCCTTTCCGTCTTCAAGAGTGAGGCGGACAAGAGTGGCTTTTTGGTGAATGCCCTGCCTGCCGCAGGCCCCAGGGTTGATTAAAAGGAAATCCATGTCCTTGTCATACATCACCCGCAATATATGGGAGTGTCCGCAGCAAAATATGTCGCATTTCGCCTCTTGCAATTCCTCTTTGATGCAACGGTCGTAGTGCTTCGGGTAGCCGCCTATGTGGGTTATCATTATCTTCACCCCTTCCACTTCGATATGTTGCACCCTTTTCACGTCGTCCAAGCCGTAGCGGTCATCGCAATTACCATACACCGCAACAACAGGCTTGAACAAACGCAATTCGTCCAAGACTTCGCCACTGCCTATGTCGCCGCAGTGGATTATAAGATTGACATCCTTGAAAAAATCATAGACTTGTCGCGGCACAATGCCGTGAGTATCGCTCATGATACCTATCCTCTTCATTCTCTTCTCCTTTCGTTATCAATTTATCTGTTATTCCATTCCATCGATGCCGTTTTCGAACTCGCAGGAACGGCATTTCGTAAATCGCTTCATTTCAAGCTCGTGGCGAAACGCCGTTTTATTTTCCTGAAACGCCGATTCCTGAAATCCTTTTGGCGTTTCATTGCAGTCGAAACGCCGATTCGTTTTCCGCTATCGTTATCGGTGTTTTATGAAAGGGCGGCAGATATGTCCGAATGCTCGAACATAAAGCGTGTCCGACTTATCGAAGGTCGATTATTTCGGCTTTCGGATATTTGCTTTTAGGAAAGACGAAATCATTGTCCCGAACCTTGACTTTGGTCTCGTATTTGTTGAATTTGTATGTGTAAGTGTTGCCCTCCCTTATGCTTATCGTCATTTCTTTCAAGCGATTTGTCTTTTTGTCGGAGGTAATCCTTATTTTTGCTATGCCTGATTTGCCTTTCGGAACAAGGTCTATGATATTTACAATGCTGTTTCCACGATTTTCTTCCCTTATAAGTTTCGGGCGATAATCCTTTGCATAGCGTTCAATCAAGCCTGTTATGTTCAAAGCATTGTTCTCATCGTTTACCCGGGTAAGTTCGACCTCGTTGTTGCTTTTAACGAAATGCCATACGTTCTTTCCATCGGAGTAATCCTCGTATTCTGAAGAAATGAGGGCGAATTTGTCTCCGTTTGAGACCAAAGTGCCGGAAAGAGAAGCGGTTTCTTTGCCTTGGTTCTTTGTCGTCATCGAGAAAGAGACCTTGAAAGGATTGTCTGCTTTGATTTCGGCAATTATCTTTTCAACAATTCTTTGGGCGGTTTTGTCTATAACGACTCCGTTTTCCTTTACCCTTTGCGAGAAAGCAAGTCCCGCAAAGACGAACAAACAAATCGATAAAACGAATGCTTTCTTCATATCGGTAGGATTTATTTACCTGTGTATTCTTTGAGTATTTCGTCCAATTCCGCCTCGGTTTTCACCAATACTTCCCTCGCTTTGCTTCCCTCGAAAGGTCCAACGATGCCGGCGGCTTCCAATTGGTCGATTATTCTTCCCGCTCTGTTATAGCCGAGTGATAGTTTACGTTGTATCAAAGATGTACTGCCATGCTGATGTTGTACGACCAAACGGGCAGACTCCGCAAACTTGTCATCGAGCTGCTTCATGTCCACTTCCTTGCTCGGTTCGGAATCCTCGTCCAAATATTCAGGCAAAAGGAACGTCTCATTGAAGCCGCGTTGAGCTCCTATATAGTCCGCAAGCCTCTCTATCTCATCGGTATCTATCAATGCACATTGCAATCTTATCAAATCGCTTCCAAGGGAAATAAGCATGTCGCCCCTGCCTATGAGTTGCTCTGCTCCGCCTGTGTCGAGTATGGTGCGGGAGTCCAATTTGCTACTCACCTTAAAGGCAACCCTTGCAGGGAAGTTGGCTTTGATGGTTCCCGTTATGATATTCACCGTCGGCCTTTGGGTCGCTATGATAAGATGTATGCCGACCGCTCTGGCAAGTTGGGCAAGTCTTGCAATCGGAAGTTCGACTTCTTTGCCTGCCGTCATTATCAAATCCGCAAACTCATCGATTACCAACACTATGTACGGCAAATACCTGTGTCCGTCGGTAGGAAGAAGTCTCCGAGAGCAGAACTTGGCATTGTATTCTGTTATTTTCTTGCAACCTGCGGCTTTCAGCAAGTCGTATCTCTGATCCATCTCTATACATAACGAGTTGAGAGTCCGTACAACCTTCTTCACATCGGTGATAATCGCCTCTTCGCTGTCAGGTAACTTCGCAAGGTAATGACGTTCTATTTTCGAGTACAAAGACAACTCCACTTTCTTCGGGTCAACCATTACGAACTTCAATTCGCATGGGTGTTTCTTGAACAGTAAAGAAGATATGATGGCATTCAATCCCACGGATTTTCCCTGTCCCGTTGCTCCTGCCATAAGCAAATGGGGCATTTTCGCAAGATCCGCAACAAACGGTTCGGAGGATATTGTTTTGCCTATTGCAACAGGCAGTTCAAACTTGCTGTTTACGAATTGTGGCGATGTGAGCATGGTCTTCATCGACACAATCTGCGGATTGGAGTTCGGTACTTCAATACCTATGGTTCCCTTTCCTGGTATGGGAGCGATAATTCTTATTCCCAAAGCGGAAAGGCTCAGAGCTATATCGTCCTCCAAGTTCTTTATCTTGTTTATTCTTGTTCCCGGTGCCGGCACTATCTCGTATAAAGTTACCGTAGGACCGGGTGTGGCTTTTATCTTGACAATGTCGATACTGTAATTCTTCAATGTGGTAACGATTCTGTCCTTGTTTGCCAACAGTTCGTTCTCATTGATTACCTTGTTGTTCTTTTCGTAATCCACCAACAAGCCGGGCATGTCCGCTTTCGGCAGTTGAAAACTTGCCAATTCCAATCTGGGATCGTATGGTTCGTCTATTCCGAAATGCGTTCGGTCTTCTTCGGTATCTTCTTCGCAGTCCTCTTCCGTTTTTTCTTCGTTCGCCGCTTGTGGCTGCTCGACTTCAAAGGTTACTTCATCGTTTCCCTTCGATGTTTCTATGATTTCTCCGCTTTGAGCGTTTTTCACTTCAAATCTTGTAAGTTCTTGTTCTTCTTCGAGGCTTAATAAATCCCCGGATTCGTTCCTTCTTCTATTTTTATTGGCGGAAGAAGAAAATATTTCGGGAGTTTCTTCTTCCTTAATCTGCGTTTCGGTCTCTTCTTTTTGCTCTTGAAGAATTTCTTCTTCTCTTTCTTTTTCTTTCTCTTCGGCTTTCAAACGTTTTCTTTCGGCTCTTTCTTCCTTACTTTTTTGCATGCGTTCTTTCCATCTTCCGAATGCACGAAATACGAAACCATATCTTACGTTGAACAGCATCATCGGAAAACTTATGGTAAAGGCCAATAAGAACAGAGTCGCTCCGACTTTGCCTATTACTCCTTTCAGCCAATAGTTAACCGCCATGCCGACCGTTCCCGCAAAGACATCCATGGATTCGATACCTCCAATCTCCACGCAGAAACCGCAGACTACGGAAGCCCAAAGCATTATTACGAATACGGATAGTATCCACTTGGACAGGTTGGCAATATGCACGCCGAAAAGTCGCAGAACGCCGAGTGTGAAAAGTATGAGGAAACCGAAAGAAGCCACACCGAATGTATGTCGTATGAAGAGATAGGATATGAATGCTCCCAATGGCCCGCCCCAATTCTCTATATCCTGTTCTCCTATCAGAAGTTTAATCGGAGAAAGTCCCTGCATCCTTGTATAATCATACGACCAACTCCAAAAGAATGAAACAAAGCAGACAAAACAAAACACTGTGAATACGCTCAAACATACTCCCATCACTTTCGGAAATTGATCCGAATGCACTGCCCTGCTTATCAGGCTTTCGGAAACGCCCTTTTGTTTGGAACTTTTTCCTTTTGCTTTTTTGTTCTGCTTTGTTTCGCTCATCAAATTATGCTGTTTAGAAATCCTCGTCTCCTGATTCTTCTCCGCCACTTACGGATTTCAATTTCTCTAAAAATTCTTCTTCGGTCAATTCGTCATAACCGGCTTCCATTATAAGTTCCGTATTCTTGACCTTACCTTCCGTAAGTTCGGAAACCGTGAATTGGCATGAAATTTTATCGTCCAAATCTATCTTGAACTCGAAAGGCATTGCTTTCAAACCCGGATAGTACATCAAATCCATCATAGGTCCGATTTCATCGCAAGCCCAAATCGTTTCTGTAACGTCTGCACCGTCTTTATCCTTGGAAGTGCATATTATTTCTTTCACTTTCTTGCCTGCCATCTCTTTTGTGTTCCCGGTCTCTTTGTAAGAAATTTCGGCAAAATCCGCATCCGTGATTTTTTTCTTGATAAACCATTTACCGTTCAACTCATCTACGGGTATCATCGAGAAATCACAAGTGTAGGTAATCGTTTTCTTTGCGGCATCTGTTAATTCCGTTGCCGGTAAGCCTAACATCATCGCCCAAGAAAAAGACATAGTCTTGGTTTTGTTCTCAAAAACTTTGGTTTCCCACTCGGTAGGAAGTTGGACTCCCTTGGGAATTTCTCCCGTCCAAGAAAGTTGATACTTGACTGTTCCTGCCCATTTGCCTTGTTGGGCATTGACTAAGTTCATGAAGCCCACAAACAAGAGTGCGAGCAAAAAGACACGTTTCTTCATTGTCATTCGATTTTTGATTATTACTGTTTTGGTTCTTTCAAAGGGGCAAAGGTACGAATTAAAACGAAAATACGCCACACCGCAAACGGAAAAGCCTGAAATGAAACGCCGAAAGAATTTCACGAATCGGCGTTTTATCAAATTCTTTCGGCGTTTCGTTTTTCTCGGAAAGGCAAAGGCTCGAACCTCTTCGGCTGAGAAGCAAATCGAGGCAGAGAACGTATTTGTTCAATGCCTCGATTTATATATCTGTTATCGGTGCTTATTCGGTAGGTTTCTTTATTTTGGACTCCAAAAACGTTTTTTCCGCCATATATGACGAACGAACAAGGGGACCACTTTCGACATTATCGAAACCAAGTTCCATTCCTATTGTCTTATATTTCGCAAATTGTTCGGGAGTTACGTATTCCACAACCGGAATATGGTTCTTTGTCGGCTGAAGGTACTGACCTATGGTAAGAAGTCTTACTCCTGCTGCTTTGACATCTCTCATCAATTCAACAACCTCATCTTCCGTTTCGCCAAGTCCCACCATTATTCCTGTCTTTGTGATAAGCCCGAACTTGTCGGAAAGAGACAATACTTTCAGACTGACATCATATTTCGCACGACTGCGTGTTTGGTCGGATAGTCTTTTGACCGTCTCCATGTTATGACCGAAAACATCGGGTTTGGCGGCAAATACAATATCCAAAAGGTCTTCGCGTCCGTCGAAATCGGGTGTCAATACCTCTATTGTGGTCTCGGGGTTTTTCCTGCGAACGGCTTCTATGGTCAATGCCCAATGCCGAGCGGATTTATCGTCCAAATCATCTCTATCGACGGAGGTTATGACACAATGTTTGAGGTGCATGAGTTTTACCGAATCGGCTATTTTTTCCGGTTCATCGGTATCCAAAGGCAGAGGTCTGCCCGTTTTGGTGGCACAGAACTTGCAACTACGGGTACAAACGTCCCCTGAAATCATGAATGTCGCCGTTCCTATCGACCAACATTGACCGATATTGGGACACTTGCCACTGCTGCAAATGGTATGCAGTTTGTTAAGTTCGACAATCTTTTTTACCTTTGGATAATTCTCACCCGTTTCGAGCTTTATCTTCAACCACTCCGGTTTACGTTCCGTATTATTCATTTTGTTCTGTTTCTGTTTTTGATGTTATCGAAGTCTGTTCCGGCGACGGTAGCTTTTTGTATGTCTTTTCGGCGGCAAGTTGCTCTGCCGACTTTACAGAGAAATCCGTGGCGGTCGCTGTCGGAACGCCATCTATCCTTATTTGTACCGTATATTGTTTTCGGTGATTTATTTCTTTGATATTGATGATTTCAAAAGACACATTTTTTCTGCTCTTTTGTCCCCATGCAATCAACTTGCCTTTGTAATTCCATGCAGTGTTCTCTATCTCGTCTATATTCATGTAAGAGTTGAACAGTCTTCGGGTTAGGGCTTTGTATGTGAACTTATATCCTTTGTCTATATACAAAGCACCGACCAGAGCCTCGAAAGCGTCTCCGTCCATCGAGACGTAATGCCACTCGCCTGCATTGGTACGGCTATATTTTATGAGATCGGATAAGCCAATCTTTATGGAAAGTTTGTTGAGATTGGCACGGCTTACTATCTTCGACCGCATTTCAGTGAGAAAACCCTCACCCTTATGAGGGTATCGTCTGAATAAGAACTCTCCGACTATGGTACTGAGAACAGTATCGCCTAAATATTCCAAGCGTTCGTTGTTCAGTTTGTTCCCTTTCGCGTCTTTGTGGGAGCGGGAACGGTGAACCAATGCCAACTTGTAAACAGAAATATTCTTGGGCTTGCACCCAAGAATATTCTTCAGTAACTTCAATAATTTCCTATCTTCTTCGCTGTAATTCTTTTTCCAGAAATGAAACATTTCTTCTGCGAAAACTATTAGTCTCCTTCGTACTTTTTGAAAGCAATACAAGCATTATGTCCTCCGAATCCGAAAGTATTGCTCAATGCTCCATATATTTCTCTCTTCTGTGCTTTGTTGAAAGTATAGTTCAAGTCAGGGAGAGCTTCATCATCCGTGAAATGATTGATTGTCGGAGGAACCACTCCATTCTTTATTGCAAGTACGGTTGCGATTGCTTCTATTGCACCTGCCGCTCCGAGCAAGTGTCCTGTCATGGACTTGGTCGAATTTATGTTTATGTTCTTTGCATGTTCTCCGAACAAAGATTCGATGGCTTTTATCTCCGCCACATCGCCAAGCGGTGTTGATGTACCGTGCGTATTGATGTGTTGGATTTGCTCCAATTCCAATCCTGCTTCACGCATTGCCTCACGCATTGCTGCCAAAGCACCGCGACCTTCTGGATGAGGTGCCGTCATGTGATAAGCATCTGCCGTCAGACCGGCTCCGCATATCTCTGCATAAATCTTGGCTCCGCGAGCTTTTGCATGTTCATACTCTTCCAAAATCAAAGCTCCTGCTCCTTCGCCCAAGACAAAGCCGTCTCTGTCTTTATCAAAAGGTCTTGAAGCCGTCTCAGGGGAGTCGTTTCTTTGGGAAATGGCATGCATGGAACTGAAACCGCCGATTCCTGCCTCCGAAACTGCCGCTTCACTGCCTCCGCAGACCATAAAATCAACTTTGCCTGTCTTTATGTACATGAAAGCATCGGCAATGGCATTGGCAGATGAGGCACAGGCCGAAACAGTGGCGAAGTTCGGTCCTCTCAAGTCGTACTTTATCGAAATATGACCTGCACAAATGTCAGCTATCATCTTGGGAATGAAGTACGGACTGAACCTTAAACTGCCGTCTCCCTTGACGAAGTTCGTTATTTCTTCTTGAAAAGTTACGATTCCGCCTATGCCGGAAGCCCAAATCACACCGGCTCTTTCCTTATTTATCTTTTCGAAATCCACATTGCAGTCCGTAACGGCTTGTTCCGCCGCAACGATGCCGTATTGTGAAAATCTATCGTATTTTCTTCCTTCTTTTCTATCAAAGAATTTGTTTGCGTCAAATCCTTTAACCTCACAAGCAAACTGTGTTTTGGCTTGTGAAGCATCAAAATGCGTAATCGGAGCTGCACCGCTCACTCCGGTACAAAAGTAATAGCT
>UQXW01000053.1 GCA_900545215.1 uncultured Bacteroidota bacterium
CATAATATCCTCCTTTGCCAGCCTTTTGTCTCGTATAGGCTTCAAGGTGGCAAACGATACCGAAAAGAACAGAAAGCATTTCGATTTGTTGATAAACATGGAAGAAGAAACGGAGTTGGAGAATTACATCACCCAAGTCCTCTTTTATATCTCCAAATTCAAGAGAAAGGATAATATATGAAAAAATTCGACTTACAAGGAACGGGGGTTGCCTTGGTAACGCCTTTTCATAAACAGGGAAATATAGATTTCACAGCTTTCGGCAACCTTATCGAGCATACGATAAGCGGAGGCGTGGATTATCTCCTTTGTCTCGGCACGACGAGCGAATATCCCACGTTGAGCAAACAGGAAAAGATGGCAATAGTGGAATACACCATAGAGAAGGTGGAAAACAGGGTGCCAATCGTTTTGGGAATGGGCGGAAACGATACCCGCAGTCTTGTGGATGAGATAAGAAAAACGGATTTCAGTTCCATTGCTGCCATACTTTCGGTTGCTCCTTACTATAATAAACCGAACCAAAAGGGACTTTATACCCATTTCAAGGCTGTTGCGGAAGCCTCCGATGTGCCTGTAATTCTCTATAACGTACCGGGAAGATGCGGAGTTAACATTTCGGCAGAGACTTGCGTGCAGTTGGCAACCGACTTTCCTAATATAATAGGAATAAAAGAAGCTTCCGGAAACATATCGCAGTGTATGGACATTCTCATGAACAAACCACAAGGCTTTACCGTTGTAAGTGGTGAAGACGCATTGGTATTGCCGCTTATGGCATTGGGAATGCAGGGGGTTATTTCCGTAACTGCAAACGCTTTTCCGAAACAAATGAGCGAATTGGTGAACCATTGCTTGAAGTCGAACATGAAAAAGGCAAGAGCTGTTCATGAAAAGTTGCTTCCTTTCTCCAAGGCGATTTTTGAAGAAGGCAATCCTGTCGGAATAAAAGCCGCATTGGAAATCATGAATATCGCATCATCTAATTTGAGACAGCCGCTTGTAAAGGCATCGAAGCCGCTTCAAACAAAGTTACAGACAATCATAAACAACATAAACTAAACATAAGAATGGTAGAATATAAAAAACTCGGCTTGGTAAACTCGAGAGAGATTTTTGCCAAGGCAATGAAAGGCGGTTATGCGATACCCGCTTTCAATTTTAACAACATGGAGCAAATGCAGGCAATCATTCAAGCCTGTGTTGCACAGAAAAGCCCCGTTATATTGCAAGTTTCGTCAGGTGCGAGGAAGTATGCGAACCAGACTTTGCTAAGATACATGGCACAAGGAGCCGTGGAATATGCGAAGGAATTGGGTTGCAACATTCCGATAGTACTGCACCTTGACCACGGCGACAGTTTCGAGCTTTGCAAATCCTGCATCGAATACGGCTTTTCTTCTGTCATGATTGATGGTTCTTCGCTTCCATACGAAGAAAACGTCGCATTGACCAAGAAAGTCGTAGAGTACGCTCATCAATATGACGTTACCGTGGAAGGGGAATTGGGAGTCCTCGCAGGCGTTGAGGACGAAGTATCGGCAGAACACAGTTCCTACACGAGACCTGAGGACGTCGAGGACTTCGTAAAGAAAACCGGTGTCGATTCTCTTGCTATTTCCATAGGTACATCTCACGGAGCTAACAAATTCCGTCCTGAACAATGCACCCGCAATGCAGAAGGAATATTGATACCGCCGCCATTGCGTTTCGACATTTTGGAAGAAGTCGAGAAAAGAATACCCGGCTTCCCTATCGTTTTGCACGGTTCATCTTCCGTACCGCAAGATCAGGTCAAAATCATAAACCAATACGGCGGAGCATTGAAAGATGCCATCGGAATACCTGAGGAGCAATTACGAAAAGCTGCTAAATCGTCCGTATGCAAAATAAATATAGACTCCGATGGCCGTTTGGTCATGACGGCAACGATAAGAAAGATAATGCACGACAAACCTGCGGAATTCGACCCTCGTAAATATTTGGGACCTGCAAGAGATAACTTGAAACTCATGTACGAGCATAAAATAGTTGACGTTCTCGGTTCTGCCAATAAAGCATAACCGATAAGTGAACACAAAGAAAAAGACAGTCGGAATTTTTATCCGACTGTCTTTTTTTATATCCACGATTTTCGTTACATGGATTCGTTACTTCCTTCCTAACTTACATGTTTCCGCTTAAAAAATAGGAATACCCAAAGAGATTTCCAAAGGCATTTGTTTCAAGGTTTCATCGGCGCTGATTGTCGTACTCTTTCTGTCTTTTATCGTCATATCTATGTCGAATGCTCTCAACCGATATGTAGCGGTAAGAGTAACTCCCTTAAAGAATAATCTTACGCCCATAGGTACGTAAAAACCGTATTGTGCTATCGTGTAATCATAATACATGGCGTTTCCCGGTTTTGCCTTGTCTATTTTCACGGCAGTGTAATCGAATCCGAATCCGGCAAACAGGTTAACCCCGTTATTTCTGTTCTTCGTGAAGAAAATGCTTCCGCCCAATGCAAAGTCCATATTGAAAGAATACATACTCGACCTTACGTCTCTGTCCGTGCTGTTCAAAGCATTGCCTTCTTTATCCGTAGGAGCGTAAGTATATGTCCTGAAACCATAATATCCGCCAAAGTTCCATGCTCTGTAAAAGTAAGACTTGCTGCCGAAAATGCTTCTGTAACCAAGACCTATTCCATACTTCGGCATTTTTGCTCCTATTTGGTCTCCTATATTCTTATTCTTATCCATGGTAAGGAATGAAAAATAAAAATCCATCAAGAAATCGGAATTTGAAGAACTCTCATCGATTTCTTCATCTTCTGCTTCGTAGGACATAATCACTTTGTCCGTCGTTTCGTTCTGAGCCGCTGCAAATGCGAACGGCGATACAAGCAAAGCAACCAGACAAATGGCTGTTGCAATCCGCTTTAAGTTCAATGTCTTCATATTTCTACTGTTTTTTATTGTTATTTTCATTTGAATATACGATGCAAAGATACTATATTTTCCCGAAAAACTGCCTGCTCCAAAAGGAACAGGCAGAAGAATCAATAACATTAAACAAAATACTTTGATGACTACACATTCAAAAACTTCACAATATCTTCGTTCACGGTGCTTATGCCTCCCATGTTGAACTCTTTTTGCAAAACCCCAAGCACATTCGGACTGAGAAAAGCAGGAAGCGTAGGACCGAGATGAATATTCTTCACACCCAAAGACAACAATGCCAAAAGCACTATGACAGCCTTCTGCTCGTACCATGCTATGTTATAAACGATAGGAAGTTCGTTTATACTCTTTAATCCCAAGGCTTTTCTCAACTCGTCGGCTATGATGACAAGAGAGTAACTATCATTACACTGTCCAGCATCGAGCACTCTCGGAAACTCTTTATTCGGCTTCAAAGGCAGTTTGTTGTAACGGTACTTTGCACAACCCGCCGTCAATATAATGGAATCCTCACCGAGAGCCTTTGCAAAATCACTATAATAACTCCTCGATGCCATTCTTCCGTCGCAACCTGCCATCACGACGAAGCGTTTCACATCTCCCCTCTCAATCGCCGCAAGGATTTTATCCTTTAACATCAACACTTGGTTATGAGCAAACCCTCCGACTATCTTTCCCTCTTCTATCTTTTCGGGAGGAGGACACGTCTTGGCATGATTTATCAGTTGAGAGAAATCTTTGACCTTCGTTACAGGGTCTTGCGATATATGCTTCGCACCCGGGAAACCGCAAGAACCTGTTGTGTAAATACGGTCTTTGTAAGACGCCGTGGCTCTTGGCGGAACAATGCAGTTGGAGGTGAAAAGAACAGGACCATGGAACGTCTCGAACTCCTCCTTCTGCCGCCACCACGCATTGCCATAGTTTCCTCTGAAATGCTTGTACTTCTTGAAATAAGGATAATAATGAGCCGGCAACATCTCGCTGTGAGTGTAAACATCGACACCGCTGTCCGCACTCTGTTCCAACAACTCTTTCAAATCCATCAGGTCATGCCCCGAAATCAATATACCGGGACGATTGCCCACCCCTATATCGACCGTTGTCATCTCAGGATTTCCGAAAGTCGAAGTATTGGCTTTATCCAACAAATACATAGCCTTCACACCGGCTTCCCCCGTCCCCAAAGTCAGAGACACCAATTCCTCCTGCGAAATATCCCCTCTTCTGACCTCGGATAAAGCATTTTCAAGAGCAGCATAAACAACCATATCCTCAAAGCCAAGCCTTTGAGCATGCTTCAAGTAAGCCGCCATGCCTTTCGCTCCATATATTATAAGTTGTTTCAAACTCCTTATATCCTCATTCTTTTCAGCCAACACACTCGTTCGCTCCGGAGAAGGTTCACCCTTGCTTAATTTAAGATCATCAAGGTACAAGCCCTTGCTTTTTGCCTTGGAGACAAGATTCTGCTTTTTGCTTTTTACTTTGGCAAGCTTGCATTTTATCGCCTCCACATCGAAATTCGCATTCGTGATTGTCGAGAAAAGAGAATCCGTAATCAACCGGCTTGCCTCCACATCCTCCAAATCGGACTTTCGCAACCTGTCATTGATTGCAGCCAATTCCATCACCTCGAAAACGAGACAATCCAAAGCAGAAGCCAATTCTTCGCTCTTGCCGCATACTCCGACAACCTTACAGCCCTTACCGCCGGCTGTTTCCTGACATTGATAACAAAACATGATAATAGATGTTTTAGGGTTAATAAAAGCCGCAAGTCGAGAAAGACAACACCCGCCAATCCCGCTGCGGAAAACAACTAATCAACACCTCTGCCGTTCCGTTTGTTCAACCTGACGAGAATAAAACAGCGATTCGATAAAATGAAACGCCGAAAGAATTTCTCCAAACGCCGTTCTGCCGAACTGAAACGGCGTTTTGCCGTCAATGAAATGTTGTCGTGCGAAAACCATTATACACAATGTATTTCAAAAGTGTTCAAACTTACCCCTGCAAGCAAGCCGAATAAGGCAGAGACTTTATATACCGTTCCATGAAATCCCAATCCGGATTACTTCCGGCATCTTTTTTTTGGAGAAAAGTGAGAACGCATGTATCATTTTTGCGAAAGAAACATGCGTTATAAGGAAATGGGATACGCAATTATCCATGCGTATCCCAGTCTGTTAACGTAAGTATTCGATATCAGTGCCTTTTGCAAAAAGATGCAATACACACTTCGTTATCTCTTTGCCTTGGTGATATACAGTCAAACCATAATCGGAGAAAGAAAACCCCATGCTATCTGTTCCGCAACCTCTGAATTCAATGCAAGAAGAAGAGGCTCTTACAATCCGCATTCGCTTTGGGGACATTTGCACGTTAGTTCTCCATATCGGATGAACACCATCTTCATTAAAGATTGTAACCGTATATCCGTCGGATTGTGTTATGGAGTTTTCTATCTTGATTTTCCTATGGCAATTATAATTGTGTCCGGATACGTCAATACCATTATGATAACGTATATGGTCGGAAGATAAAAACTCGATATACCCAGCAGAAGGAGTATTGTTGCCTGCTAATATGTCATCAATAAAACTCATTGCATTCTCACTTTAAACACAATTCTACTTTCTAGCATAATTTGTAGCAGACGTCCAAGAAGATCATCTACTTCAGGAGTCGAATCCACGAAAATTTCAGTGAACAGATTAACTACGCCATTTTCATCAATGCTTGCCTTTAAGCACTTTATCTCATAATTCATTTTGTTGACTAATTCCAACACTTTTTCTTTTTCATCTGAAGAAACAGTATAGATTTTCGGCATACAAATTCGCAGAAACTGTTTGTCATTAGTATCATCTTCAATGATGAAGACGCATCCTTGATACGAAAAAATCAATCCAACAGGTGTTTCTGTGAATTTAACGTTCTGGCTCGTGAGCCAATCTTTGTATATTTGCATAGTATAACAAATTTTGTACCTCCCTTCAATGCCTAAGAGATGTAACTAAAAAATAAAGCGTGGCACTGAAATGCTACATTCTAAGTCGGAGGCCGTAGGAAGTGCCTTTTATCAGAGGATGTAGAACAGCAGCCCACGCCGAGGCGTGAAAACCACTATGCTGTCTCTCTGAAAAAGTCTTGAATTTCCTACGTTCCCGACTTTGAGATAAGCATAACGCTTCTTTAATTCAAAAAACGGAAAGGGTATAAACCCGAACCGATGGCAAAAATACGAAATATTTTGTATCAGAACGGCATTCCACGAGATATTTTTCAAGTTGCTGAATCGTTAATCGTTGTTCTTTCCGTGGTATTCGGCGGTTTCGGGGACGGAGAATTCGTCTATGCGGAAGTCTATGTTTGCTTTATGGGCTTGGGATAGCTGGTACTTTCGCATGATTCGGTATTCTTTTCCGTCTTTGAGCAGCCTTGCTCCGGTCTGATGAAATCTGAACGGTATGTTCGCCTCCACACATTGTCGTCTCAGGGAGAGTACCCAATCGTAATCGCACACTCCGGCTTCCGTCCCGCTTTCTCCGCCGGTGGAGACTTCCTCTATGCTTTCGTTAAGGTAGGGTGTAAGGTCGATATGTTCGAGAAGCGGGGCGGCAATTATGCTTTTGTGCTTTATGGGCAGGGCATTGAAAACAGGCAGGCGGTAATCTGCCATTTGTTGGTTCTCCACTGTGCAACCGACAAGCACGTTCTCGTATCCGTCTTCCCAATCATCGGGAAGACACTGCATGAAGCGGTCGATGCGTTTTGTGAAGAAATAGAACCAAAGGTCTTTTCTCCGGCGTATCATCTGCCAACATTCATCTCGCCAAGGGTCTGCGTCTTTCAAAAGGAAATCGGAGGTGAAGCATGTGAAGACGACTTTGCCGCTTTCTATCTTCCATGATTTGTCCCTCCTGCGTCGTATCGGCAGATAGAAGTTCGATGTCTTTCGAGCCAAAGATGAGGCAATTCCACTGCTGTACATCGTATCTTGTCGATAGACATAGCAGTGCCGACAGCCCGGGCTGATTTTTGTGCAGCCGTGCCATGGATTCCAACTTGCATATATCTCTCGATGCTCTGCCATTTCTTGAAACAAAAGTACGAATATTTACCGTTTCATCGATATTCCGACCCGTCTTTTCTCATTTGGCATGGTTGTTTTCTGTCATAAATTCAATCTGAGGAACTGCTTCGTTTTCATATCTTTTCGTCAGGGCGAAAATGAAACGCCGAAAGAAAAAATCATAACGCCGTTTCGCCGGATTTTTTCGGCGTTTTAATTTCGCGAATCGGCGTTTCGTTGGGAAGGAAAGGGCAGTTGCCGTGAAGCAAATTCTTGTTACCTTTGCAAAGAACTTGTTTTTAATTGGCTGTTCATGGAAAAGGGAAGAGTGTTTTTGTTTCCTACCCCTATCGCTCAGGGTGATGTGGAGGATTGTTTGCCGAGAAAGAATGCGGATTGTTTGAAACAATGCGATTGTTTCGTGGTCGAGGAGTTGCGGACTGCAAGAAGGTTCTTGCGAAAGGCGGGTTATGACAGGAGTTTCGAGGAGACGGAGTTCTTTCTTCTTAACGAGCATACGAAAGATGAGGTGGTGAATGAGTATTTGCGTCCTTTGCGTGAGGGGAAAAACGTAGGTGTTATGTCGGAAGCGGGTTTGCCTTGTGTGGCTGACCCGGGTGCGAGGTTCGTTGCTTTGTGTCAGAGAGAGGGATTCGAGATTGTGCCTTTCGTCGGGCCGTGTTCGTTGATGATGGCTTTGATGTCGAGCGGTTTTAACGGTCAGTCGTTCGCTTTTGTCGGTTATCTGCCTGTCGAAAAGTCTGCCAGAATGAAGAAGATACGGGATTTGGAAACATCGGCATACAGGTTCGCTCAAACGCAGATATTCATCGAGGCACCGTATCGCAATAATCATTTGTTCGAATCGCTGCTTGCGGTTTGCAGGGGTGAAACTTTGCTTTGCGTTGCGGCGGATATAGGCGAGCAAAGCATGGAAATACGCACCAAGTCCATAAATTCTTGGCGTAAAGAGGGCATGGATTTGAATAAAAGGAACACGGTATTTTTGATAAGCAAACAATAGGAGGACAGATGAATAAACCTTTGGCGGAAATCCTGCGTCCGCATTCTTTGAACGAGTACATAGGTCAGAAGCATTTGATAGGGGAGGGGGCAATTCTTCGTAAGGCGATAGAGGAAGGTAATATCCCGTCCATGATTCTTTGGGGACCTCCCGGGGTCGGCAAGACTACTTTGGCGAACATAATAGCCAATACTTTATTTGCCGACTTCTATCGGCTTTCAGCCATAAACAGCGGTGTGAAAGAGGTCAGGGAGGTTATCGAGAAAGCGAAAAAAAGTAATAATGCGATATTGTTCGTAGATGAAATCCACCGTTTTTCAAAGAATCAGCAGGATTCTCTGCTCGGAGCGGTGGAACAGGGTGTGATAAGGCTGATAGGTGCAACCACGGAGAACCCTTCCTTCGAGGTAATCTCTCCTTTGCTCTCGCGTTGTCAGGTATATATCCTTCGCAGCTTGGAAAGAGAGGATTTGTTGAAGATAATAAGTCGTGCAACCGATTATTACCAAACGTCTTCGGGTAGAAAGATAGAGGTGAAAGAGCCTGAGGCTTTGTTGAGAATAAGCGGCGGTGATGCGAGAAAGTTGATGAATGCGATGGAATTGGTGGTTTCGCAGCTGAAAGGAGACTGTGTAATCGACAATGCGACGGTTTGTTCCATTGTTCAGCAGAATTTGTCCATGTATGATAAGAAGGGCGAGAACCATTACGATATAATATCCGCTTTCATCAAGAGTTTGCGAGGTTCGGATCCCAATGCGGCGGTTTATTGGCTGGCAAGAATGATTTCCGCCGGTGAAGACCCGTTGTTTATTGCGAGAAGAATGCTGATTCTTGCCTCGGAGGACATAGGTAACGCCAATCCGAATGCCCTTTTGTTGGCAAATGCCTGCTTCGATGCGGTGAATAAAATAGGCTATCCTGAGTGCAGGATTATTCTTTCGCAGACTGCGGTCTATCTTGCGACAAGTCCGAAGAGCAACTCGACATATCTTGCAATCGACAAGGCATTGGAGATTGTCGAACAAACAGGAGATTTGCCTGTTCCTTTACACATCCGCAATGCTCCCACGAAGTTGATGAAGGAAATAGGCTATGGCAGGGACTATATGTACTCTCACGACTATGCGGGACACTTCGTGCAGCAGCAATTCATGCCTGACGCTTTGCAAACATTGGAATTGTACACCCCGTGCGACAATGACAGGGAGCGAAAGACGAGGGAACAACTCAGAGCGATGTGGCAGGGTGTTTATAACTACTAACAATCGAGTATGAAGAGAGTTTTTGAATTTTTAGATGCTTTGCAGCAGAATAACGACAAACCTTGGTTCGATGCGAACAAGGCTTGGTATTTGGAGGTCAAGAATTATTTCGATGGTTTCGTTGCCGAACTCATCGAAAGGATAGAGGTCTTCGATGATTCGATATACGGCTTGAATGTATCGGACTGTACGTACAGGATATATAGGGACGTAAGATTTTCAAAGGACAAGACACCTTATAAAACCCACTTTTGTGCATACGTTTGTCCCAAAGGAAAGAAATCAGGCTTCGGAGGGTATTATTTTCATTTGGAAGCAGAGGGTGGAAACTACATAGGGGCAAATCTGTTGGGTACGGGAGTGGTCTGCATGCCTAATCCGGTTATTCGAAGCATCAGAGAAGATGTCTATTCTCTTTATAACGAGTTCGAAGACATCGTAACACATTCGGGAGACTTTCGTTTGGATATGTCAAGCAAAATGAAAGTGGGTCCGAAAGACTTTCCGAAAGATTGCGAAGCACGTGAGTATTTGAAATTGAGGGATTTTCTTTTGTCCAAAACCATAAGCAGAGATTTTGTTTTGGTAGATAATCTTGCGGAAAGACTTGCAAACGAGTTTGAAAAGACAAAACGTTTCAATGATTTCATCAACCGTGCCATTGCAGCGAGAAAGGAGTGAATTATGGGTGGAATCAGTTCTGTATTATTGCCCGCTGCGAATGTGAGGCTTGAAAACACGATTGCATTCAATCCCTCTTTGTTTTCGTTTGGCGATAAATTGATTCTTGCTCCCATGCAAGGATTGACTTCTTTGTTCTTTCGCAAGGCTTATCATGAGTGTTTTCCTGCCTGTATCGACTATGCAATCAGTCCTTTCGTGTCTGTAACGGACGGTAATGCCGATGCACAAAGCAGAAAGTTCAGAGATTTGTTCCCTTATGACAATGAAAATTCGTTGCCACTCGTTCCGCAGTTGCTCGGCAGCGAAGCGGAAGGGATAGTCCGCTACGCAGAAGTTCTGAGCGAACTCGGATATCGCTCTTTCAACATAAACTGTGCCTGTCCTGCCAAATGTGCGGTAAAACACGGCAGAGGAGCCGCTTTGTTGAAGGACTTGAAACACTTTGACAGTTTTCTTTATGGTGTATTCAAGGAAGTGAAACAATCGGTGTCCGTCAAAATCCGTATAGGCTTCGATTCAAAAAACGATATTGCTTCTTTGGCAGATGTTCTCAACGCTTACCCTTTGAAATCCGTCATAATACATCCGCGATTGGCTGTAAACCTTTATGAAGGCAGTCCCGACCTTGAAGCATTCGGCTTTTTGATGGAGCGATTGAACAGCAGGGTGATTTATAACGGCGATATATTTTCATTGGACGATTTCTTGAAAATCAGAAACCGTTTTCCGACGATAAAGGACTTCATGTTGGGACGCGGAATACTGCGAAATCCTTTCCTTGCGGCAGAGTTGAAAGGGGTGAATTTTGAAAGAGGATTGCTCGAAACGTTTTTCTTCAAATTGGAAGACTATTATCTGAGATTGTTCCTCGAATCCGATGCCATGGAAGAGAGTTGCTACTCTGCGGAGAAAAAGGATAAAATAGCAAAAGCCCTTTCCGATAAGATGAAAGAGCTTTGTAAATATATGTTTCGGGAACAATTCGCTGCGATTGCCGCAACCGAAGATTTGGAAGAACTGAATACTATCGTATCTCGAATGTTCCGATGATGTTATGGTCTTGATACTTTCCTAAGAACATTATTTTTTTCAAAGTAGTAAGGTATAAAGTTCGGAAGAACGGCATTTTGTTCTTCTTGGTGTCGTATGCCTTGCTCCAACGATAGCTTCCATCGGAGAATATCTGCACGAAATTCACCTGAGTGCGGAGTTTGTCGGCATTGTAACACTTCTTCGCAAAGAACGAATTGCCATCGTAATTCTTTATGTGGTCATTGAACATTATGTATATGCCGTAACGGTCGCGGGTCATAGCGAAAGAATTGTAGGCTTCGAAGCCTGCGTAATCTTTTTGGCGTTTCGGAATATAAGCATTGCCGGAAACGATGCCGCTTTTATCGATATTTGTGATTATAAGGTCGCGATAATAAACTGCTTCTTCGCCTGTCGGTTTGTCTCCACGCCTTTTGGGTGGAATGATGTGCGATTCGAACTTTTGTTCGCCTATCATGATGAGATTGCCTCCTACCATGGGAACAAGGGATTTGACGTATGATGTCATGTTTGAGGGTTTCGGCAATCCTTCTCCGACCATCTCGTCATTCTCGTACTCTTTGAATTCGGAGGTCGAGGATTTCTTCAAATAGCCTCTTCTTTTGTCGTACATGAAAGCAAAACTGCCGATTGCGAGTGTGGGATTGTCGTTTGCGGTTCCATAATAACCTGCCATCAAATAGTCATCTTCCATATTGAAAGCACATTTGATGTCGGTAGGCCAAGCCTTTTCCAACTGCTCTTGGTGCATTCTTTCTTCATATCGGGTAAGCCATATAAGGTGAGCCTTATCGTCCGTATGCTTTACCTTTTTCGCTGTGGAATAAGACCGAATGGCAAGAAGGACTTCCGTACCCGAATTATTCACACTTACATCTTTCAATTCGTAAGCGTCATTCTGTATATTCAACTTGTGATTTCTCTCCCATAAAAGGTTCATCCGTTCATCATAAACCTTGATGTCGGCAACTTTTCCGCCGGTAGAGTCATTGTTGAAGAAGCAAAACGCCATCTTTGTCTTGTTTTCGGAAAAGTTAAACAAGTAAGGCTTCTCGTTTTCGCCCGCAAAGTAACGGAAAACGTTTATTTTTTGCGGTTTATCCATCAATCGCATATCTCCGAGATGGAAATACTGGGTATATAAGTGGGCTGTGCCGGTTTTCTCTTTCGATACATTTTTGCGTTTGCCTTTTTGAACTACAGGCTTGTCCTCATTGATACGGCTGAGAATAAATCCCACGCAATCGCCTGCCCTCCACGTCTGCTCGATTTTGAAAGACTGATGAGGGAAATCTATTTTCACTATTTTCTCCACGTTACCTGATTTGTCGGTACGGGCAAAGTAGTATTGCAATTTCGTTTCGCCTTCGCCGATATACTCTTCCATGCAATACCAAAGGTAAAAGCCTCCGTTGTCTTCTGCAACTATTTGAGCCGACTTGCAGTCGTCCAAAATGTCATAGAACCTTTCACCCCATTGAATGTCGATTTGTGCATTAGTTGTCGCGAACCATAATAATGATGTAAGGATTAAAAGAAATCTTTTCATGTTTCAATCGTATGTTTTTTGCTTGGCAAATATACGATTTTTTTCTCTCGCGGATTAAACTTGATTTCTTTTTGTTGTCAAAAAGACCGAAGGTAACAATAGTGCAATACGCTAACGAGAATTACGACTTATGATAGGACGAAAGAGAATTGGATTACCTGCGTTGGTGACAGGTTTGTTTTTTTTGCTTTTTGCAGCTAATGCAACGGCACAAACAAGAACCGTAAAGGGCAGTCTTGGAGGTTTGGTGGCAGACGGACAAAGCGGAGAGAAGATGCAATATGTTAATGTCGCCGTTTTGTCGCCGAAAGACAGCAGTATGGTGAACGGAGTAATCACAGATGCAGACGGAAAGTTTGAAATAAGGGCATTATCTCTTGGAAAGTATTTGGTGAAATTCAGTTTCATTGGGTATAAGGACAGTTTCAAACCGGTGGAAGTGAAAGCGGGAAATACGGATACGGGAACGATTTTGCTGAATGCTTCGAGTGAGATGTTGGAAGGTGTCGAGGTGGTTGCCGAACGGCAGATGATGGAATACAAATTGGACAAGAGGGTAATCAATGTCGATAAAAATCTTGTATCTGCGGGAGGCTCGGCAAGCGATGTGCTTGAAAACGTACCGTCTGTGTCGGTCGATGATGACGGAGCGGTGAGTCTGCGAGGCAATTCGAACGTCAAAGTTCTTATAGACGGCAAGCCCTCCGAGTTGATGGGCAACGACCTTGCGAGCGTATTGGCACAAATTCCTGCTTCGACCATAGAAAACGTGGAAGTGATAACCAACCCTTCCGCAAAGTACGATCCGGAAGGCATGAGCGGCATAATAAACATCAAACTCAAAGAAAAGGGGAACAAAGGTCTCACCGGAAACATCAGTATGACTGCGGGAAGTGCATTGGAGAAGTTCATGCCGAAAGCAAACGGTTCCGCATCGGTCAGCTATTCGACAAAGAAATTCGGATTTTCCGCTTCCATAGACGGCAGGTACAATGAGAGAGGACGTCGTCAGGATAATATGAAACTGCTTTATGGAAACGATTCCGATACACTTGAAGCCTGGATGAGAAGTACCAGAAACGGTATGGAAAAAGGTTGGAGTGAAGGTGTCAAGTTGGGTTTCGATTGGTACATTAGCCCTAAAAACACATTAACTCTTTCTTACAATGGCAGAGGACACAAGAACCCGCAAGACAGCAACATAATCCGGAACATAAATCTTATGGACAGCATGAGCGTTCGCAGCCTCGATCAGATAACCGACGGAAACAACAACGGACAATTCCATACCTTTTCTTTGAATTACCAGAAGAAGTTCGATAATCCCGATCAGGAATTGATGATAGATGCGAATTGGAACATGGGACGCTTCAACAGGGAGAGTACCCAGTATATAGACTACTTCAATGATGCTTACGATAGGAACGTGTTGTTCGATAAAAAGGACGTAACGGCGGATAAGAACAACAGAGCCGTTGTCAATATAAACTATTCCCACCCTTTCACGAAAAATCTCCGTCTCGAAACGGGCTATAACCTCAATTATACCAAACGACATGCCGATTACGATTACTATTGGGACGGTTCTTCGGTAAGGGATACGGCAACGAGTTATGTTTTCAACTCGACCGAATATATACATGCCTTGTATGCCACTTTGGGTTATACGTATGGAAAATGGAGCGGTCAGATAGGATTGCGAGGAGAGGTGGTTACGAATGAGGCAACGAAAGAAATGACAGGCAAAGAGGACATATCTTTCGATAAGAACTACACTTCGCCTTTCCCTACGTTGCATTTGTCCTATCAAATCTCGCAAACGCAATCCGCACAGTTTTCTTATTCCCGCAGAATCAACCGTCCGAACATGTTTACGATGATGCCGAACGTCGATTTGTCGAATCCGGAATATATCCGCTTCGGAAATCCAGATATAGACCCCGAATATACCAATGCAATAGAATTGGGATACTCCAAAATCTTTCCCAAGACGACCGTCTTTGCCTCTGCATATTACAGGCAGACCAACAACCGTATTTCATGGTTCAATTTCTTGTGGACGGAGGAGAATGCAAGACGCTACGGTTTCGATTGGGTACTCGACATAGCGGGAGACTCG
>UQXW01000054.1 GCA_900545215.1 uncultured Bacteroidota bacterium
TTGACGACAAAGGTAAAACAAATGTTTGAATCGGGCAATTTTTTCTGCAATGGTTCGCTCTTGTAAGTGTGCGGCAGAACTCTGCGTGTCCGAAACGAATGTTTTTTTGGGGGAAGGTGTGGATATTATATACTTCACATTCTTTTTCATTTCGCTTTGCTTGCGAAATGCTACAAAAATTGCACTTCTTACAAATTTCTCAATACGAAGAAGTGGTTTCTGATTCTTGAATTTCGACAGATGAATAAAAGCACAAAAGGCTGTGTCGAAATTCAAGCTTGACACAGCCTCTTGCTTTTGTATATCTTTGATTACTCGACTATCAACTTCTTTATTGTGTTGCCGAGCATGATGGTATAAACACCTTTTGGCAAATCGCCGAGGTCTATTCGCAAAGTCTCAACGCCGGCTTTGAGTTCAAGTGTTCTTACTCTTCTGCCGTTGATGTCGAGGATTTGAAGCAAAGTGTTCTCCTGTATGCTTCGAGCTCCAAAGTTACAAAGTTCTTCGCAGGGTTGGGATACGATGTGAACTCCCTTGCATTCACCGCTTGCAAAGATGACGAACTTTCGACGGTGAATATTGCCGTAAAAGCGGTATCGCTTGTAATGGTTACCGTTCTTTGATTTTCTGTATTTCCGTCATTCCAGCCGGTGAACTCGTAACCGTTATTCGGTGTTGCAGTGAGAGTTCTGACATTGCAAGATTGTGTTTCCACTTCAACTCTACCGTATGCCTCATCATTTGCAGAGACAGACAAATCAAAGGACAAGCCCTCTGTAAAGCGACCGTTGAAATAATCATTCCAAGAACTTGTCGTATATATTTCCAAACTGCCGCAAGGAACCGTAACATCGCATATATTCGGAGAAGGAAAGAACTCATTACCTATAATCGGCGGAATGGCAGCCAAAGAAACAAGCGATATCAAATCCGAACAACCGCTGAACACCTTATCTCCGATGGAAGCAACATCACTGCCGATGGTAACCGAGGTCAAACCGCTGCAACCGAAAAACGCAGAATTCCCGATAGAAGTAACACTGTTAGGAATGATTATCGAAGTCAGACTGTTACAACCGATAAACGCACTGTCTCCGATAGCTGAAACACCGGTACCAACGGTAAGCGAGATAAATCTGCTGCAATTACATATAAGGTAATCAGGTATGCGTTGTACACTGTTTCCTATATTGACAGTGGTCAATGGAAGATTCTTGAATGGTGTTGTATTGCTTTCAAAATCCGAACAGTATATGGCATCGAAATTAAGTGTGGTCAAACTGCTGTAAGCACACTTGCAAGCAATACGCCACTGCAAATCGATACCAATCTTCTTATATTCATTTTTTAATCTGTTATAATTTGGTGCAAAAATAGTAAGAAAATCCATTTCGACAAAATATCAGCGAAATCGATGTGGACAACTTTGCCTCTTGACCATCGAAACAATTCCAAGACACTTTCCCGAACATCAAACACCGTAAGAATTTGCCGGAACGCCGATTGAGCAAATTTTTGCAGCGTTTTATTTTTGCGAGATGGGGTTACACACTGTCGGTTCTTAAAATCACTCTGCAAAAGTGCAGAAATACAACTCGGAAACCATATCCGAAAAGGGGCATTTCTCATTTTTCCACCGATAAAACGGCTTTATTTGACGGAAAAAGCCTACCTTTGCAAAAAATATCGATAATAACACTAATTCAAAAAACAAGAAGAGATGAAGAAAATTCTTTTCGTGGCAGTTGTAGCGGTTTTGGCTGCATTGCCTTTCCAAAAAGCAGAAGCCCAAAACTGGGGTATCGGTCTCAGAGGCGGTTGGGATTATGGTTTAACACTAAAAAAGTACATGGGTGCCAACAACTTGGATTTCCAATTGAATATCCACAATGGCGGATTTAACGCCTCCGGTTTGTATGAGTGGAATCAAGGTTTGGGTAGCGGCTTTACTCTTTACTACGGCTTCGGTGCAAGTATCGGAGCATGGAACAACGAAAAAGACGATATGGCATTGGGCTTGGGAATAGACGGTGTAATCGGAGTGGAATGGAAAATACCTTCCGCACCATTTGCATTGTCTTTGGATTGGAAGCCATCTTTTGAATTACTTCCTGACACCGGATTGTGGTTCAAAGGTTTCGGATTCGGCGTTAAGTATTTGTTCTAAGTCGAAGAACGGTTAAACACAATAAAGGTGCTTTCCTCGCAGGGAAGCACCTTTATTTGTTATGTAGATGTATGAAAAGAATAATGGTATGAACGATAAAGTAACGTTTTATTCCTTCGTTGCTTTATCGCATTCCAAACACTCCACGCTGAAATAATGCAACTTCGGAAGCATACCCTTTCGAAGACACTCCTCTTTCTCATTCTCCATTTTGAAATCGAAATAATCCCTCACGGGACGTTGCCATATCCAAGTAATGACGAAAAGCGAAAGAACAATCCAAAATCCCCGCTGAAAGACCTTGCGGTCATGTTCCATTTTTCTTTTCAACTGTTCATTTTCTTCTTTGATTCCCTCGTACAAGGCTTTCATCTTCTCGTACAATTCATTTTTCTGTTCCATGATACGTTCGATTCGGTTATTATTTACAACTTATACATTCAGCTCTACACCTGTGTTTGATGGCACATTTACCTTTTCTTTTACATGCTACTATATCGTTATATATTTTTCTATCACAAGCTTTATCAATTTCGGAGTATGCAATAGTAGCAACGAAAATTCCTATTGCAACCACAATACCTGCTGAAATAACTACCTTTGTAGAAGTTAATGCAAAAGGGTTTTGTAACGAATCATTCTTCGTCAATACGTCAATTAGACTAGCCTTTGTAATAGACGAATGCTGTATAGAGAAAGGAAGAACCAATTTTGAATTTGGTGAAGAACACTCAAAAGTTACCATATCATCCTCCTTACCAGATGTTATGTTAGATATAAAAACATCATCACCATCTCTGTTTGTTAAACGATAGCTTTTTTGTTTTTCATCATAAGAAATTGATAATGTCGATACATCTTCATATCCTAACAAAACGTCTACAGATGACAACATTGTACCTACAATAAATTTCTGCCATGAAATAAAGTCATTAGAACTACTACCTCGCATAACATCTAAGATTGAATCAGAACGTTGGTAAGACAATACCCATTCATCTTTTCCCAAATCATCGAAGTATAGCAAACTACTATTACTTGATTTTTGATGATTAAAACTTGATAAACCATCATTTTCCTGTTTCTCATTACAAGAAACTGCAAGTGCAAACATGCACAACATCAATGTCAATTTTTTCATATTACATTAAATTTAAATTGTCCCACAAAGATACGTATTTTCTGCGAATCACAATCAGTCAAAAGAAAAAAAAATGATACTTTTATATTGAAATTGATTTGATACAATAGAAGTGGAGTTTTAGCCCTGTTGTTTAGTACAACTCGGAAATACAATCCATCAACAAGACATTCATTACGGTCATGAAATTTGCAAAACAGAAATTATGTTTTTTTCTGTAAGTCGGTTAATCGTTTCAGGGTACAATAAGGGCGGCACTCTTTGAGGAATGCCGCCCTGTAATATCGATTTCTATTTGTTTACTTGGAACTTGGTTACGCCGTTCTTGATGAAATCGACGATTTGGTTGGCTGCTGCCAAACCTGCGTTCAAGTTTGCTTCCGCCGTTTGAGCGCCCATCTTCTTAGGAGTTGCAAAGTAACGTGGTGCAAAGGCTGCAAGCTCTTCGCTGTTGCCTGCTGCGATGTCTGTAACGTACTTGAAGTCCGGACGGTCTGCCAACAACTTCGCCATGTCTGCCTCGTTGATGACTTCTTTTCTTGCAGTGTTTACCAAGCATGCTCCTTTCGGCATTTTCGAAAGCAATGCGTAGTTGATGGAGTTCTTTGTTTGGTCGTTTGCAGGTATGTGCAATGAAACGTAATCGCAATTCGAGTAAAGTTCCTCGATTGTTTGCATTGGTTTCACGCCTTCTGCTTCCATTTTCTCGGCAGGTACGAACGGGTCGTAGGCACAAACCTGCATTCCCATTGCTTTTGCTTTCTCTGCGACCAAACGTCCCACATTGCCGTAGGCGTGAATACCGATTTTCTTGCCTTTCAACTCGCTTCCGGTTGCAGGTGTGAAAGTGGTTCTCGCCATGTAAATCATCAATCCTATCGCCAACTCGGCTACGGCGTTGGAGTTCTGACCTGGAGTGTTCATTGCAACTATGCCTTTTGCCGTGCAGGCTGCAAGATCGAGGTTATCGAAGCCGGCTCCGGCACGAACGACGATTTTCAATTTCTTTGCGTGGTCGATGACTTCCTTTGTAACTTTGTCGGAACGCACTATCAATGCATCTGCGTCCTCGACTGCTTTGTAGAAGTCGTTGACATCTGTGTATTTTTCCAAAAGAGCCAACTCGAATCCTGCTCCTTCAACGATTTTTCTTATTCCATCGACAGCCGCCTTTGCGAACGGCTTCTCTGTCGCTACCAATACTTTTGTCATATCTCGAATTTGTTTCTTTGTTCTTCCGATTTCTTTTTCTCTTTTCCCTGTCTGCGACTTTCTTATGCAAAAACGAGAAGCAGAAATGCTTTCCGATTTTCATACAAGGAAGTCAAGACACCTGCGAAAGGGCGTTCCGATTTTTTCTTTCGGCGTTTCGCTCGAACAGGGAAAATAAAAAAACAGAACCGCAGGAAATCGGAATTTTGCCTTACGGTTCTGTTGTTGTGTTTTCAGTCTATGCGTTTAGTTTTTCAAACTCCTGCATGCAAGCTATCAAAGCCTTAACGGATTCAACAGGGCATGCGTTGTAGATGGATGCACGGAAGCCGCCTACGGAACGGTGTCCCTTTATGCCGACCATGCCTCTTTCTTTCGCAAATGCCATGAATGCGTCTTGTTTGTCTTCGTAGCCTTTTGCCATTACGAAGCATACGTTCATTATGGAACGGTCTTCCTTCTCTGCCGTACCGACGAACATTTTGTTTCTGTCGATTTCGTCGTACAACATTTTGGCTTTCTCTTCATTTATCTTGTGAATGCCTTCTACTCCGCCCATTTCTTCTTTCAACCACTTCAATGTTTCGTGCATAACGAAGATAGGGAATACAGGAGGAGTGTTGAACATGGAACGATTCTTCGCTTCCTCTCCTATGTGTGTGCGATAATCCACCATGGTTTGAAGTTTTCTTTCAACCTTTCCCAAGATGTCTTTCTTCACGATGACGAATGTTACTCCGGCAGGGCCGACGTTCTTTTGCGCACCACCGTAAATGAGGGCGTATTTGCTGACATCAACAGGTCTCGACATAATATCGGAACTCATATCGGCAACCAACGGAACGGGACTGTCCATATCATATTTTATTTCGGTACCGTAGATTGTGTTGTTGGTTGTTATGTGGAAGTAATCGGCATCCGTAGGGATTGTGTATCCTTTCGGAATGTAGGAATAAGTCTTGTCTTCAGATGAAGCGACAACCTCGACTTCTCCATAGAACTTTGCTTCCTTGATTGCTTTCTTTGCCCAAACTCCTGTTTGAAGGTAAGCTGCTTTTTTGTTCAAAAGGTTGGCTGCAACGGTGAAGAATTGTGTTGAAGCTCCGCCTCCGAGGAACAATACGGCGTAATCTTCCGGAATGTGAAGCAAATCTCTCCACAACTGCTCCGTTTCCGCCATCACTCTTTCCCAGCCCGGTGTACGGTGCGAAATTTCCAATATTCCTATTCCCGTGTTATCGAAGTTTCTTATTGCTTCGATTGCAGATTCGATTGCTTTCTTGGGCAATACGCAGGGACCTGCATTAAAGTTATGTGCTTTAACCATGTTTTGATTTGATTTTAATGTATTGCTTCGGCTTTGCGGACTTTCCGCTCCCGAAATTCCTTGCAAAATTATCATATTTTTTTTGATTGCCAAGGGCTTTTGCCACAAATTTCGCCCTATTCGCCTTTTTGTTTGTGCGAAACGGCGTTTTGTCTTATCTTTGCAGGCGTTTTAGATAGGTGTAATGTCATGATAAACTTGAATAAAACTTTTATTTTGTCGGCTTTTGCCGCTTTGCTTGTCGGTTGCGGCGGCTCGGATAAGCCTGTCGATTTGGATAAACTGCCCTTGAAGGAACAGATTGCCTTTTTGGATGCAAAAATCCGCAAGGAACCGAAAAACAGCGAGCTGTATTACAAACGTGCGGAGGTGCTTTTGAAATCGGAAGACACGCACGAGGCTTTGTCGAACATACAAAAAGCCGTTGCTTTGTCGCCGAAGCGTGCCGAATACTACGTTTTGCAGGCGGATATTCTCTTTGCACAGGGCGAGACCGCTCTTGCGTTCAATTCTTTGCAGAAAGCAATAGAGGTAAACGGCAAATACATGGACGCTTATTTGAAATCGGCGGAGTTAAGCCTTTACATGAAGGATTATGACAAGGTTATGTTCAACATCAAACAGGCAATGCTTTTGGACAAGAACGAAGCCAAGGCATATTTCATAAGAGGCTGGGCGATGAAAGAGCAGGGCGACACTCTCAAAGCCGTTGCCGACTTCAAGAAAGCCGTGGAGCTGAAAGGCGATTACGAACAGGCTTTCGAGGAATTGGGAAACCTTTATGCCGTAAAGGGAGACGGTTTGGCGGTGGAGTATTTGAAGAGTACCATCAACATAAACCCGAAGAACATCAACGCAATGTACACCTTGGCTCTCTTTTATCAAGAACACAACGCCCAACAACAGGCACTGGACATGTACAAGAGAATACTGGATATAAAACCAGACCATGCCGATGCCTTGCACAACGTGGGTTATATCAATTACGAATACAAGCATGACTATGACGTGGCAATAGAATGCTTCTCCTCGGCAATCAAAGCCGACAGCACCTTCTGGCAAGCCTACTCCAACAGAGCCAAAGCCTACGAGAAGAAAGGCGAACAAGCCAAAGCCGCTGCCGACATGAAGAAAGCCGCCGAATTAAGGCAGTAAGGAAATACCGAAACAGCATTCCAGAAAAATAAAACGGCGAAAGATTTTATCGAAAGGGCGAAAGAAAAAATTCTTTCGCCCTTTCGATTTTCTGAAACGCCCTTTAAGTAAAGACCGAACGATAATCCGGTTTCAAACTTTGGTTTATCGGGCTTGCAGTTTGGGTTTAAGGTATTGTGCTGTGAGGCTGTCGGTTTTGGCAACCAAGTCTTCGGGTGTGCCTTCAAAGGTTATGGTGCCGCCGTTTTTGCCTCCGCCGGGTCCGAGTTCGATAAGCCAATCGGCAATCTTGATTATGTCTATATGATGTTCTATAATAAGGACGCTGTGTCCGAGGTTCACCAATTCCTCGAAGCATTTGTTCAGCTTGACTATGTCATGGAAGTGCAGACCTGTGGAAGGCTCGTCGAAGATAAAGAGGGTTTTCTTCTCCGTGTCTCCTTTCGAGAGAAAGTATGCAAGTTTTATTCTTTGGGCTTCTCCTCCGGAGAGGGTTATGGAGCTTTGCCCCAACTGCAAATAGTCCAAGCCCACTTTCTTCAAGGCTTGCAGCTTTTGTGTTATGTGCTTGCAGAGAGGGTTTGCGTCCTTGCCGAAAAATTCCATGGCCTCTTCAACCGTCATGGCAAGCACATCGGCTATGGATTTATCATTGTATTTTATTTCCAAGGCTTCATCTTTGTATCGTTTGCCGTTGCAGCTTTCGCAAGGCAGGATTACGTCTGCCATGAATTGCATTTGTACGGTTACGGTACCTTCGCCCTTGCACTCTTCGCACCTTCCGCCGGCTATGTTGAAGGAGAAGTACCCTGCTTTCAAGCCTCGCTTCTTGGCAAGAGGCTGTTCGGCAAAAAGGGTTCTTATTTCGTCGAACGCTCCAAGGTAGGTTGCGGGGTTGGAGCGGGAGGAACGTCCTATGGGGTTTTGATCGACCATCTCCACGGCTTCTATCAATTTCAGGCTTCCGGTGGGTTCGGAACATTTAGGCATATCATCGACCGTCATTCCGAGCTTGTACCGCATGGCATTGTAGAATACTTTCTTTATCAGGGTTGTTTTGCCGGAGCCGGATACGCCGCAGACGACCGTGATGACTTGCAGAGGCAGGGTAAGGCTGACGGATTGCAGGTTGTTCTCGCTTGCTCCATCTATTTTGATGTATTCTTTCCAACGACGTCGCTTGGCAGGCAAAGGAATGACCTGTCTGCCGGAAAGGAAGTCCGCCGTAAGGGATTTGCCACGGGTCATCAGTTCAGCGAATGTGCCGGCGAAGACAACAGTGCCGCCATGTCTGCCGGCGTATGGTCCTATGTCTATTATGTAATCGGCTGCCTTGATGACTTCTTCGTCGTGTTCCACAACTATGACAGTATTGCCTGCGTCTCTTAACTTCAAAAGGACGTTTATAAGGTTGCGGGTATCACAGGAATGCAGTCCTATGGTGGGTTCGTCCAATACGTACATACTGCCCATTAGCGGACTGCCGAGAGAGGTTGCCAAGGCTATTCTCTGGCTTTCGCCGCCGGAGAGTGTGGAACTTTGACGGTTCAATGTCAGATAGCCCAATCCTACTTCGCAAAGGTAGGAAAGACGGATGCGGATTTCTGTAAGCAGACGGGAGGAAACGCTTTGCTCGTACTCGGACAGGCTGAGATTGTTGAAGAAATCGAGTAATTCGTTGACGGGCATAAGAACCAAATCGACAATGCTTTTTCCTGCTATTTTGACGTAGGAAGCGTCTTTACGCAGTCTTGTTCCCTTGCAATCGGGACAGATGGTTCTGCCGGTGTATCGGGAAAGGAGAACGCGGAATTGTATTTTATAGCTTTCGCTTCTTATCATATCGAAGAAGCGATTTATGCCCACAACGGTTTCATCGCCGTTCCAAAGGAAGTCTTTTTGCTTTTCGGTAAGTTGGTTGTAGGGCTTATGCACAGGAAAGCGATTGTAGGCTTTGGCAATGAAGTCTTCTTTGAATTTCTTCATTACTTCGCCTTTCCAACAGTTGACTGCACCGTCATAAACGGAGAGGTCGCTTCGTGTTATTACCAAATCCTCGGATATGCCTTCTATCATTCCGGAACCGCTGCACCTTTTGCACGCTCCGTACGGGTTGTTGAACGAAAAGAAATTGTCCGATGGCTTGACGAACGTTATTCCGTCGGCTTCAAATCTGTTTGAGAACTGCATGAGTTTACCGTCAGGCAGAAGTACATTGCAGAAGCCGTCGGATTCGTTAAATGCTGTATGTACGGAATCGGACAAACGCATACGCAGTTCCTCATTGTCCTTCACTCCCTCTATGCTTATTCGGTCTATGACGATGCTCAGTGTCTCCACTTTTGAAAGCGGATTTTCCAAGAGCTCCTCAATACGTTTGATTTCGCCGTTAAGCATAACTCTTATATAGCCGGACTGCATCAGGAGTTCAAGACGGTCGGAAAGGGTTTCGTTTTCTTTGAGATTGATTGGTGAAAGAATGATTGCTTTCGTACCTTCGGGAAGAGAAGACAATGTATCGACAACGTTGTTTACACTGTGGCGTTTCACCTCACAGCCCGAAACGGGGGAGTAAGTGCGACCTATCTTTGCGAACAACAGTTTGAGGTATTCGTATATCTCGGTGCTTGTTCCGACGGTGGAACGCGGATTACGGTTTGCGGTTCTTTGCTCGACGGCTATGGCGGGTGCTATGCCGCTTATGTCATCGACTTCCGGCTTGTTCATCTTTCCGAGAAACTGTCTGGCGTATGAGGAGAGGCTTTCAACATAACGCCTCTGTCCTTCGGCAAACAAAGTATCGAAAGCCAAGGAAGTTTTTCCGCTTCCGGATACTCCCGTAACGACAACGAGTTTGTTGCTCGGTATTTCGACGTTTATGTTTTTGAGATTGTTGACCCTTGCTCCTTTTATCACTATAGGCTGGAGGCTTTGTTGCTTCGATATATTCATTGTCGGTATGGATTGTTTGAAAAGCTCAGATGCAATTTACGATTTTGTACTCATGATTGAACGATTTGCGATTGGCTGATAAGTTTCGCCATGATGTTTGCATAAGAGACCGATTCATGTAAAGAAATTCGGATAAGATGAAACAAAAGAAGTTGAAGCAATTTTTTACTTCAACTTCATATCGATTATAATGCCGGAAGTGTCAAATGAAACATTCTCCGGCTTTACTTTTTCGAGTACTTTGTCCAACTGTTTTATCTTTGAAAGGCGGACAACGATTGAATATCCGTCTATTTCAATGTAATCTGCTTTCTTTTGCAGTTGTTCTTTGAAAGAAGGTATCATTCCGACTATCTTCAACAGCCCGTCATCGCAAGTCAAATGCAAATCCGTTCCTATGATTTGCTCAAATTTCAATCGGAACTTATATGAGAGACTGATAAAGAAATCAACCTCTGCGGTAATACTCACAGTAGTATTGTCAATGTACGCAGGCGTTAATTTCTTGACATGCGGTATGCCGAAGTCATAGTCCCGTATTTCATCGTAAGTCAATCTTAATTGCATACCTTCCGATTTTTAGGATTTAATTGACAAATGCCAATGAAGGAATTTCGCTCATGTTTTCCACGAAATGGAATTGCAAACCGTCAAGGTAGTCGCTCTTTATGTCCTCTATGTCTCTGCGGTTAGCTTCCGAAAGAATGATGTCGGTTATTGTTGCACGCTTCGCAGCAAGTATCTTTTCCTTTATCCCGCCCACAGGCAACACCGTGCCACGCAACGTTATTTCTCCTGTCATCGCCACATTGGACTTGACTTCCTTACGCTTCAATGTGCTGAGCATTGCGGTAAACATGGTTACTCCGGCACTCGGACCATCTTTCGGAGTTGCTCCTTCCGGCACATGTATATACATATTTTTTTCTTCCAATTCGTCGGCGTTTATTCCCAAACTCTCGGCATTCGTTTTGATGTATTCGTATGCCAAGGTTGCACTTTCTTTCATTACGTCGCCCAAATTACCGGTCAGGTTCAATCCCCCTTTACCCTTTCCTGCGGCAGCCTCGACGAAAAGTATTTCTCCTCCGACCTGTGTCCACGCCAAACCACATACAACGCCGATATGATTCTTGTTGAGTTGGTTGTCATGTTGGGCAATCGGTAAACCGAGTATGTCTTTCAGTTCTTCGGCTTTGATGGCTTTCTTGTATTCTTCACCCTTCACGATTTGTACGGCTCTGTGTCGAACGATTTTCGCTATGGTTTTGTCAAGCTGTCGCACGCCGGACTCTCTCGTGTATTGGTTTATCAATATGGAAAGAAGCTTGTCGGATAAGCCGAGGTCTTTCTTTGCCAAGCCGTGTTCTTTCAACTGTTTCGGTAACAGGTGTCGCAGGGCTATTTGTAATTTTTCTTGTTCTATGTAGCCGGAAATATCGATTACCTCCATTCTATCTATTAAAGCGGGGTGTACATTGGAAAGGCTGTTCGCCGTTGCAATGAACATTACGTTCGAAAGGTCGTAATCTATGTCCAAATAGTTATCATGGAATGCGGTATTCTGCTCGGGATCCAAGACTTCGAGCATTGCAGAAGCAGGGTCGCCGTTTGCACTCATGCCTGCAACCTTATCTATCTCGTCAAGTACGAATACGGGATTGGAACTGCCGCATTTGGATACGGATTTCAAAATTCTGCCTGGCATGGCTCCGATATAAGTACGGCGATGTCCTCTTATCTCACTTTCATCGTTCAATCCGCCAAGGGCAACTCTAACATACTTCCTGCCTGTCGCTTTCGCTATGCTCTTACCGAGCGAAGTCTTTCCCACACCCGGAGGTCCGACCAAACACAACACAGGGGATTTCATATTGCCTTTGAGTTTCAAAACGGCAAGGTACTCCAATATTCTCTGCTTTACTTTTTCCAAGCCGTAATGGTCGGCATCCAAGGTCTTCTGTGCCTTGTCCAAATCGAAATTATCGGTGGTAAATTCGTTCCATGGCAAATCCACCATGAAGTTAAGGTAGTTGAGCTGGACGGAATAGTCGGGAGAACTGCTGTGCATTGAAGAAAGACGACCGATTTCCTTATCAAAAGCGGCTGCAACCTCTTGATTCCAATGCTTCTTGGAGGCTTTCTTTTTCAATTCCTCGATTTCCTGTTCGGAAGGACTGCCTCCAAGTTCTTCCTGTATTGTTTTAAGCTGCTGGGTAAGCAAATAGTCTCGTTGTTGCTTGTCTATGTCTTTGCTTACCTTACGCTGTATTTTCATCTTCAACTCTTGGAGGTTGGTCTCCTTGCTCAATGCTTCCAAGACTTTGTTCGCTCGCTTGGTGAAGTCGTCCATCTCCAGAAGTTTCTGCTTTTCCGGCACATCTATATCCAAATGTGCCGCAACATAATTAAGAAGGAAATAAGGACTTTCTATATTGCGAATGGCAAAACCCGGATCCGATGGCACGTTGGTCGTCATCTTCAAAAGTTTAAGGTAACTGTCCCTCAATGCTTCGGCAACTGCTTGTGCATTATGAGGCATATCCTTGGCTCCATCGGGTGCAGGTTGCACCTTTCCGACCCAATATGGCTCGTTGGTTATGATATGTTCCAACTCGAACCTGTCCAAGCCTTGCAAAATCACCATTGTGGTACCATCGGGCATGTTAAGGGTTTTGAGAACCCTTGCCATCGTTCCGTAGCGATAAAGTTCTGCATCAGACGGATCTTCGACCGACAGAACTTTCTGGGCTACTATACCGATTATTTGCTTGTTTTTATAGGCTGTTTTTATCAACTGCACGGACCTTTCCCTGCCTGCCGT
>UQXW01000055.1 GCA_900545215.1 uncultured Bacteroidota bacterium
AAGCATTGCAAATTAACCATTTTCAATTCTTTTAACTTCATAGCTCACGAATTTTCCGCCGGAGGGAGTTTACTCGAAATTTTTCGAGTATTTGAGGGTTTAGCAAAAGATTGTATTTCAACACCTTGCAAACATATCGAAAACCGACCGGAAAAAGACGGCGTTTTGACGGTCGAAAAACGCCGTCTTTTTTCAAGAAAACGAAGAGTTAGCAGTGCTAAAACGAAGTCTTTCGAGTCAAAAGACTTCGTTTTCTTCAGAAAAAACGGCGTTTTTTTTCAATGGAACTTGATTTTGTCATTCAGCAGACGGTATTTCGGTCGAAAACAAGCCCGAAACAGGATGAAAATTCCGCCGACTTATCGATTTCGCTTTCTTGCTTCGTTGTTTAGAAAATAAGGATAAAGAAATAGTGTTTTGTTGATTTTGCGATGTAATGCGGAGGGCTTTGTTGCTTTTACCGGACTATCGTTTTTATTGCTCTGAGTTGTCCGGTATGATGGCATGAATTTGTCCTTAAAGTACGTGCTGTTTGTTTGAATATCGGAAATGATAAATCGAGCCTGCATTGAATTTTTCGGAAAATAATTTGGAGGGAAGGGAAAATATACTTACCTTTGCTTGCATGAAATAATATTATTACAAACTTAAAAACAGAGCAAATATGAAGATTTATCACACATCGGAAATCAAGAACATTGCCCTTTTGGGCGGAGCAAAGTCCGGTAAAACGACTTTGGCGGAGAGCATGGCTTTCGAGGGAAAAGCCATAAGCAGAAGAGGTGTTGTCGAAGACGGCAACACGGTATCGGATTACAGAGACATAGAAATCGAAAGGAAGGGTTCTGTGGTCTCTAGTCTTATGTATGCCGAATACAACAATAAAAAGGTTAACATCATCGATGTACCCGGTTATTCGGATTACCAAGGAGAGGCAGTCGCAGCACTGAATGTCGTGGAAACGGCGGTGGTTGTGATAAATTCTCAAATAGGCGTGGAGGTCGGAACGGAGATTGCGTTCCGTCATACTGCGGGAATGGCAATTCCTTTGATGTTCGCAATGAACCAACTCGACCATGAGAAGTCGGATTTCGAGGAACAAATCAAGGAATTGAAAGAGTTCTTCGGCGACAAGATAACGATAGTGCAGTATCCTGTCAATCAGGGGCAGGGGTTCGATTGCTTTATCGATTTGATAATGCAAAAGATGTACAAATACCCCAAGGGAGGCGGTAAACCCGATATTTCACCCATACCCGATAGCGAAAAAGAGAAAGCGGAGCAACTCAGGTTGGCGTTGGTCGAGAATGCGGCAGCCGGTTCGGACGATTTGATGGAGAAATATTTCGATAACGGAGATTTGGCGATAGATGAGGTAAGACGCGGTTTGAGATTGGGTATGGCTGCAAGGAATGTGTTCCCTGTTTTATGCGTATCGGCAAAAGAGAACATAGGTGTGGGTAGATTATTGGAGTTCATAACTTTCAATGTGCCGTCTCCGACAGAGGCTCTTCACACAAAAACTCTCGTTTCAGGCGAAAAAATAAAATACGATGAGGCTTCGCCCACAACTCTTTTCGTTTTCAAAACCGCAAACGAAGCACATGTGGGAAATATCGCTTACATGAAGGTGATGAACGGTGAGTTGACGGAGGGAATGGATGTCGTGAATTCCGATAACGAGGGCAGAGAAAGAGTATCGCAGGTTTTCGTCAATTCGGGTAAGAACAGAGTGAAGATAAACAAGGCTGCAGCAGGGGACATCGTATCCACAATGAAGTTGAAAGACGTCAAGACGAACGCAACTCTCACCTCGGCGAAGAACATGGGCGACCGATTAAATCCCATTAAGTTTCCGGAACCTATATATACAACAGCCATAAAAGCCGTCGAGGCTTCCGATGAGGAGAAACTCGGCGTTGCTCTCAACGAATACGCTTCCAATGATTGCTCATTGAGGGTCGAGGTGAACAAGGAGTTGAAACAGACTCTTGTGAAAGGAATGGGAGAATATCATATCAATACATTGAAATGGTATTTGGACAATGTATATAAAATTCCTACCGAATTATCGGCACCGAAAATACCTTACAGAGAGACCATAACCAAGAGTGCAGAGGCTTCTTACCGGCATAAGAAACAGTCTGGCGGAGCAGGTCAGTTCGCAGAGGTTTCCCTTATGATAGAACCGTATTACGAGGATATGCCTCAGCAAAAGAAATACCCTGTACGCAATACCGAAGAAGCGGTTTTGGCATGGGGCGGAAAATTGGTGTTCAACAACTGCATAGTGGGAGGAGCCATCGACGCAAGGTTCATGCCTGCCATATTGAAAGGCATAATGGAGAAAATGGAAGAGGGACCTTTGACAGGTTCGTATGCAAGAGACATTGTTGTCAATGTGTTTGACGGAAAGATGCACCCTGTCGATAGCAACGAGTTGGCATTCAAACTTGCCGGACGCAATGCTTTCAAAGATGCTTTCCGCAATGCGGCTCCGAAAATACTCGAACCTATATACGATATGGAAATTCTTGTTCCTTCCGAACTGATGGGCGGAGTGATGACGGATTTGCAGACACGTCGTGCGATGGTTACGGGCATGGATGCGGAGGGAATGAACACCGTTATACGTGCAAAAGTTCCTTTGGCGGAGATGTACCGTTATTCCACGGCATTGTCCTCCATTACTTCGGGCAGGGCTGTTTACTCCATGCAGTTTGCCGAATATGAAGCAGTGCCTGCGGACGTTCAATCCAAGCTGCTGAAAGCATACGAAGAACAAACGAAAGACGAGGAATAAACTCCGCAAGAAAAAATTGCCGTTTCATTCGAGTGAAACGGCAATTTTATTTTCAGCCTTTGCAGATGGTGCTTTTTTAGTGGCGACATATACTTTTATTGCTATATTCTTCCCCAGTATTTCCGCAAGAACCATTCGCCTCCGAGGCAAAGAACGATTGCTATCCAGTACCAAAAACTTTCAATGAGTTTTTGGTTATGCACTTCTGTGTGGATTACCGGTTTGATTGTGTCGTTTTGCAAAAGTAACTGCTCCAAGGTTTCAAGTTGTGAGGCGTAGAGCATCTTCGCTCCTGTTTTTCGGGACAGTGTGTTCAACATGCCGTGGTCTGCAACGAGATTCACAGCCTCTGCTTCCGTTTCGGCAACCACGAAAGAGCCTGTTGCCTTATGGCTTACGCCTGAAAGTGTGGTTTGTGCGAGATAAGTGTAACTGCCGGAGGCGAGCGTGCCGGCGTTTAGGAAGTATGCGTTGTTCGTTTTCGAAAACGTGTGTTTGTATTCCATGCCTTTTTCGTTGCGAATGGCGATTTGCACTTCCGGAGTGTTGATTAATTGGTATGATTGATTGTATAGTTCGGCTTCGAAGGTAACATCGTTGCCGCGGTTGAAGATATTATCATGCTTAACCCTGAACAGGCTTTTGTCGGCACTGCTTACGAGGTATTGTATGCTCTTTGCCATTATCTCGTCCGCTTCATCGCAGCTTTGATTCAAAAGCATGTTCTGCAATCTCCACTTCCAGATGTTTTCTCCGCAGATTATGCCGCTTTTTTGTTGTGCATTATTATGGAAACACAGCAAGGGATAATCCGTCTTAACGCCGTTTACATATTGGTACGCCAAAGCCTGAGTGGCAGGAGAAGCATTGAAGCGTGCCAATGGCGTATTCAATGGCGGCATATCGCCGAATATGTCGCAGGCTGCTTTGCCAAGGGAGAACAAAGTGAAGTTGGTGTTGTATAAAGCCTGCGATTGGGCTTGCGAAGACTTGTTGTAAGGTGTTACGACCAAGCCTGCATCGAGCCTGTTGAACAAAGAAAAGTCTGTTTTCGCACCGAGAATATACAAAATGGGTATGCCCTTGGCTTGAAGTGCTTTCAAATAATCATAACTCTCGGCAGAGAATGGCAACTGATGGGCAATCAACAAATCGATTTGCGTGCTTGTCAGCTCGTTTCGCCGTGAGAACAGTTGAGATTCGATGTTATAATTCTTGTTCTTGGAGATGCTTTGCTTTATTGCGGATACATCGGGGTGCGGAACGGCTGCCAAAAGCACTATGTTCCTACGAGAGTCCAATATTTCGACGAAGAACTCTCTCACATTGTTCGCTCGGTTCGCTTCGTTTTCGCATTCGGCGAGTTTAACCGTGAATTTATGAACTCCGGCTTTGGAACAGGAAGTCTTGAACGGCACGGTCAGCGAGTACTTGTCGCCATTTATGGAAACAGGTTTCGATAACAATATTTTGCCATCATGAAACAGTTGCAATGTCGTGCTTTGTCCATCGGCTTTGAGAGCCTTAATCGTTATTTCTATTGGAAACTCATCGTCCATATAGGCGATTTTATTGCAGCGTACATTGCTTACGGCAAGATCTCTCCGCAGGGTGGTGTCGCCGAGTGCCACGGTGAAAATCGGAATGTTTAATCGTTCGCAAACATTCAGAGGATTTGCTCCCGTGGTGCTTATTCCGTCCGTGGCAAGCACTATTGCCGAGAGGTTTTGTCCGGAGTGTTCGTCGCGTATCTCTTCCAGACATCTTGCAATATCCGTTTGGACACCGTCAAATCGGAAAGGACTCTTTTCTTTCTCCGTATCTATTTCTTCACTATGCGAGGCGAATTTTCTGATTCTTACATCGAAATGTTTCTTCAACTTTTCTCCGAATTTCAGAAGTTCGTTCGTGTAATCCGAACGGTGGTATAGAGAATCCTTGGTGAGAATAAGCGATGACGAATTGTCTTGTGCGATGACCACTATCGGCTTTTCGCTACGGTGTACGGAGGTTTTGACCACAGGCGATAGCAGAAGAAACAGTATCAACGACAAGGATAGAAAACGGAAAACGGCAAGCGTATTTCTTTGTCTTGCGGAGTACGCAGTATTTTGGTTGAAAAAGTATGCGAAATAAGTTATTGCCGCTGCCGAAATCAATATCGGAAAAAGCCAAAACAAGGAATATTCCGTGAACATGGTATCAGTTTATATGGCGTTCCTTTTTGATTTTCTCGTATGCGTTGTTTATTTCCTTGAACTTTTCATTGGCTGCCCTCTGAGCATCTTCTCCGAGATTTGCAACCTTGTCGGGGTGATATTTTATGCACATACGCTTATAGGCTTTCTTCACTTCCTCATCGGTGGCGTTCTTATCCACCTGCAAAATCACGTATGCCGAATCCGTTACCTCGAAATACATAGCCTCGATGCTTCGATAGTCCGCCGTCGATAAGCCTATCAGGTTGGCAATACGTTCTATCAAATCTCTTTCGCTTCGAGAACATTCCGTATCCGCAACGGCTATGCCGAAAAGATAGTGGAGCAGTTGCAACTTCGTTGCGTAGGGAAAAGCGGTACGTATCTTCTCGCAAGCCTGATAAACATCGATATTCTTGTCCAAAAGTTGGCGGAGAATATCCAACTTGTTTTGCAAATTCTCTCTGCCGAAGTTCTTTGCGAAGAACTCTTTCACGAAGTTCAATTCGCTTTTCATGACTTTTCCGTCGGCTTTTATCACCGCTGCCGTCAAAATCAGCAAACCCATTATGAAGTCTCCGTGTTGTTCTCCTTCGACATATTCCTTTTTAACCATTCTTTCCAAAAGCGAACCGACCGCAAAGCCGATTACACCTCCGAATATGCCGCCTCCGAAAGCAACACCCAGAATTCCACCTATCCATTTGAATAAACCCATCTTCCTATTGTTTCTATGTGAACGAATTGCAAAGATAGTCTTTTTCGCCGAAAGAATTTCGTGGAACGGCGTTTTGTTTTGCTGAACGGGCATTTCGCCGAAACGAAATCGCAAATCCGTGCAGGTTTATGGCTCGGGAATATTTTTTCGTATCTTTGCACTTCTTTTTCAGTGTTCTGCGATGATGGTGAAAGATGGTTTGGAAAGTTTGAAATCCCGCTTGAAAGGTGAATTACGCTTTGATGAGGTAAGCCGTATATTGTATTCCACCGATGCGTCTGCATACAGGCAGATGCCTTTGGCTGTATTCGTACCATGCAAAGACTATGTGGAAGATATAAGGTTGCTTTTGGATTTTTGTAAGCGAAACAATGTATCTCTCATTCCTCGTGCCGGCGGCACGTCTCTTGCCGGTCAGGTTGTGGGTGAGGGTATAGTGGTCGATGTGAGCAAAAATCTTAAGGATATTATCGAGGTAAATAAGGAAGAACATTGGGTTCGGGTGCAACCGGGTGTCGTGTTGGAAGATTTGAATATCTTTTTGAAGCCTTACGGTTTGTTTTTCGCTCCCGAAACTTCAACTGCAAACCGTTGTTGCATAGGAGGCATGGTGGGAAATAATTCTTGCGGTCTGCATTCCTTGGTTTATGGTAGTGTGAGAGAGCATATTTTGGAGGCCAAGGTAATTCTTGCGGACGGAGAGGAAGTCATGCTGAAAGAGATTGATGAAAGGGAGTGCCGCAAAAAGGCTGAAAAGGATACTGCGGAGGGCAGGATATACAGGTACATACTCGATACCTATTCGGACAGAGAAATAAAGAATACGGTTGAAGATGCTTTCCCCGATAAAAGTCTTACGAGAAGGAATAACGGTTATGCATTGGATACTTTGACGGAGGGTTTTCCTCTGAACCTTGCCCGCTTGTATTGCGGTAGCGAGGGAACATTGGCTTTTGCCACGGAGTTCAAATTGAACTTGTTGCCTTTGCCTCCGAAAGAGAAGGCATTGGTGTGTGTGCATTTCAACTCCTTGCAGGACAGTTTCAAGGGAAATCTGACGGCTTTACGACATAAGCCTATGGCTGTGGAATTGATGGATAACAACATCATAGAGGCGGCATACAGGAATTTGGAACAGAGGGAGAATACTTTCTTTATAAAGGGCAAGCCCGAGGCAGTGTTGATTGTCGAGTTTGCAGCCGCAAAAAAGGAAGAATTGGAAAGGAAGGCAAAGGCTCTTGTCGAAGATTTCAAAGTCGGGGGCAAGGCATACGATTACAGCATTGTTTATGGAGAGGATACGAAGAGGGTTTGGAGTTTGCGAAAGGCAGGGTTGGGTTTGTTGACCAATGTCCCGGGGTCTTTGAAACCGGTATCGGTGGTGGAGGATACGGCTGTGGCTGTGGAGAAGCTGCCGGATTACCTTCGGGAATTCCAAGATATGCTTGACGGGTACGGTTTGAGTTGTGTGTATCATGCCCATATAGCAACGGGGGAATTGCACTTGCGTCCTGTATTGAATTTGAAAGAAAAGAAAGATGTGGAGTTGTTTCGGAGGCTTGCATACGATACCGCATTATTGGTGAAGGAGTATGGCGGCAGTCTGAGCGGGGAACATGGGGACGGAAGATTGCGTGGCGAGTGGATACCTCTTATGTATGGTGAGAGGGTTTATGGTTTGATGAAAGAAATGAAGCATGTTTGGGATTCCGACAACGTTTTCAACCCCGGTAAGATAGTTGACAGCCCCGCAATGAACGTCAATCTGCGATATGAGGGGGCAAGGCTTGGAGATTTTCATACGTATTATGATTTCACCAAGGAACAAGGTGTGTTGTGTGCGGCAGAACAGTGCAACGGTGCGGCAGAATGCAGGAAGAGCAGTCTTATCGGAGGTTTGATGTGTCCGACTTTCAAGGTCAGCGGCAGGGAAGAGGAGAGTACACGGGCAAGGGCAAACATAGTAAGGGAAATGCTTTCTTTCTCCGAAGAGAAAGACCCTTTGGAAAGCAGAGAGGTGAAGCAGGTATTGGACGATTGTCTGATGTGCAAGGCTTGCAAGAGAGAATGTTCGTCCAATGTGGATATAAGTAAATTGAAAAGCGAGGCTTTGCAACATTATTACGATAAGCACGGCTACCCTTTGAGTGTATTGTTGATGAACAGCCTGCCACGCATGCAGAGAATAGCTGCGGCAATGCCGTCCGTGTATAATTTTTTTGTTACAAACGGATTTACATCAGGCTTGTTGAAGTCGGTTATGGGCTTTGCGGAAGAAAGAAAGTTGCCGAAAATTCGATGCTGCAACTTCGATAAACTGATTAAACAGGAAACAGGGTCGAATGAAAGGGTCGAGAAATCCGGTGGTCATACCATATACATATATATAGACGAGTTTTCCCGTTTTCAAGATACGAATGTGGCAAAGAAAGCAGTGGCATTGTTTTCGGCTTTGGGCTACAAGGTAAAGAAAGCTCCTGTCTGCGAAAGCGGAAGAATAGCGATAAGCAAAGGAATGCTCAAAAGAGCAAAGAAAATCGCAAGAAAGAATATAGAAGCCTTGCTGTCTGTTATTTCAAAGGATAGTCCATTGGTAGGCTTGGAGCCGTCGGCATTATTGAGTCTGAGAGATGAGTATCCGGTTTTGGCGAATGAGTTCGACGGGTTGGAGGAGATGAATCGTAATGTCTATCTTTTCGATGAGTTTATTGCAAAAGAAATAGACGAAAACAGAATAAAGAGTTCGTCATTCACAGACAAGGAAGAACATATCCTCCTTCACGGACATTGTCAGCAAAAGGCATTGATAGGCACTGCCTGCATGGAAAAAATATTATCTTTGCCGAGAAATTACAAAGTTGAGGTACTTCCTACGGGTTGTTGCGGCATGGCGGGAAGTTACGGATACGAGAAAAGACATTACGAAATGAGCAAAAGGATTGCAGAGAGTGTTCTCGTGCCTGCGATAAAGAATGCACCGGAAGAAACAATCGTTGCCGCACCCGGTACAAGTTGCAGAGAACAAATAAGGCACTTTACTTCGCGAGAGGCTTTGCATCCGCTTGAAATACTGTATAACGCATTGAAACCAAATCATAAAAGCAAATGAATCGCCTATATCATAAAATGTTGGCATTGATAGATAAATTCATGTCCGACAGGTATATTCCGGCATGGGTTGTCGCTTTGATAGATGCCGTAATCGTTGTGTTGTCCGTTTTCATATCGGGATTGCTTCTCGATGTGAAAGAACAATGGTTTCATTTTCCTTTCGATGCTTATTCTTTGCGGTTCATTTGTCTTACGAGTATTTTTCTCATATCGGCTTTGAGAGTGTTCAATGTTCATCGCAGTGTGATAAGATACTCTTCTTTCAGCGATATGATGCGAATTCTTCTTGCGGTGCTTTCTTCCACGGTTGTACTTTTTGTAATCGATGCCGTGTATAAGTTCAATGTCGGCATGGATTATATTCCGAAAGAGCTTATCGTGATAGATGCCTGTATCAGTTATGTGCTATTGTTCATGTTTCGTATGTTTGTGCGATGGCTTTTCGAGAAAGCGTACAAGGCGGGTATAAATACGGAACTGAATACACAGGTCGTGATTTTCGGTGCGGGTAGGACGGGTACGGCAACGGCTAATACCCTTGCGAGTGCTTCGAGAAAATATTATATCAAGGGTTTCATAGACGATGATCCCAATCTTTGCGGAAAGACGATAATGGGTCAGAAGATTTATCCGAGGGAAAAGCAGGAGTTTTTGATTAAATACAAGGATATAGACCAACTTATCATTGCAACGAACAGGATAAGCACGGAAAGAAAGAACGAAATTTTCGAGTTGTGCCATGCAAACAAGGTAAAGGTTCTTACAGTGCCACCCATAAGCACTTGGACGGACGGTAAATTAAGCGAAAATCAGATTAAGGAAATAAGAATTGAAGACCTTCTGGGCAGGAAAGAGATAAAAATCAACAGCAATCTCATTAACAGCGAGCTGTCGGGTAAAAGGATTTTGATAAGCGGTGCTGCCGGAAGCATAGGAAGTGAAATCGTAAGGCAGTTGACAAATTTCCCTGTCGAACTCATATTGTTGGACTCTGCCGAGACGCCGCTCTATAACATAGAAAACGAATTGGAGGATAAGTATCCGAACGTCCATAAGAATATTATCATTGCTTCGGTTACCGATAAGAATGTTTTGAAAGAGGTGTTCGCAAAGTATAAACCCCAAATCGTTTTTCATGCTGCGGCATATAAGCATGTTCCTATGATGGAGCGTTCGCCTTATGAGGCGGCATACAATAATATTATAGGTACAAAGAATATTGCGGATACGGCTTTGGAGACAGGAGTGGAGAAGTTCATAATGATTTCCACAGACAAGGCTGTCAATCCAACCAATGTGATGGGTGCAAGCAAGAGATATGCCGAGATGTATATACAGCAGTTGAATTTTTGTGGCGTAACCAAGTTCATAACCACCCGCTTCGGAAACGTGTTGGGTTCGAACGGAAGCGTTATTCCTCGTTTCAAGACTCAAATTCTTCGAGGCGGTCCCGTAACTGTTACTCACCCCGAAATCACTCGTTATTTCATGACAATTCCCGAGGCAAGCCGTTTGGTTTTGGAGGCTGCCACCATGGGGAAAGGCGGTGAGATATTCCTTTTCGATATGGGTGAAGCGGTAAAGATACGTTCCCTTGCCGAAAGAATGATAAAACTTTCGGGGCTTGAACCTGATAAGGATATTGAAATAAAATACACGGGCTTGCGTCCCGGCGAAAAACTCATGGAAGAGCTTCTGACAAAGAAAGAGAACACCCTTCCGACATATCATGAGAAGATATTCATTGCAAAGCAGGAAGATGTAAATCCGCAGGAGGTCGAAAAGAGTATAAGCGAATTGGCGGAACTTCTGTCTTCCGACCAAGAGAACAGAGATATGGCAATAGTGGAGAATATAAAGCACTTGGTTACTACTTTCAAAAGCAACAACAGCGTTTACGAAGTGCTTGACGAAAAGAATGAAAAGGTATAGGGCATTTATAGCGGGTAATCCGAAAAGTATAAACCTGCAAAATTTCAGAAGCCTTGTGGGAGATTACTTTTCCGATACCGAGGTTTCGGCAGACATAAACTTCGGTATAAGAAATTTTTTCTCTGCTTTTGTGCAAACAAGGCGGGAACTGACTGCTTACAAGCCCGATATTATCATATTGTATCAACTGAACCTTACGGCTTTCATTACTTTGCTGGCAAACAAAAGGCGTATTCCCGTTCTTGCCGTCGGAGTGGGCAGCGATGTTCTGCTTATGCCGAAGCGTAATTTCATATTCGGAAAAATGTTACGCTACATTCTTTCGCATTCCACACATTACAATGCAGGCAGCGATTATCTTGCTTCTCAAATGCGGCTGTATTGTCCGACCGGCAGCGACATCATGATTGCCAACCTCGGAATAACACCCGTCGAGCCGACGGAAAAACAAAACATCATATATTCCAATCGTCTTCATTCCCCACTTTACAGAGTGGAGTTCATAATCAAGGCATTCGCAAACTTTGTACGCAAACCTGTGTATGCGGATTGGAAACTTGTCGTGGCAGGTTGCGGCAGGGAAAAGGAATTTTCGGACTTGGCAAAAGCATTGTCGATAGGAGATAAGGTCGAAATAACAGGCTGGCTTACCCCTTCACAAAATGCAGAATACTATGCCAAAAGCATGGTTTACGTATCCATTCCCATAAGCGACGGAGTGCCTGCCTCTCTCATGGAAGCCGTGAGTGCGAAATGCCTACCTGTGCTAAGTAATATACCTGCGTACGAGAGCCTTACGGAAAACGGCTTACAAGCGGTAATGCTTAGCGATGAAGAAATAGGGAATTGCGATTTCTTGGATAAAGCATTGACTTGCGGTACAGCCGAAATGATGGAACGCAACAGCAAATTCGTGCATACCTTTTCCGATAAGGAACTCAACAGAAAGCGATTTACGGATTTGTTCGACGAGATTTTCGCCTCTCGAAAACCATAATTTCTTCTTTTCAACAAACGTCTGTTTGTAAAGCACGGAAATGAAATGTGGAATATATTTCCTCGTGCTTGTAATTCGTGCTTTCAAACTGTTTTTTTTGTGTCTTGAACAAATAATGCGGTGAAATATTTGTCTGTTTGAAAGCTTATATGTAGTTTTGTAGGCAAAACAATCAAATTATGAAGACAAGAGTATTATTATTGGCAGTTATTCTGGGCATATCTGGCTGGA
>UQXW01000056.1 GCA_900545215.1 uncultured Bacteroidota bacterium
GGGACTTTTTGAATTGATTGAAGCAGGCATTGTCCTTGCCCGTCAAGCATTTGTCGGCATATTCTTTAATGTTTGAAGAAGGAACGCTTTTGACGCACATGCGTGATGGTGGCCAAATTGACGAAATTGATGAAGACTTGAGTTTGAGGATGTATGATGTGCTTCTGGATATGACGGAGAAAAAGGGTATGGAGCATTATGAGATTTCTAATTTTTCTTATCCTGGTTTTCGTTCACATCATAATTCCAAGTATTGGATGGGAGCACCTTATGTGGGCTTCGGTCCTGGAGCACATAGCTTTAATGGTGTGAATGTTCGTAGGAGTAATAATTCAGATTTGAAATCTTATATTCAATCGAGTGACGAGGTTCCTCATGAAATTGAAATTCTTGGTGCTGATGAACTTTGTGATGAGTTTGTTTTTACATCATTGCGCACTAAAGAAGGGCTTGATACGAGGTCGCTTTTGGCAAGATTCGGTATTGAACGCTTTAATAAAATAATCGTGGCTGCAGAGGCTCACGTCAAATCTGGACTTCTGAAGGAAACCAGTGGGCGTTTGTCTTTTACCCATAAGGGATTTTTCTTGTCTGATTTAGTGATGAGTGACATGATGATAGTTGAGTAATTTAGGGCTTATGTTTTTTGTCGCACCTGGGGCGATATGCAAGCGCATCTGGGTCGAGACGCGTTCGCATCTGGATTGAGACGCGTTCGTATCTGGGTTGAGACGCGTTCGTATCTAGGCTGAGAGGCGTTCGCATCTGGGGCGAGGCGCAGTTGCGAATGGGGCAAGGTACGATTGAACGCTGGACGGTGTTCGCTGGTAAGTCTGGATCTCGTTTTTTTAGATTACTTTGTGATAAAAGGTAAAGGCAGGAACCCGTTTTGGAGATTCCTGCCTTTGTGTTATTGGTGTGTTGTCATAGTTTGTACGATATAGATACCTGTACAGATTGCTTTTCAATCAGTCAAGTTGTGGTTCTTGGCTTTCGCCCATTTCCATCTGTTCAGAAGGGGCACCCTCTTCGTTTCTGTTCACGCATTCCTGTTCAATCAAGCAGCTGTCCTCACTTTCGTCTGTATTGGATAAAAACGTTGGTAGGTTTTCTCCCATGAAGACGAAGCGGAAATTTTGTCCTCTTGCAGACGGGAATTGGCTTCTGAGGTCAATGTCTTGGCGATTTTTTAAGTAGTCAATAATATGGTCGTAGCATTCTTGCCCACATGTAGCATAAACAAGAGCAGAGAATTGTGTGTCTTGATATTGGAATTTTTGCGTCTCTGGTATAAGGATGACCCTTTTAAATATGATAGTCCCTTTATACCAACCTTTTCTTTCCTCCATCAATTGGCCGATACGAATCTCTTTCTTGTTGAAAGGTTCATTGTCACTTGTTGTTTGTTCCTGAGGGTTCTTTCTGTTGGCTTTGAATGCAGACAGGCTTTCTGCCGTGGTTTTAATCAGGATGAAATATACACGCGGTCGTATCTTATATCTCTTTGGATATGGCATGTCGCTTTCTACATAATTTCTGACATCTTCAACGAGTTCTGGCGTTATTCTGATGTCTGGAATAGACGAAAGAAAATCCATAAGTTCATCAAAACTGTAAACTAAAGTATCTTGGTCAAAGTACCTCGCGTAAATATTCATGGTGCAGACAATGTTATTATTAAAAAATGAAAGTAGATAATCTGCTATGGCTTCAGACGACCTGTTTGAATCACTCTGTGTGGCCGAAAAACAAATAGCCATGTATTTGCTTCTTTCTATATAAGAAATACATCGCGGAATGAAAACCATTGCTTTTGTTCTTGAAGGGCCAAACTCAGATTTCTATATAACAAAAATTTCCATGAAGATTATAATCAATCTCCATGGAAATTAATGAGCGGAAAACGAGACTCGAACTCGCGACCCCAACCTTGGCAAGGTTGTGCTCTACCAACTGAGCTATTTCCGCCTGATTTGCGTTTGCAAAGATATATCTTTTTTCCGACTCTGCAAAACGAAATCAAAGTTTTTCCAACTTTTTTTTGATTGCATAGAGCTTGTTCAAGGATTCTATCGGGGTAAGGTTCTCTAAATCAGTTGACAGAATGCTGTCTCTGATTTCAAGCAAAATCGGGTCTTCAAGTTGTATAAAACTCAACTGCATGCCGTCTTGATGAGGTTTTCCCGGCTTTTTCGTTACGCTTTTGCCGTTTGTTTCTTTGTTTTCAAGTTGAGAGAGTATGTATTCCGCTTCATCGAGTACTGATTTCGGCATTCCTGCCAATTTCGCGACATGCAAGCCGAAACTTTGTTCGCTTCCGCCCTTGTCTATCTTTCTCAGGAAAATTATCTGCTTGCCGGCTTCTTTTACTCTGACATGATAGTTCTTTATTCTTTCATATTGCTTCTCCATATCAATCAATTCATGATAGTGTGTTGCAAAAAGCGTTTTGGCTCTGTGGCGGTTGTTGTGCAGATACGAGGCTGTTGCCCACGCAATGGAAACGCCGTCGTACGTAGATGTCCCCCTGCCTATTTCGTCCAAAAGAACCAGACTTCTATCCGAAAGATTATTCAATATACATGCCGTTTCGTTCATCTCGACCATAAAAGTACTCTCTCCGGAAGAGATGTTGTCGCTTGCCCCGACCCTTGTAAAGATTTTATCCACTATTCCTATTTCGGCGGATTTTGCAGGAACGTAAGAACCTATCTGAGCCATAAGCGTGATAAGTGCCGTCTGACGCAGATATGCACTCTTACCGGACATATTTGGACCTGTGATTATGCAAATCTGCTGACTGTCTCTATCCAGAAACACATCGTTTGCAACATACTGCTCTCCTGCCGGAAGGTTTTTCTCGATTACGGGGTGCCTGCCCTCCTTTATGTTTATGCTTGTATCCTCCGTAAGTTCGGGTTTGGTGTAATTGTTTTCCATCGCCACCAAAGCGAAAGACAAAAGACAATCCGCATTCGCTATAACGTGAGCATTCATCTTCAAAGCGTCCACGTATTTCAATGTCTCTCTCAAAACACCGCCGTAAATGGCGTTCTCTATCTGCGATATATTCTCTTGAGCCGATATGATTTGAGTTTCCAAATCTTTCAATTCGTCCGTGATATACCTTTCCGCATTTGCAAGTGTCTGCTTCCGCACCCATTCCTGCGGAACTTTGTCTTTATGGGAATTGGTTACTTCCAAATAATATCCGAATACATTATTGTAACCCACTTTCAGCGAAGGAATTCCTGTTTTCTCGCACTCCCTGTTTTGGAGTTGTTCGAGTATTTCTTTGGAATCGAAAGCCAGTTTACGCATTTGGTCGAGCCGTTCATCGACCCCGCTTGCTATTGCACCGCCTTTGGCAATATTGTTCGGTGCATCGTCGGCTATGTATTTGTCGAGGAATTCCTCCAAGTCGTTGCATGGATTGATTTTTGCAGCCTCTCCCCTCAGAATGTCGTTTCCCGAATTTGTAAAACCGTCTTTGAGTTTACGTATTTCCCTTATTATGAATTTCAAATTCAATAACTCTGCCGGCTGTATCCTGCCGAAAGCCATACGGGACACTATGCGTTCCAAATCGCCGATGAAGCGAAGCGAACTTCTTGTGCTTTCTTTCAGTTCATCGTTTCCGATGAAGGCTTCCACCATGCCTTGACGGGATTTTATTTCCGATATATCTATCAACGGCAATACTATCCATCTTTGCAGCATTCTGTATCCCATATTGCTTTGCGTGCGGTTCAATACACTCAAAAGCGTCTTTGCCTTCTCGTTCATCGAAGAAACAAGTTCCAAATTCCTTATAGTGAATCTATCCAACCAAAGATAACTACCTGTGTTTATTTGTTTTATTCTGCTGATGTGGCTTATCTGAGTGTGCATTGTCTCTTTCATGTAGGTCAATGCCGCAGAAGCTGCGATAACAGCCTCATCGCAATCCTCTATTCCGAAGCCCTTCAAGGAGTTCGTGCCGAAATGTTCCGTCAGAACCTCATTTGCATAATCTCTGTTGAATACCCAGTCCTCGTATGTTTTGATATAAATATCAGATTCATGGTTCTGCTGAAACTCTCTCAAATATTTCTTCTGCAAAACCACCTCTTTGGGCGAAAAAGACTGCAACAGTTTATCCATCTCGTTCCTTTCGCCACGACTGATGAAGAAATCACCGGTTGAAATATCAACAAAAGCAATTCCGGTCAGGAATTTCCCGTAATGAATGCCGCAAAGATAGTTGTTTATCGAACCATCGTTCGTTTTATCATTATAACTCATCGAAGGAGTTACAACCTCGGTAACCCCACGCTTGACAAGCCCTTTCACCATCTTCGGATCTTCCAACTGTTCGCAAACCGCAACTCTTTTTCCCGCCCTCAGGAATTTCGGAAGATAGGTATCGATTGCATGATGAGGGAACCCCGCCAACTCGTTCTCATCGCCCCCTCCTCTTTTCGTCAACACTATGCCGAGTAATTTGGAAGTCTCTATGGCATCTTGCCCGAAAGTCTCGTAGAAATCCCCGACGCGAAACAATAATATGGTATCCGGATATTGGGCTTTCAGAGAATTATATTGCTTCATCAAAGGAGTGTCGGAAACTTTCTTGCCTGCCATGTTCTTATGCTTTTTATGTCTGATTGCAAAGGTACAAAAGATTGACGAAAAGCAAAATCCGCAAAGCCCATCCTTTCGGAAAGATTATCAAAATACTTGTTTTACAAAATGTTGACTGATGGCATGCCGATGGAGCAGCGTTTCGGCGGAACGAAATGCCGTTTGAGAAAATTCTTTCGTGCGGTTTCTTCCTTTTTCCCCGAAACGGCAAAATCACTATCATAGGCATGCGAATAAACAATTTCCACACCCCTGCCGTGATAAGCGTACAAGGAAGAAGCATAACATATATCAATTCCGACAAAGTAACGGTCATCAAAGAAAAAAGAGTAATCACGAACCCCTATCTTGCCGCCCTGCTGGGACTTCGACCAAAAGCAATAACGGAATAAAGCAACAATAAAGCAAAAACACACCCTTGGAAGACCCGCATTACCGAACAGAACCTCCGAGACAGCATTTCATTTAACCGGCACATCGGAAGAAGCGACACTTCAAAAGTGTCAATCCGGCATCAAGAGAAACGACTTTATGAAATTATCCAAATCCCCGTCCAACACACCCGCCGTATCCGCCGTTTCCACCCCCGTGCGAACATCCTTCACCAACTTATACGGTTGCAAAACATAATTGCGAATCTGACTACCCCATTCTATTTTCCTTTTCCCCGCCTCCGCCTCCGCCAACCTCTCTTTCTTCTTTCTGAGTTCCATTTCATAGAGACGACTTTTCAACATCTGCATCGCCTTCTCCCTGTTTTGCAACTGCGAACGCGTCTGACGACACTCTATTATTATATTTTCCGGAATATACCGCAAACGAACAGCCGTCTCCACCTTATTTACATTCTGCCCACCCGGTCCCGAAGAACGAAACGTATCCCATTCTATATCGGCAGGATTGATGACAATATCGATACTATCATCAATCACCGGATAAACAAAAACAGAAGCAAAAGAAGTCTGCCGTTTACCATTTGCATTAAAAGGAGAAATCCTCACCAAACGATGCACACCGCTTTCCCCTTTAAGAAAACCGTATGCGAAATCACCATCTATTTGAATAGACGCACTCTTTATACCGGCGACATCACCAACCTGCGTATCGACAATGCACACCTTGAAAGCATGTCTCTCAGCCCAACGAGAGTACATACGCATCAACATCTCCGCCCAGTCGCAACTCTCCGTACCACCGGCACCTGCATTGATATTCACTATCGCAGAAAACTTATCCTCCTGCAAACGGAGCATACTTTTCAACTCCAACCCCTCAATCAACCCGCCAAGCACTCGAGCATTCTCGTTCACTTCCTCCTCACCGACCTCACCCTCTGCGAAGAACTCCATCAACACACAGAAATCATCGAGAGCAGACTGCACCCTGCCATACTCCGCCAAACGATTTTTCTTTTCGCCGACCTCTTTCAGAAATGCCTCCGTCTCCTTTGCATCATTCCAAAAATCCGCCCTCTGAGACTTTGCCTCAGCATCTTCTACCTCACTTTTCAACCTATCGATGTCAAAGACACCTCCTTAGAGCAGCAACTCTCTCTGTAAAATCCCTGTTGGTTTCCTCTATTGTCATACAACCTATCTATAATTTTCAATCATAAAATCAACAAAAGAAGTCATACCTCCCTGCCGATACCGGAACAAAGATACGAAACAAAATCGGAAAGCCGGTAAAATAAGGGGCGTTTTATATCAATTCCATGCGGGAAGCGTCCTCTCTGATGAAGATAAACAGCAAAAAGGTGAACGCCCAAAGAGAAGAGCCTCCGTAACTTATGAAGGGTAAGGGTATGCCGATCACCGGTAAGATGCCGATGGTCATGCCGATGTTGACGAAGTAATGGAAGAATATGATGCTCGCTACGCTGTATCCGTATATTCTTGCAAACTTGCTGCGTTGCCTTTCCGCCATTTTTACGAGCCTGATGCAGAGAAAGACGAACAGAAAAAGCGTCGTCGCACTGCCGAAAAAGCCCCATTCTTCGCCTATGGTACAGTAGATGAAGTCCGTGTCTTGCTCGGGTACGAAGTTGTACTTGGTCTGTGTCCCCTCCAAAAAGCCCTTGCCGAGAAGCCCGCCGCTACCGATTGCTATTTTGCTTTGGTTGACATTGTAGCCGACTCCTTTCAAATCCTGTTTCTTTCCCAACAAAACTTCTATCCGGTCTTTTTGATGTTGCTCCAAGCCTTTCTCGAATGCCACGTCGACTGCAAGGACTATCAATGATGATATGAGGAAAACGCCGAGAAAAATCCATATTTTCGTCTTGTGGGACTTCCTTTTCACAAAGAGCCATGCCCCGATGCAGAGGACAAAAAGCACTCCTATCAATATGTATTGATTTATCAGCAACGCGGCTACGAACAATAGTACGCATGCGGCTCCGAAAATAAGCACGTAACTCGATAGTCCTTCTCTGAATAAGGGAAGAAGGAAGCTGAAAAAGACCAATGCCGAACCGGTATCGTTTTGCAGCAGCACGAGTAACATGGGTATGGCGATGATTATTATTGCGAAGAGTTTTGTTTTCCACTGTTTGAAGTCTGCGTTTATGGAGGATAGGGTTTTGGATAATGCCAAGGCGGTTGCTCCTTTGGCGAATTCGGAGGGTTGAATGCCGAAATCGCCGACGCCGAACCATGATTTTGCACCCTTGGTTTCCGAGCCTATGAACAAAACGGCTATGAGCATGAAGATGAAAACGCCGTAAATCACATAGGCTGTCTGTGTAAAGAACTTGGGATCGAGTATAAGCACGAACAAAGCTATCAATAAGGCGGCTCCTATCCACAGGATTTGTTTGCCGTATCGGCAGGAGAAGTCGAAGATGATGCTGTGATCACCATCATAAACCGCCGCATAGATGTTCAACCAACCGAAGAAAATCAAGAGCAAATAAATTCCTATGACCGTCCAATCGAGATTATGTATCAGATTTTTGTTCCTTCTATCCATTCGAAGTTCGATTTCTTAGTTGTGTTTGTGTACTTTCTTCGGTTTTACTTTGCGAACGAGAGGAAGCGGTTGGCAGGGATTGGCTTCCATATATGTTTTTTCCATATCCTTTCGTTCTACTTCGCCCTTCAAATACTTCTCTACTATGAGGCTTGCTATCGGTGCTGCCCATGTGCCTCCGCCTCCTCGGGCGTTTTCGATGTAAACCGACACTGCTATTTTGGGGTTATTCATCGGTGCAAAGCAAATAAAAACCGAGTGATCTTCTCCTATATTCTCTGCCGTTCCGGTCTTGCCGCATACCGCTATGTCATCTATCCTCGCCCGTCTTGCCGTTCCCCCGCCTTCATGAACGACACCCCACATGCCCTCCACAGCCAAATCCCAATAAGAAGAGGCGATAAGGCTGTAATGTTTTTGCGAATACTTGGTGAATTTCCGTTTTTTGTTCTCGTCGCCGTAACTTCTGACAAGATGCGGCGAAATATACCAACCTCGATTTGCGACCAAGGCTGCGAAATTCGCCATTTGAAGAGGGATAACTCCGACTTCTCCCTGACCGATGGAGTTGGAGTATATCGTATAAAAGTTCCATCCGCTCGGATACCATTTGTTGTAAAACGAAGTATCGGGAATAAAACCTTTCCTTGCATTAGGCAAATCTATATCCAAACGTATCCCGAAGCCCATTCGCTTTGCCGCTGCCGTCCAAAGGGATAAGCCGTACTTGCTGTCCACCTTTCCCGTTGCCGGATTCGTTTGCTGAACTACCCTTTGGAACACACGATAGAAGTAAGGGTTGCATGACATCTTTATTGCGTCTCTGACGCAGGTTGCCGAGGGGTGATTATGGCAACCGACCAATCCTTTATCGCAAGCAAAGCCGGTATTCGGAGTGATTACTCCCATATCCAAAGCTATCAAAGACTGTGCTATCTTGAAGATACTTCCCGGAGGATATTCCGCCATGAGAGCCCGATTGAACAACGGTTTGGATATATCTTCCGCCAATTCTTTGTAATTCCTGCCTCTAACTCTTCCGACCAAGAGGTTGGGATCGTAATACGGAGCGGAGACAAAACACAAGACCTCTCCCGTCTCGGGTTCTATCGCAACGATGCAACCTCTTTTGTTCGCCATTATCTGCTCAGCATATTTCTGCAACTCTATGTCTATTGTGCTGTACAGATTTTGACCTGCTATGGCTGCTGTATCGTATATACCGTCTTTGAAAGAACCTTTCTCCCTGTTGTGAACATCGACAAGCGTTATCTTGCTTCCCTTTCTTCCTCTCAACAACTCTTCGTACGACTTTTCCAAGCCGCTCATGCCCACATAATCCCCTTTCTTGTAGTAAGGGTTCTTTTCTATCATCGCTTCGTTTACCTCTCCGATGTATCCCAACACATGACAAGCCACCGCTTCCGGATAATAACGTAAAGTTCTCGACTGTGCATAGAAACCTTCGTAAAGATAAATCTTCTCTTGTATCGGAGCGAAATCCTCTTTGCTGATTTGTTTCTCGAAAATAGAAGGAGCATACGGAGAATACTTCCTTGCCTTTTCCATTTTCCTTATGAAATCCTCCTTTGTTATCTTGAGGAGACTGCAAAATTCCGTTGTATCGATATTCTTCACCTGACGAGGAATGACCATAAGGTCATAAACAGCTTCATTATAGACGAGCAATTTGCCGTTTCTGTCATATATCAGTCCTCTTGCAGGGTATTGTGTACGATAACGCAAGGCATTACGATTGGCAAGCTCCGTATAAGAACTGTCGAATATTTGAAGGTAGGCGAGCCTTATCAGATAAACCAAGCCGACCGCCACAAAAATTCCAATCACAACGTAACGTCTCGATGATAACGGATTTCTCATTTTTTCCTTGGCTCGTATATAATCGAAGTCTTTTTCATACGTTTGCAAAATTACAACAAATATGGGTAGCAATGGAAGAGATGAGAGAAAGAATATTCGATTTGCATTCCGAGGAAGACTTCGACAAACTATGCTTGGACATATTCCGATATCAATATCGGAACAATGATGTTTATTCCCGCTGGTGCGATTTGCTCGGAAGAGGAATCGGGCAAGTGAACCGCCGCGAGGATATTCCTTTTCTGCCGATAGGCTTTTTCAGAACACACAAGGTCATCAGTTTCAAAGGAGAACCCATAGCATTTTTCAAAAGTTCCGGCACCTCATCTGCCTCTGTAAGCAGGCATTGGATAAGAACGTTCGACCTTTATGAAAAGAGTTTTCTTTCCAACTTCGAACAATTTTTCGGGAAAGCCGAAGACTATTGTTTCATCGCCCTGTTACCCAATTATCAGCAACAAGGAAATTCCTCCCTTGTCTATATGATGAAGGGACTTATAGCCCGAAGTAAATACTCCGAAAGCGGATTTTATCCGCACGAAGTGGATAAAATTCGGGACTTGCTTTTGCGGAACGAAACCCTCGATATTCCGACAATCCTTTTCGGAGTCAGCTATGCCTTATTGGATTTGGCGGAAGCATACAGCTTCAACCTGCAACACACCACGGTGTTTGAAACCGGAGGAATGAAAGGACGTCGTAAAGAATTGCCGAAACAAGCACTGCATAAAATCCTTTGCAAATTCTTCGGCGTGCAAAGCATCGCTTCCGAGTACGGAATGTGCGAACTTTTCTCGCAAGCTTATTCCAAGTCAGACGGTTTGTTCCGGTGTCCCAAACAAATGAAAGTAGAAATCAAGGAAGTAAACGACCCTTTCTCAGATTGTGCAACAGGTAAAACGGGAGTTATCAACATAACCGACCTTGCGAACGTGGACACATGCAGTTTCATTGCAACAGAGGACGTCGGCAGACTGCACGAAGACGGAAGTTTTGAAATATCCGGCCGATTGGACAATGCCGCAATCAAAGGCTGCAATCTTATGTATGAACTTTGAAAGCACCATTGACTTTCACGCTATCGGTAAGACGGCGTTTTCAATTTCGGACTTGGTATTTTGCCATGAAAAACCCTAATTTTCGACGTTCAGGAGGCAGAACACGATGAAAAATCAGCCGACATAGCATTCGAAACCAATGAATTACATACTGCATTTCGGCATTTTACTATTGCAAATGGCGGAAAAACAGATTGAAAACCGCTCTTATACATATATATTGTTGTACAATCGAGAACCATTTCCATTGAAACAGCATCGATGCCTCCCAATTCAACCTCTTTCATAGATTATTGGAGGATATTGTTTGCACAATATATAGTATAACACCCAAAGCAACTAAGAAATCTGAACAAAAATCTCTTGGTGATATACAGTGAGTTGCATGATAGGTTTGAAAAAAGAGAGAAATATATTTTGTATGAAAGAGAAAAAGATGTATTTTTGGGCTGCTAAATCAAAATTGTATTATTGTGAAATCGGAAGACAAGGAATTGGAGAGGCAGTTGAGGGAAGCCAAAAAGACTATAAGGGTGTCTTTTATTATGGTTATTGTTCTTTCTTTTTGCCTTGTCGGATTTTCAGTGTGGTATTTCATGCGAGTCCAAAGGACGTGTCGAAATCAGGAAAAGATGGTGGAATGTCATAATAAAAACCTATGTGTCAAACAACTCGGTAATGGCGATATAGAGTGCTGCGATTGCAAAGAGGTATTGCCAGAGGAAGAGGTAGAGTAAAGACGCTCTGCCCGTGGAATACGGCAAAACACGGTCGCTGTTGGCGGAATGGCGAGCCGATTGCAGTTGATATGATGATAGAAAAGCGGTATGGAGAACATATAATAGTATAGAGAATGTTGCAGGGTGTACGAGTGGCGCATATTATGGTATGGAGAATATTGCATGGAGTAATGGAGCGACATAACGGCAGGAGAAAATGCGGAATGAAGAAGCGAAGAATTCCAAATAGAACATAGAAAACCTAGGGAATGGTAAGAAAAATCGGTTGAGGGATTGCTAGGAACCGACAGAAATGGCGATTGAGGCGGGGAATTGAGTAAAAAAATTTCTTAGTGGGTATCAATGCATTAAAGTATAATGAGAGAAAAAAGTTATTGAAACATTTGGTGGGAATTAGAAAAGGTAGTACTTTTGCAATCCCAAACGACGAGGGAGTGAAGATGCGAGGAAGAGGAATGAAGAGAGGGAAGAAGGGGAGAGGTCGTGAGGGAGGAGAATAGATCTTTGAGAAAAATGGAACCAAGGTAGCGGACGGTTTAGAGATGTTTGGAGACATTGAAGAGCCGACCGGAGTAAGGTAAAGACGGACATTAAAGAAGACGAAGTCAATATCCTTGAAAGAGGAGAAGATAGAGGAAAGTAATACAATGAAGAGTTTGATCCTGGCTCAGGATGAACGCTAGCGGCAGGCTTAACACATGCAAGTCGAGGGGCA
>UQXW01000057.1 GCA_900545215.1 uncultured Bacteroidota bacterium
TTCGATAAAGTACGACTTGAGAGGGCCCCTGCCAATATTCTTCGACAGTGTTTCCTATCGGAGTGAGCGATCCCAACCCGGTAACGACAACTCGTCTCATTTCCATATCGAAATGAAATTATTTTGTTGCGTTTTCGATGTATGCGATTGCATCACCAACAGTTGCGATTTTCTCTGCTTGATCGTCAGGAATGGAAAGATTGAATTCTTTTTCCAATTCCATAATCAATTCCACTGTGTCCAATGAATCTGCCCCCAAATCTCCTGTGAAACTTGCCTCAGGAGTAACTTGACTTTCTTCTACACCTAGCTTATCAACCACGATAGCTATTACTTTTGTTGCAATTTCAGACATATCTACTATAAGTTTTATGAATTAAACTGGCTTGCAAAGGAACGAAAAAATCTCCATTCCAGCAATAAATCAGGTCTTAAATGATTGCTTTCTTTCTTTAATCGATTAGTAACAAAGACTTTACAAAATGTCTTTTTCCATGCGTTTTTTGCCTTTTCAAGCTGTTTTCCTTGCTTCAATCGACCGAAAAATGCTACTTTTGCAGCATGAACCAAGACGAAAAAATCAAAACAAAAAAGCGAATTGCGATTTTCGCTTCCGGAAGCGGCACGAACTTCCAACAGATATGCGAATACTTTCACGACGATGCCGATATAACGGTCGATATTCTGATTGTAAACAAAGAAAAGGCTTACGTAAGACAAAGAGCTCGCAACCTCGGGGTCGAAGATTACTACTTCAATCGGGAGGATTTCTATCATACAAACAAGATTGTGGACTTATTGTTGTCAAGAGGGGTGGATTTAATTGTGTTGGCAGGATTTCTGTGGTTGGTTCCCGAAAATCTTCTCTCTGCATTTCCGAACAAAATAATAAACATTCACCCTGCTTTGTTGCCGCACTATGGCGGCAAAGGAATGTACGGACATAATGTACACGAAGCAGTCATTGCTGCTCACGAAAAGGAGAGCGGAATTACCATACACTATGTGAACGAGCATTATGACAGCGGAGACATCATCTTTCAAGCCAAGTGTAAACTGACAGACCAAGATACGGTGGAAAGTCTCGAAGAAAAAATACATCTTTTGGAGAAGGAGTATTACCCGAAAACCATAGAAAGAGTGTTGCGATAGCTATCCTCTCCCGTTTTGCGTGAGGACGGTCTGCCATTGATTTGTTTTCTTGTTCCCAAACGGTTGAGAGAAAGCGGGGAACAGGCATTCCGGACGATGCGAACGAGTTTTTTTGTATGGCGAACAAGACTTGCTTCAAGTGGTTCGCCATTTCCTTTACAATAAAACGCCGATTCACGAAAATGAATCGGCGTAAGAATTTTTTCTTTCGGCGTTTTGGTTCAAACGAATCGGCGTTACGATTTCATGCTTTGCAAATAGCGTTAAATCAAGGCGTTGTTTATTGCTATCGAATTTGTTTCAATCCGCCCTTTCCGTCTATCAGAATTACCGAAGAGGCGGCGTGCTTCTTTGTATCGTCTCTCTCGCATTCTGCAACGAAGTCCACCAAGCCGAGAAGCCTTTCATCTATTTGCGAAAAGTTCTCCGGAGACGGCATACCGCCGAAATTGGCAGAGGTGCTGACTATCGGTTTGCCGAATTGTGCGAGAAGTTGCCGACAGTATGCATGATTCGGTATGCGAATGCCTATGCTGCTGTTTTGTGAAAGCAAATCGAGGGGAAGATTTCGGGCTTTCGGGTATATTATTGTAGTGGGCTGTGTGCAGGAACGGAGAATTTGCAATGCTTTTTCGGGAATTTGCTCCACATATTTTCGCAACATATTCTCATCTTCAACCAAAATCAACAGACTTTTTCCCTTTTCCCTGCCTTTGATTGCTGTGAGATGTTCCACTGCTCGACGGTTCGTGGCATCGCAACCCAACCCCCATATAGTATCGGTGGGGTAAAGAATTACCCCACCTTCATTCAAAACCTCGACTTCTTTCATCGCATTTGTCGTTTTACTTCATCAGGAAGTTTATGTCGGCGTTCAAATCATATTCCTTTGGTTCGTCTGCACCATGGAATACTTTCATTTTGTTGTCTCTGCCGATTAGTTTCAATTTGCCCTCTTTCAATCTCAATGCGGTGGCTTCTCTGATTGCCGCAACGTAAACATCGGGATTTACTTTGGTGAACTCGTTCAATCTGTCGTCTCTTGTTTCTCCTCCGTGTTTCGGATCGAAGAAATCGGTGTAGTGAGGGTTTATCTGGAATGGTACCAACTTCATGCAATCGAAGCTCTCGGGTTCTATAATCGGCATGTCGTTGGTCGTTTTAAGGCTCAAACCTGCGACATTGCTGCCTGCCGACCAGCCCATGTAGGCAACGCCTTCGGAGGCTCTTTGCGAGATAAGTTCCATAATGCCGTTTCTGTAAAGTTCATAGACCAAATGGAAAGTGTTTCCGCCGCCCACGGCTATGCACTCTGCTTCTTGCACCGCTTTCTTGGCATCTTTCTCCTTGTGAATGCTGTAAAGGTTCAATCCCAAGCCTTTGAAAACGTTGGCGACCTTTGTTTCATAGTTGTCGTATCCCATTGATACTCCGGCGTAAGGTATGAACAATACGTTCTTAACTCCGCTTTCGGTGCAGAAATCCTTAATCATGTCCTTGCACCAATCCAAATACTTTTCTCCTGCATTGGTGGAATTGCTGATAAGCAACAAATTTCTTTTCATCTGTGATAAATATTATGTTTCAAAGTCGCAAAGATAAGACTTTCCGCCAAAACGGCGAAAGAGAACGACTGAAAGCATGATATGAATGCTATTGTTTTTTCGGCAAAGCGTCGAAAATTCTGTTTATTTCTTCCCATGAGAAGTGGGAAAGAACATATTTGCGGGCGGCTTTGCCGATTTTCGACATTTCATCTTCGGAATGCAGACAGCGAAGCAAAGCCTCGGCATTTTCCTCGGCTGTATCGGCAATCAGGATTTGCTTTTCGTCCTTTGCACCCAAGGCTTTGTTGGCAAGTGAGGAGGAAATGCAACAAACGGAGCAGCTCATGGCTTCGAGCAATTTGTTTTGCAATCCTGTGCCTATCTGCATCGGTGCAATGAAGAAGCGGCTTTGCAAATACATCTGTCGCATATCCGGAACGTTCTCCGCTATTGTTACATGTTTTCCTGCAAGTCGGCGGACGCTTTCCGGCGGATTTATTCCGGCTATGCACACTGTGGCTTCAGGAGACTTCGTCCAAACCAAAGGCATTATCTCTTTAAGAAGGAATAAAGCCGCAACTATGTTCGGTTTATAGCCCATGTTGCCGCAAAACAATATATCATATTTTTTCCCCGTCGCTTGCGGTTCTGCAAGGTACTTTTCTCCCAATCCGTTGGCAACAATGCGGACGGTATTACGCCTTTTGTCTGCAAGCAAATCCCTGTCGGAAGCGGTGATTATGGTTTGCATATCGAAAATGTCGAACATTTTGCTTTCGTAACGTCTTAACTTTCGAGCCTCATAAAGAAAGAAAAACTTTGAAAGAATGTTGCTCTTTTTTGCCCGCCTGTACATGTTTGCGGAAAGGGTGTCTTGAAAATCCAAAACCTGATAACGATTTTGATTTTCGGCATAAGGAGCTGTGCGAACGAATTGATAGTAGCATATATCGGGATTATGTTCGGACAAAAAAGCATTGTATGTTTCTTTCGCTTTATGGGAACGATAGTAAACGACTTGCAGGGGTAGGGGAGAAAAGAACGAAAAAAGAATTCGGAAGATTTGAAGCGGTTTCTTCAAATCGAATATCTCTATATCCTTGCAATAAGGTCGCAGACGACTGACATCGTCCTCGGCAATCTTCTCATGGTTAAGACAGAAAAGGTAAATATCATGATGTTTCGACAATTCGACAATCTGATGATAAGCCCTGAGCTTATCACCCTTTGTCAAAGGGTATGGAAAACGCGAAAGAAATACCGAGATTTTCATTTCAATTCCGTTTGTTGGTAATGATGTGTTATGCTTCGAGCAATTCCTTGTAGTATCGGCTGATTTCCTTTGCTATGTTGTCGGTATTGTATTTTGTCGCTATGAGTCTGGCAGCACATTTGCCGATTTCTTTTGCATAGGCAGGGTCTTCGAGGCATTTCTTTACCGCATCGGCAAACTCTTTCGGCGTGTCTGCAATCAGAATGTTCTTTCCGTCTTCATACATCAAGCCTTCCGCAGCTATGGTGGTGGCAATCACCGTCTTGCCTATGCTCATGGCTTCTATGATTTTTATTCTTATTCCGCTGCCGGACAACAAAGGAACAACCATTATTTGTTTGCTCGTCATGAAACGGATACTGTCATCGACCTCTCCGACCATGTGAACATCTTTTTCGTCGTAATTCAAAAGCCAATCGGGCATGTTTCTTCCCGCAAAGTAGGCTTTGACCTGCGGAGATGCTGCTTTGACGCTTTGCCAGCACTCATCGAGAAACCATTTTATGCCTTGCACATTGGGAAACCAGTTCATGCTTCCTATATGAAAGATTGTATTCTCCTCTTCCAATACATCGGGTAGAATTTCCGGAGTATCCATTCCGACAGCAACGGCTTTGCACAATCTCCGACAGCCGTTTTCGACGAAGTATTCGGCATCTGTCTCCGTCACGGGAAAGATTGCATCGTAATCGTTCACTTTTTGCTTTTCGTAGTTCGCCAATGTGAGCGAAAGATGTTTGAGATAATAGCGTTTGAACGGGTTCTTGGTTGCCTTGTATGTACGTTTCCATATTTTGTTCTCCACATTGGGCGAACGCAAAACCACTTTTGCTTTACTCAAAGAACGAACCAACGGAAGGTAAGGTGTGAGGAAGATACTTTCCATTTGAATTATGTCGAACTCCTCCCGTTTCAATATCTCTGCAATCTTGGTTTTCATTGCCGTACTGATGAATCGTTTTACGTGATAGCTTTCTCCGAGCAGGAAAGCCTCCATTGCAGGAATGAGTTTTATGTCCAAATCCACAAAAACGGTCTCGAATGATGTTCTCTCTATGTAATCCTTCGGCATTGTTGCGATATTGCAGGGGTGTTTCTTAGAATGGAAAGCAAGAACCTTAACACTATGTCCCATATTCAGCAATCCTTCCGTCAAAGAGTTCATACCCATTGCTCCACCGTCCGTTGCAGGAAACGGAGGCTTATAACAAATTTGCAGTATCTTCATTTTCTCGATTGTGTTTCTTTTTTCTGATTTTATCTTTTATGAATGAGAATGCTTTAATCCAACGTTCCGGACTTAGAACGGCGGAATCGGAAGTCGCTTTCATCGTAAGAACCAAGCCTATCGGCAAGAAGACCAAGGAACTCAGCCACATACCGAACCACACGGGTATTTCGCCTTCCAAGGCTGCATTTTCGCCGATTTGTCCGAGTATATGATAAATTATGAAAGCGAGAGTGGAAATAACGACAGGCATTCCCAATCCACCTTTTCTTATAATCGCACCGAGCGGGGCACCGATAAAGAACAATATGAGGCAGGCTGCGGAAAGCGTGAACTTACGATGCAACTCTATTTGAAGCCTTCGTATGTATTCCATGTCGGATTTCATCTTCATCTTGTGGTTTTCGATTTCGCTTTGATAAAATTCCTCCCTTTTGTAGGCTATTTCCTCGAACTGTTTCTCTTGTTCCTTGCTTAATTTCCCGTTCTCGGCATATTGTTTTACGAAGTTTTCTCTGGCAAGTCTTCGTTCCTTTTCGATTTTATCGAATAACTCTTTCTTGATATAGGCTTCGTATTGTTCTTTTGCCGCAATCAGTGTATCGAGGCTTTGTTTCAGTTCAAAAACATCCAGCATCTTGTAGTGCCCGTCGTAGCGATTTTCATCTGTCTTTTGATATGCGAAATTGGAAATGTCGAACCGTATATTTTGTTCTTCGTATTGCATTCGTATCAAGGGATAAGTAAATGTGTTTTCTTCGTTTACGTTCTCATCGAAGGTGTATCCGGAAAATAAACGAAAGACCAAAGTGTTGCCGTTGTCGCTTGTGAACATCTGTCCGCTGTCTGCAACAGTTACATTGATGTTCCCCAAATCCTTACTGTGGTCATAGATGATAATGTCTTTAAGATAACGTCCTGTTTTGTCCTTTGCCCCGACTCTTATGGTATAGCCATCTATTTCCGTGTAGAACTCATTCGGTTTTATATTCAATGCCGGCTTCTTTGTCTTTATTTCATAGAGGATAAGCCTCAATTCGTTTGTGGCAGTCGGTATGACGTTGTTGGAAAATACGAATGCCAATCCGCAGAAGCAAAGAGATAATATTATCAACGGGCGGAAAATCCTCCATAAAGAAAGTCCGGAGGATTTCATTGCGACCAATTCATATCTTTCACCGAAGTTTCCCATCGTCATTATGGAAGCCAAAAGAATGGAAAGCGGCAAAGCCATCGGTACAAGGGTAGCACATGCGTATGCAAGCATTTTTGCGATAACCGTCCATTCCAATCCCTTGCCGACAATCTGCTCTATTTTTCGCCAAACGAACTGCAGGAGCAATACGAATACCGCTATGGAGAACGTAAGTCCCAAAGGTCCGAGATAAGATTTGAGTATATACTTGTCGAGTCTTTTCACTGTAACGCCGATTCAAGGAACAAAAGTACGACATTTATTTGTAACTTTGCCTTACCAAGAATGAATTTATCTCTTAAAGCAATACACTTATGCAAGCTACAAAAGAAAAAGACGAAACTTCAAAGGAATTCAAGTATATCATAGACGAATTTGCAGACATCAAAGTAATGCGTTATCGTTTCGATGCTTGGAATTCTTTAAGCCTTAATCAGAAGCATTTGATATACCATCTTTCCGAGGCGGCTCTTTGGGGCAGAGATATAATATGGCAACAGAATTGCAAATATAACCTTCCCATCAGAAAGGCTTTGGAAGATGTATTGATGAATTACAGCGGAGACAGAACAAACAAGCAATGGCAGGAATTTGAAGTTTATTGCAAAAGGGTGTTCTTCTCGAACGGGATACATCATCACTACGGAGAGGAGAAGTTTTTCCCTCTCTGCTCGAAGGAGTACTTCATCGAACTGCTCGAACAAAGCATGCAGAATTCCGAAAAGGCAAAGCATATCGAAGAAATAGCGGATTGGGTCTTCAATCCCTGCATTGCACCCAAGCGAAAGGAAACGGACAAAAGTAAAGATATAGTTGCGGAATCCGCCGTGGGCTTTTACAGCGGCGTAAGCAGAAAAGAGGTGGAGGAATACTATTCCGAATTTGTTCAATCCGACAAAGAGCGTCCGCTTTCGGTTGGTATAAACTCCGTAATGGTCAAATCGGAAAACGGCTTGGAGGAAAAGGTTTGCAAATCTGGCGGAGTGTATGGCAGAACGATAGATAAGATAGTGGAAAATCTGCGTAAGGCTCTTCCTTATTGCGAAAACGAAAAACAGAAACGACATACGGAGCTGCTTATTTCCTATTATACGACAGGTGATTTGAAGACTTGGGACGATTACAACATAGAGTGGGTGGAAGAAAACGAGGCTGAGGTGGATTATATATCGGGTTTCATCGAGACTTATCTCGATCCGCTCGGACGAAAAGCCTCATGGGAAGCTCTCGTCGATGTAAGAGACGGTGAGGCGACCAAACGTTGTGAGCTTTTGTCCCGAAACGCACAATGGTTCGAGGATAATTGTCCGATAAATCCTCTCTACAAGAAAACGGAAGTCAAGGGCATAAGTGCAAAGGTGGTAGATGCACTCTGTCTCGCGGGAGATAATTTTCCTACTCCGCCGATAGGCATCAATCTTCCGAACAGCGACTGGATAAGAAAGGAACATGGTTCTAAGAGTGTCAACATCGCAAATCTTGCTCATGCGTATGAGAATGCGGCAATGGAGAAACCGCAAAGCGTTTTGGCGGAGTTCGCATATACGGAGGAAGAGAAACTGAGGGCAAAAGAATATTCAACGCTTTCAAACGACCTTCACACCGATATGCATGAATGTTTAGGACACGGAAGCGGCAAACTTCTGCCTAAAACAGACCAAAACGCTCTCAGGGAATACTCTTCGACGTTGGAGGAAGCAAGAGCGGATTTATTCGCATTGTATTTCATGTTCGATGATAAGATGATAGAGCTCGGTTTGATACCGAACTTTGAAGTTGCAAAGGAGGCATACGATAGTTATATCCGCAACGGACTGCTCACACAGTTGACCAGAATAGAGGAGGGCAAGGATTTGACCGAGGCTCACATGCAGGCACGGAAACTGATTGCCGAATACGCATACGAAAATTCCGAAGCCGTTGCACGAAAGACAGAAAACGGCAAAACGTATTTCACCATTACGGATTACAAAGCACTGAGGAAAGTTTTCGGAGAGTTGCTTGCGATAATCCAAGACATAAAATCGACAGGCAATTACGCCAAAGGTAAGGACTTGGTGGAGAAATACGGGGTCAAAATCGACAAAGAGCTACACAAAGAAGTGATTGAACGTTATAGAAAACTCGATTTGCGAGCTTACGGCGGCTTTGTAAATTTGGAAATGGAAGCGATAAGAAACGGAAAGGGCGAAATTACGGACTACAAACTGCAATACCCCGAGAGTTTCTTATCTCAAATGCTTCATTACGGCAAAACGTATTCTTTTGATTGAGAAAAAACTTTCGGCAAGCGGCATGAACTTTTCATTGCATGCTGCTTGCCGGATTTTACCACCTGAAACCGAATGTGAACGACAAGCCTCCGAACGTAGGTTTGCCTGCCAAGCATTCTATTCCGTTGGTTCCATAATCAAAGTTCCATTCGCTGCCGGAGGATAAAGAGGCCATGCTGAATATAGGTAAAGCCATGCAGTTCAGATTGGCTCCTGCGAAGAACGTTTCGTTGAACTCGTATGTCGCACCGAGTGAAAAGGATACCCCGAGCATCAAATCTATATCTACATCTGTATCGGTACCAAGCTCATCAGGTATAAGAATAGTGTTTGTTTTCCTTTCCGTTTTCACATCTTTCTTATAGGCGAAAGAAATTACCTGCGACAATCCGAGACCTGCCGAAAGATATAACTTATCCGTTAACAGATATGAAAGCATCATGTGTTCTTGCATCATCATATAGGCATAGTCTTTCGATATGCTTACTTTTGCGAAATCATCTTCAAATTCCGCATCGAAACCGGACTTGAAGAAAGTGAGAAAATAATCTCTTCCGAAACCGAACTTATTGTTTCGCAATTCTTTTCTGTTTCCTCCATAAAAGGAAATGGAGGGACTGAAACCCTTATACTTGAAAGACTTCTGTTCCAAAATGCTTTGTCCGCAATCTATTAAAAAATCACCCTGTTCCTTGCTCAAATAATATCGAAAAGTCTCGAATTTCGTATCATGAAAGGTCATCATTGCTCCCACGGAGCAGCCATATCTCATATCGCCGTCCCATGCGACAACATAAATTTGGGAAAACAAACCTGTCGATACGCCCAACAGCAAGGATAAAAGTAGTAATTGCTTTTTCATTCTAACTTTGTTTTTGTTCTTATGTTTACTTTTTAATATCTGCAAAGATACACTTTTAATCCGATACGGCAAATGAAATTCACAATTATCCGTTTATCTTGTATGAAATTCGATATAAAATCCCTGAAATATTTGTTTCAACGGTACGAAATCAGACCTGCACGAAACCATTTGCCGACAAACACATTACGAATCGGCGTTTGACCGAAACGAATCGGCGGAATAATTTTTTCTTTCGGCGTTTCATTTTGTCGAAACTGCGTTCGGCTTCGGTATGTGTTGCAAGATGTTATCTATTGTTCGGATTAGTTGCCCTTATTGCCAATTTTCCATCTGTTAATGCTCATGCAAAAGCGTATTAAATGTATTTTGGCTTGCTCCGGATTGGCAACAATAGTGAGAATTATATCGATGTGGTATGTGAATTTGCTATATACCCTTTGAAAGTCGGAAAGAGATAGAGCAAAATACACAAAGAGGCAAAGAAAAATGTCTCCTAAATCATTATTGTTTGATTTCGACAAAGACGGCTGTGCCAAACATTTGACACAGCCGTCTTTCTTTGTATGCAAAGTACTCGGGCTTACTTATACTCCTTGCATTCGATTTCTTTGTTCAAGAACATGGTTGCATTCATTGCCAAAGCACCCATTTCATCTTCACCCGCATATACTTCAACCGGAGCAATGAACTTAACTCTTTCGATAACTTCATCATCAAAAGGTTTTCCCTTTGCAATACCTCCCGTAAGAATGATGGCATCGACCTTTCCGCTCAACACCGTTGCAGCCGCTCCGATTTCTTTTGCCACTTGGTAAGCCATTGCAGACTGAATGAAAGCGTGTTCTTCGCTTCCTGCTTTTGCCTTTGTCTCCACTTCGTAAGCGTCATTGGTTCCGAGGTAAGCCACAAAGCCGCCTTCTCCCACAATCATCTTCTTTATTTGTTCTTTTGTGTACTCACCGCTGAAGCAAGCGTTCACAATATGATTTACAGGAAGGGAACCTGTTCTTTCAGGAGAGAAAGGACCTTCTCCGTCCAAAGCTTGATTGACGTCTATAACCAAACCCTTCTCGTGAACCCCCACGCTGACACCGCCGCCTAGGTGAACGACAATCAAGTTGAGGTCTTCGTATTTCTTGCCGTGGTCTTTTGCATAACGTCTTGCAATAGCCTTTTGATTAAGTGCGTGGAATATGCTTTGACGAGGGAATTTCGGATGTCCGCTCACCCTTGCAAGGTCGTGCATCTCATCGACGACAACAGGGTCTGCAATAATTGCCTCCACACCATTAAGGGACGAAGCTATGTCATGAGCAATCAAGCCGCCCAAGTTGCAGGCATGTTGTCCCGAAACACCTTTTTTCAAGTCCTCGAGCATTGCTTCGTTGACTCTCCACACTCCCGAAGAAATAGGTTTCACCAAACCGCCTCTTCCTACTATGACCTTGAAATCCTTAATGTCGAAACCTGCCTCCTTAACCTCTGCAAGCACAATGTTCTTACGAAACTCATATTGGTCGGCAATGCATGCGAATTTTCCAATCTCATCAGCCGAATGCTTGATATTCTTTACAAACAGCTGATTTTCCTCATCATATACGGCTATCTTGGTCGATGTCGATCCAGGATTTATAGCCAAAATCAATTTTCTTGAATCCATATCTATGAAATTTGTTATTCAATATCCTTATGTTTCGAGGTTGCAAAGTTAACCCAAACTTTTGTATTCACACATATTGCTATCTGCTAAATTTGAAAACATCGGTGCTTACATATCGAAAGACCCGGGTCTTTCACCCCAAAAGACCTAGGTTTTTTACCCCAAAAGACCCGGGTCTTTTGTACTCTTTGCTCCGAGGAAAATTTCATACATACCGTTTTTATTCCGTTTGAAGGGGATTTTCGAGGAAATTACCGCCCGAACCGTCCCGTTTTCTTCCTTGATTTCCTTTTGAAAAGTATGCACTTCTCGTAAAGATTTCGGTTTGTCATCTATGATTTCCGGTTTTGTAGCAAAGCACATTTTTATCTCGGCAATAGGTTCGGTAATTGTTTTTTTTGTAATTTTGAAACTTGAAGAACACACCGAAATGTCCTTGAAGAGTACCTTACAAACTTTATCGCTGCAAGCGAAGTTGAAGAAAATCAAGCGTGAAAAGAAGGCTTGCGGAATGGCAGAGGCCAAGTCCGTGGGCTTTGTCTGCTTCTTTGAAGAGGAACAGCAGTGGAAAGAAATACAACCTGCGGTTAATGTAATTCTCCAACTCCGTTTCTT
>UQXW01000058.1 GCA_900545215.1 uncultured Bacteroidota bacterium
CCATCCCGGGATTATATCTATATACCGCTAGGGGGGGGGGAGCCGGGCCGGAAAATGGAAGAGCTTCCGGAATACCCTTGTTATTTTCTTGGTAAGTGGATTCTGGCATGGGGCTAACTGGACGTTTGTGGCATGGGGAGCGTATCATGCGTTGTTGTTTCTGCCATTGCTATTGTTGGGTCAAAATAGGAGATATAGAGATTCCGTGGCGGAAAACAGTTTCCTTCCCTCTGTGAAGGAATTGACACAGATGGGAGTTACGTTTCTACTGGTCTTATTGGGATGGATTCTGTTCCGGTCGGAAGATATATCTCAAGCGGATGTGTACCTCGAGCGGATGTTCAATGCCTCATTATTCTCGGCTCCTCAACTTGTGGGCTTGGGATTCGGGCAACTCCTGCTGAAGAAATGTTTCTTTTTCACGGCTCTTATGTTCATTGTGGAATGGATCGGCCGAAAACAGGCGCATGGGTTGATGATAGAGAACCTGAGCCTTCCGGTTCGGTATGTTATCTATACGGTATTGTTGATTATCATCTATGGTTTCGACGCCAGTAATCCACAAGGTTTCATTTATTTTCAATTCTGATAAGTATGAGAAGGTTCTTTATAGCTATATTCCGGTATTTAGGGGTGGTAGGATGTTTAGGGGTGCTTAGTTGTCTGTTGATCCGCTCCTATTTTCATATAAGCGTACCCATCCTCAAGAGTGATCCGGAAGTAGAGGTATTGATTTTGGGAGATTCCCATCCTTTACATTCGATATCCGCCGATATGCTGGGGAAATCGAGGAATGACGCTAAATCCAGTGAGAATTATTTCAATACCTATATCGATTTATGCTTGAAAGCGCCTTACCTTCCCCATTTGAAAACCGTGATATTGGGGTTTGGTTATCATACGTTTACCGTGGCCGAAGATTCCTATCAAGATGAGTTTCCTGCCTATATGTCTATTTATCCCCATCTGAAGGAGCGGGAGGATTTGCGACCTTTGGTACAGGAGGCTGTTTCGCCGGTAACCCGTAAGGAGGTCATGTATTCATATGAGTTTGGCGTTCCGTTCAAGAATTGCGTAGCTGAGATTAAAAGGAATGTGATCGAGCGTATTTTCACAGGGGCGACCGGGGGAACACTAGACGTTATTATCAATCGTCATTACTATGATGATAAGGGTGCTTATTTATTGCCATCCTCATTTCAACAAGAGATGTTGGGGCGAATCGTAGAGGAATGTAAGAAGCGGGATCTGTCTCTTATTTTGTACAATGCCCCTGTTTCCACGGAATATATGGAACGGGTTCCTCCGAGTTATCGAGAATTGACGGATTCTTTGGCTCGGGAATACGTGGATGATAAAACGGTCTTTTATTTAAATTATACGGCTGTATCGCTACCTGATTCTTGCTATAGGGACGCTGATCATTTGAATGAAATCGGTATCCATAGATTTACCCCGTTGTTAAAAGATACCTTGACTTGTTTGGGGGTAATTTCGGAATAGTTTTCGTATATTTGTAGAACAAGACGCAGCATAAGAAATTCTACATCGGACTGCCTGTTATACTAATGACACAAACGGCATTGGTCGTTTGTGTCATTATTCTCGGTAAAGCAAATTTGTTTTCTACTTTTGGGTTTTGACTATTGCCTCGGTTACATTGATGGCAAAGTCGGCGAGTTTCTCGCATTGGGCATACAGGTTACTGTAACATATTCCCGTCTGATAGGAATACTCGTTGTTCTTCACGGCTTCCGTATGCTCGTTGCGAAGTTGGTCTCTGTAATTATTGATTTTGTTTTCTATCTCGGTAGCTCTTTGACCGTTTACACTGTGATAGTTTTCCGAAAGATTGTCATTCATTTCCAATACGGCCTCTCTCACGAGCGAGAACATCGTTTGCACTTTGTCCCTCATGTCTTGTGAGAACCATATATTCTGTTTGCGTTTGCTTTCTATCGCTATGGAGAGTTGATAGCAACTGTCGCCTATGCTTTCCAAGTTATCGACAATTCGCAACATGGCACTCACCTCTTGCGAAGCACTGAGGCTTAACTCGTTTTCGCTTACCTTGGTAAGATAGTTGGCAATCTCGACTTCCATTCTGTCTGTTATCTCTTCATATTTCTTTGTTCTCTCCATAAGTTGTTCGAACTTCTTTTCATCCGTCTCGACGAACATCGAAGGAACAAATTCGTACATTCTGACAACCCGTTTCGAGAAAGACTCTATTTCTTTCTTCGCAGGCTCTATGCTCAATTCGGAAGCCGACATGAGACCTGTGGGAATGAATTTGAGGCGGAACTCTTCTTCGTCATCGGTCGTAACCATTTTGTTCACTATTCTCTCGATGGTTGGAATGAACCACACAAGTATAGAAGTATTCAGGATATTGAAGAAACTATGGTAGCAGGACAATGCAACCGGTATGGCTGCCGAGGAAACGAAAGGGTCGAGACCTTTGACGCTTACTATCAATTTGCTTATCACATAAAGGAAAGGGTGAAACAATATAAGCATCCAGCAGACACCAATGAGGTTGAAGACAAGGTGTGCCCTTGCTGCTTTCTTTGCGGTGGAGTTCGCCATGAGGGCTGCCATGTTTGCCGTGATTGTCGTGCCTATGTTTTCTCCCAAAACGAGCGAAGCTGCCACCTCGAAGCCTATCAAACCTTGAGCACACATGACAAGAGTTACTGCCATCATTGCAGAAGAAGATTGAACGACCACAGTAAGAATCGTTCCTATGACAACGAACATCAGTATCGACAAATAACCGTAATCGGACATGGAAGAGATGAATTGCAACACACCTGCGTATTCCGGTTGTGTAAAGTCGGGAACTCCGCTCTGCAATGTCTGCAAGCCTAAAAACAACAAAGCGAATCCGAATATGAATTCGCCGAGAGATTGCTGCTTTTTCATGAATAATAACGGTGTTGCCAATGCTATCAAGGGGAATATCAGGACGGAAATCGAGAACTCGAAGCCGAGCAACGAGATTATCCACGCCGTAACCGTCGTTCCTATGTTCGCTCCCATGATTACGGAGATTGCTCCCGTCAGATTCAACAAACCGGCATTGACAAAACTGACCACCATGACCGTTGTTGCCGAAGAGGATTGAATGAGCGTCGTTATGCCTACCCCTGTTGCCACTCCGCTGAAACGATTGGCAGTCATCTTGGAGAGAAAGACCCTCATCTTGTCCCCTGCCAACTTCTGCAACGCATCACTCATCACTTTCATTCCGTAAAGGAACAATCCCAATGCCCCGATGAGCATCAATACTTTCAGCAATATATCCATTGTCTTTTCGTGTTTTTGTTTTGATTGCTACGGTTTGAAAACCCGTAAAGCGTTGCAAAGGTAAAACATTATTCTTTATTTCAAATTCTTAGGCTTGTCATTTTTTTGCTTTGCGACATCGATATAAACTTTGCCCTTTGCTAATCATCTGATTTTGGATATTGTAAAAAGACAGTTCAAAGACGGTATTCCGACTGTTTGTTTAGTCTGATATATTGTCCGATTGCTGTTTGGTTTTTGCTTTTACCGACTTTTTGCCGGCTTTATCTCGCTTCGGATTCTTGGGAAACCAACCTTTTTCCACCCTTTTTTCCTGCTCAAACAGCTCTTTTATCGTCCAAAAGCATGAAAAAGCAAACACTCCAAGCAAGGTGGAAATCACCATATTGGAAACCACTAAGGAAATTGCCGTTCCAATCAAACCTAAGGCAAGAAAAATCCACCAAATAGTTGTTCCGAAAAAATATTCCGCCTTTACGACAACAGGGTGAAAAAGACCTATGATAAGGAAAGTGGCAATGCCTATGAGCAAGCCGCCGAAATTCAAGTCATTCATTTGATTTTGAAGTCTAATTGTGTGAAGTGTTTTTTGCCGAACAGCTTGTAAGCTGCCACTATGCTTTTGCGATATACGCAATCGGGATAATTCTTTATCGTTTTTTCTCTTCCGTAGAATTGCTTCATGTTTTCAAAATCCCTATGTGCTTTCCATACTGCTTGAAGTTCCTTGGGTTTTCCCTGCAAGAGGAAAACCGCTGCCGCAACGAAGTCCAATAATTTGCGTTTGAAGATTATGCCGGTTACATCCTTGTCGGGAAGGTTCTTATACAAGAGAAGCAGATTGTTTCGGAAGTTAAGATAGGTTTTTCTCGCCGATGTTTTGTTCAGAGTTCCACCTCCGAGGTGATAAACCTGCGATTGCGGAGTATAATATATGGTATAACCTGCATTCTTCAACCGCCAACAAAGGTCGATTTCCTCCATGTGTGCAAAAAAACGTTCGTCCAGTCCGCCTAAGCGATGGTATAACTCCGCTTTTATGAACAAAGCCGCACCGCTTGCCCAAAAAACCTCACGTTCTTTCTCGTATTGTCCCTTGTCTTCTTCTATATTCTCGAATAATCTGCCTGCACAAAAGGGGTAACCGAGGTAATCTATGTATCCTCCTGCCGCTCCTGCGTACTCAAACTTGCTTTTATCGCAATAAGACAGTATTTTCGGTTGACAAGCCGCAATATTTGCATTTTCCATCAACAATTCCAAAGGTCGCTTAGTCCAATTCGGACTTACCTCCACGTCGGAATTCAAAAGGCAATAGCAATCGGCATCCACATCTTGCAGAGCCCTGTTATAACCTCCCGTAAAACCGTAATTCGTCTCGAATTGCAATATCCGTATTGTAGGGAAATATGTCTTCACATACTCGACCGAATTGTCAGAAGAACCGTTATCGGCAAACACTATCTCGCAATCGGGAGAGTATTCGACGACCGACGGCAGATAGTCCGGCAAAAGATGTGCCGTATTGTAATTGAGTATGACTATTGCGAGTTTCGTCCTCACTACTTGTGTCCTTTTCTGAATTGAACACCGGCTTCACCCTCTACACCCGGGCCGAGCGTATAACGAGAAAGCACATCCTCCCAATACATCTCGTTTCTCTCTCCCTTGGCATTGGAATGCAAAAGAGTATATTCGCTCAAATCGTTCTGTTGAGCATAGAAAACGAACATTCTGTTGGTCTCCCCGAACGGTGTACGGTCGTATCGCCACATCTGATAAGGCAGATAGTTCACTCCGTCGGCATCTCTTTTCACCATGCCGGGAGTTGCGGCAATGTCGTCCAAGGTTCTTTTCTTCAATCCGCTCGAAGCCTTGAATTTTTCGTCTATTATATCCGTCGGAGCACCATAAACAAGATATACTCTGCCCATATCGGTTTGATAACCTTTCTTTATGTGGGTGGCATACTTCTTGTTCACATATTCGAGTTTCGTTCTGTATTGCTGCCATGCCGATTGAGGAGAAACAGGGTCTTCATTCCTCCAGAAATTGTAAAGGAAATACAACTTTATATCCCTTGTGGCAGTCGGAAGTTCCTTTCTTATGAATTGCTTTACGGCCTCGCTTGCTATGGGTTCCAATGTCTCTATGTTCTCGTCAAGTTGCTCATCGGTCAAAGCAAAAACGAAAGCGTCCTTAGGAATATCGCTGTTCTTCTCTGTTTCTTGTTTTATATCGCTTTGGCGGAAAAACGCTTCACGTTTGTAAGCGTGCAATATATTGTTGCGGTCTCTAACCTCGACGGTAAGATAATAGCTGCCCTCAGGCAGTTTGCTTATATCCAAAGCCCCTATCACTGCCGAAATATCCTTTGCCTTTATCATCTCTGCCCTTGCGAAATCAGCCATTCTCGTATTCGTATTGAGGTTCTCTATAACGGTGGTAAGGAAGTAGAGACTGTCCTTTGCGAAATACTTATCCGCATTGTACACTTCCACATAATAATCTATCCTGTTCTTATCTTTCGGCAATGCATCGAAAGGATAAGGAATTATCTCGTAACCCTGCTTTGTGTTTATCGTCTTGGCTGAAGATTTCACGGGGGTATTTATTATCTGAATATCGGAAACAGCCAACTCTCCTTGCGGATAGTTCATTCTTATGACATCTTTTTCCTCCACTGCCGCAGCCGATGAATTTTTATCTTTGAAAGACATATACAGAACATAATTACCGTCAGCCAGCTTCATTCTCTGGGTATCCAACATCTGCTTTCCGGCACCGTAAACGGTCTTATCGGCTTTCAAATCCCTTTTATCCAAATACATGACCTCATCTGTATTTTCCGCTTTGCAAATCAAAACGGTCAATTCCACCTCCGCACCATTATCGGACAGTACAAGGCTTCCCATATCCACCGATGTGTTCAACTCGACGTAATTTCCTTCGGTGGAAGAATAGGTCGTAAAATCATAAATGGCTCTTATTCCCTGTCCGAAAAGCAAACAAGGCAACAAACACAAACAAAAAAACGCCGTTCTCTTCATAACAAAACAATTTAAGTTGATGTCTCAACGTTCAAAGACACGGTTTTAGTGCATGGAAGGACGAAATTCCAATTGCATTACGCATTTCGGACGGTTCTTTCGTGCTTTCGGCACGGCGTTGCTTTGAAGAAAAGAATTATTGCCGTATCTTTGCAGACTTGAAAATTAAACAACAAAATCAATATCGAAAAGATGAAGAAAACTTTAATTTCATTGGCTATGGCGATGACAACAACATTGCTTGCGGCACAAATGACACCGCAGGAATCTGCCAAGATAGCGGCAGAAAATCCGTTGGTTAAACCGTGGAACACCCCTTTCCAAACTCCACCTTTCGACCTCATCAAGACGGAAGATTACAAACCTGCCATGCTTTATGCAATAGAGCAGGCGAAGCAGGAAGTCAACGCAATCATCGTTAACAGGGCTACGCCCGACTTTGAGAACACCATCGCGGCTTTGGATAGAGCCGGAGGTCTTCTTAACCGTGTTTCAGGCGTGTTCTTCAACCTTAACGAGTGTCTTACTTCCGAGCGTTTCCAACAAATCTACATGGAAATCATTCCTGCATTGACTGCATACGGAAACGATGTCAGCATGAATCCTCAGTTGTTTGCCAAAGTGAAAAGCGTTTATGACAGAAGAGACGATATTCCTTTGACGACAGAACAAAGAACGCTTTTGGACAAAACCTACAAAAGTTTCATTCGTTCGGGAGCTTTGCTTACCGGAGCGGACAAAGAGGAATACAGAAAAGTATCGGAAGAGTTGAGTACGCTCACGAACCAATACCAAATGAACGTATTGGCAGAGCAGAACGCCTTTTCGATGAACATAACCGACAAGAAAGACCTTGCCGGTTTGCCGGATTATGTAATCGCTGCGGCAAAAGAAGAAGCCAAGGCAAGGAAACAAAAAGGTTGGACGTTCACCTTGCAATACCCTTCTTACGGACCATTCATGCAGTACGCCGACAACAGGGATTTGAGAGAGAAAATGTGGAGAGCTTCCGCCTTTGAAGCAAACAACAATAACGACAAAGACAACAAGGAAGTGGCACGTAAGATAGCCAACCTCCGTCTCCGCATGGCACAACTGCTCGGCTATTCCTCATACGCCGAATACGCATTGGAAGAACGCATGGCGAAAACACCCCAAACGGTCAACAAGTTCATCAACGACCTGTTTGAAGCATCCATGCCTTTTGCAGAAAAAGAGGTAAAGGAAATCCAAGACTATGCAAACGCACACGGCTTTGAAGGAAAGCTCCAAAGATGGGATTTCTCCTATTGGTCGGAAAAGTTGAAGAACGAAAAGTACGCCATGGATCCCAATATGTTCAAACCATACTTCAAATTGGAGAACGTGAAGAAAGGTATCTTTGAGCTTGCAGACAAACTCTACAACATCGAATTCAAGGAAAACAAAGAAATTCAGAAGTACCACCCCGATGTAACAGTATATGAGGTCTATGACAAGTCCAACGGCAAGTTCCTTGCAGTGCTTTACATGGACTTCTTCCCGAGAGACAGCAAGCGTAGCGGTGCATGGATGACCTCTTTCAGAGAACAATACATAGATGAACAAGGAAACGATGTCAGACCTTTGATACAACTCGTTTGCAACTTCACCAAACCAACCACCAAAGAGCCTTCTCTTTTGACCTTTGACGAAGTAACAACCTTCCTTCACGAATTCGGACACTGTCTGCATGGCATCTTTGCATCCGGAACATACTCCTCATTGTCCGGAACCTCGGTTTACAGAGACTTTGTGGAGTTACCATCTCAAATAATGGAGAACTTCGCAACCGAAAAGCAGTTCCTCGACATGTTTGCCGTTCATTACAAAACCGGAGAGAAGATACCTCAGGAACTAATCGACAAATTGATTGCCGCAGAACGTTATTTGGCTGGTTACATGTCCGTTCGTCAACTTTCTTTCGGTATGATAGACATGGCATGGCACACAATAACCGCACCATACACAGGAGATGTGATTGCAATGGAGAAAAACGCCATCGCAAAGACCGAACTCATGCCGGTTGTGGAAAATTCGGTCATGACGACATCGTTCAGCCACATCTTTGCAGGCGGATACGCAGCAGGATATTACGGATACAAATGGGCAGAAGTGTTGGACGCAGATGCCTTTGCTGCATTCAAGGAAAAAGGTATCTTCAATCGTGAAGTATCCACTTCGTTCCGTAAGAACATACTCTCGCAAGGAGGCAAAAAAGACCCTATGGAACTTTACAAAGCCTTCCGCGGACACGAACCGACGAACGAAGCCTTGTTGAGAAGATGCGGTTTCATCAAATAAAACGGTAACACCGAACATAGAAAACGCACAAGCGCAACGAAACGAGTCCAAGCGGCATTTCGTTACGCTTCTTTTTATCGCCATACGAAACACCGACAAAACAAAAGACACAATGATTGCAAAAGACAAGCCGAATGCACAAATCCTGCAAACCTCCGAAAAAATAATGCCATAACACGACAATTTCTTTTGCTCACGAAAAGCGGCATTGCAAAGCATCGATTTGCAACAATCGCCATTCTCCGGAGCGAAACGCCGATTTATTCGCACCAAGACGCCGAAAGAAAAAAATTCTTTCGGCGTTTCGCTCCGACAAATTCAAAGAAAAAGTTCCTCGGGGTACCTTACCTTATGAAGGAAAAGAGCCTTCGCCGGAACACTTCCCCCTGCCAAACAACGGTCTTTGCGTTCTATTATATCCACGAACTCTTCCACGCCGATTTTTCCCCTGCCGACCAAAAGCAATGTGCCGACTATCGCTCTGACCATGTTCCTCAAAAAACGGTTTGCCTCTATGGTGAAAACTATTTGCTCTCCCTCCACCGTCCATTCGGCATGAGTAAGGGTGCAAATATTGTTATTGACCTGCGTATGCAACTTACTGAACGAAGTAAAGTCCTTTCTACCTATCAACTTGGAGGCTGCAAGATTCATCTTCTCCACATCCGCCTGCCAAGGATAATACAGGCAAAAGGAATTTCCGAAAGGTTGCTTGTATCGGCTGATATAATACTTGTAAGTCCTGCTCAAAGCATCGAAACGTGCATGAGCATTATCCCGAACGGGATACAAACCGTAAATCCGTATGGAATAAGGAAAGTAACGATTGAGACGAAATACCAGACTTTCCCTCTCTCTCTCCGAAAGGCCGTCATAATCGAAGTGAGCATAGAAATCAGAAGCATGAACTCCGCTATCCGTCCTGCCGCACCCCACAAGTTCTGTTTCTTTTCTCAAAACATGAAACAAAGCCTTTTGAAGAACCTCCTGAACACTCTCCTGCCCCTCTTGAATCTGCCAACCATGGAAATTCTCTCCGTTATATGCCAAATGCAAAAAGTATCTCATTCCTTTTCTCCCACTATCCGCCCCTTCGCAAGGAGCAAAGGTATCGGACTTATCAAAATAAAAAACGGCCGACTACCACAATCGACCGTTTACATAAGCTAAAACCTAAAATCTTGTAGCGCATAAGAGAATCGAACTCTTATTTACAGAATGAGAATCTGCCGTCCTAGCCGTTAGACGAATGCGCCGCTTGAATTGCGAGTGCAAAGGTACGAATTATTTCCTTACAGCCAAAGAAAATTCGGAATTTCTTTCTCTTTTTCCCTCAACAGCCTCTTAATTAACACCGTTTCAATCGCTTCTTACAGCCTTTTACCATATAAGAAAAGCAGGAATATCGTACCTTTGCAAGCCAAATACGAAATAAAATGACATCAGGCATACCTTATACCGAAGAAGAAAAGGCGGAATTAAGCCGATGCGAACTCTGTCCGCGTGCATGCGGAGCAGACAGATTGAACGGAGAAAAGGGTTACTGCAACTGCGGAGCCGGCATAGAGGTTTCATCGGTATGCAATCACAAAGGGGAAGAACCGGCAATAGTCGGAGAAAAAGGCATCTGCAATGTATTCTTTGCCCATTGCAACTTGCAATGCGTTTATTGCCAGAACAAACAAATATCACGCAACGACACTCCCATCAAAAGTCCTTTCACCGGTTTCGATGAACTTATTCGGAAAATAGAAAGCGTGCTTTCGGAAAGTGAAAACGTCATAGGTTTCGTCTCTCCCACCCATCACATTCCTTTGATGAAAGCAATCATCAGGACATTGAACCGAAAAGGTCTATACCCGAAGACGGTTTACAACACCAATGCTTACGACAACTGCGAACAGTTACGAAAATTGGAAAGCATGATAGATGTTTACCTGCCGGATTACAAATATGCAGACAGCAATCTTGCGAAAGAACTATCACAAGCAAAGAACTATCCCGACAAAGCATTGGAAGCCATCAGGGAAATGTACCGACAAAAAGGCAGCAGCCTGTTGACCGACAAGGATGAAAGGATTGAAAGCGGGCTTATTGTCCGACATCTTATTATCCCCTCACAAGAAGAAAACAGCAAAAAGGTTTTGGAAACATTGAGCGATATTTCGCTCAACCTGAACATATCCCTGATGAGTCAATACACACCGATGGGACAAATGAAACAAGATTACCTGAATCGCCGCCTCACACAAGAGGAATACGAGAGAATAACGGAATACTTTTATGCCGTAGGACTGCACAAAGGGTTCTTTCAAGACCTCTCTTCGCAAGGCAACCTCGTACCGGACTTCGACAACGACACTTGGAGCGGCAATTAAGAACGTATCGTAAGGGAAAACAGAACAGCAAAACACCCCTCAAAGGGAGGAATAAAAGAAATACTTGAAACAAAAAAAGCCGTATCGCACTTCTTATATTACGATACAGCTTCTTTTCTCTTGTGACCAAGCCGGGGCTCGAACCCGGGACCCCATCCTTAAAAGGGATGTGCTCTACCGACTGAGCTACTTGGTCTCCCGTTTGCGAGTGCAAAGGTACAACATTTTCTTCAAGTACCAAATTTTGAAGAAAGAAAAAATCACACCAAGCAGACAATCTACTAAAAGACAATCACATAAATTTATTCCACCGATATGATTTCCGGCATGCAATCCATCGCTCGTTGTAACTACCTGCCCCAATATCCATATATCGAAAAGGGATAATTATCTTCGTAGCATAGTATGCAGGCATAGCAGAACTCTGCCTGCAAGCAACCCTACGAGGAACGAAACCACACAATCATATATAATTTACGACACCCCCTACCCCCACTCCGCACTCCAAACAAACCCATCACCATATTCCTTACAACTTAAACACCCTACCGCACAGTCTTTCTTCACATTCTTTACCATTTCGCCCCATTTGCAATCATTCATAATTAACGATTTTCAATTCCTTTAACTTCATGGCTTGCGAATTTTCCGTCGAGAGTTTCCGCATGGAAATTTTCCGAGTATTTGAGGGTTTAG
>UQXW01000059.1 GCA_900545215.1 uncultured Bacteroidota bacterium
CCCGCTACAAGTACAACGGCAAGGAGAAAGACCCCGAGAGCGGATTGCACTACTACGGAGCGAGGTACTATGACAGCGATATAAGTCAATGGTTGAGCATCGACCCTATGGCGGACAAGTATCCGAGCCTCAGCCCATATATCTACTGTGCGGATAATCCTGTGAATATAATAGACCCAGATGGAAGAGAGATTTGGGAACCACAAGTTACAAGACAAGGCAAAGTGTCCTATGTTGCAGAAAAAGGAGACACAAAAGAAACATTCAGAAATCAATATGGATTGTCTCTCCAACAAGTTAATAATATCTTCAAAGGTGTATCACAAGTAAAGACCGGTACAAGAATTTCGGGAGATAAAGTAAAAGCCGTTACAGGTTCTGATATATTGAAATTGAACCTATCTAAACAGGCAACAAAAGAAAGATTTGTGTATCAGGTTGGATTTGCAATCTTGCATACAAAAGTAACAACTAATAGTTCTATTGTAGATCTATCAAAATACATAAAGCTACATGGTAGCACAGGAGAACAGAATAATCGTAATTATTCCGGAAATTTCAAATTCCCATTATTTGATGGCAAAACTATACAGATATGGTATTTTAATAGCTCTTTTAGTGGTGAATATCCAAAAATAAGATGGGAGCGACAGAAAGAAAATATTGGCATTATTCCACCAAGAATGTTACATAATTATATTCAATTTCCAACCGGACAATATGGAATACAGAGACTAATGATAACCATTCCGATTGAATCAAATAAAATATTCTACAAAACATATGTAAAATGATACTTAAGGGATTAGTTGTAATAATTTGTGTCATATTGATTTCAGGGTATAAATATATCTTTGCACAAGAAGGATACACTTGTAATGTGTCTGTACATAATTTACCTCAGGACGGATTAAAAGAAGATATTTTTGAGGTATTAGGCAAACCAACAAAATCATGTATTAGAAGTTTCGGGCATTGGGGAGTGGTATATGAAGATGGAAATCCTTGTACAGATTGTCCATTGAGAATGGATACTGTAAATTTTCATGTATATGAGGCTTATGGTTTAACTTACTATGAACGAAATGATAGTTTGTTTCTATGCTCAGTGCAATTCAATCAAACGACATACGATAGTTGCTGCATTCAAATAGGCGATGATTGTTTAAATGAAAACTATTCGATGGATAGTTTTATAGAGTCCTGTAATGTTACATACGATAGGAAAGAACATCTGTTTAGTGGAGTTGATCCTATGACAGGAGATTTTTTACCGGAACACTATGTATTTAATGTGAGAGATATATCTCGGAAATACTCATGCATTACTGCATGCTTTAATTCTGTCGGAAAGTTGGTTTATATAGAATTTGATATTCTATATTACTTTCCACCTGTTATTTTGCCACAGTCAAGCAAGACTTCAACAGAACAGATTGAATAATCTACTGTAAGTTCAAGAAAGAAGTGTTTTTGTAGAGTTTGATTCAAAAGTAAGAATATGAAAAATATAGTAATAATACTTATTGCAGTCTTATTGTTTTCCTGTAACCACAAAGCAGCAAACGACTTTATTGACTTGGGAACGAGTACGGTTCAATATAACTCTGTTGATGAATACTTGGCAGAGAAAAAAAAGGAAATACAGAACGATAGCACATGGATAGAATTTATGTTCTTGAACAACCCTTACAATCTGAATGATGACAATCTGGTATCCATCTATGTAAATTACCATTTGGTTTATAGAGGCATATATCAAAAACATCTTGGATTAAAAGGATTACCCGATGATATTTTTGCCAAGAGTTCGAGAATGATTATCACAATGGAAGTACTGACAGACAAGAATAAGCGAACTATATGGCAGCATAATTTTCAGAGCAAGACGGTCTTTTCTTGGAACAAAGATTATAAGATAATTTATTGCGGATTTTTTCCCACAAATGAAGACGTAGAGAGGGTTTATTTTATACCTCAATCAGAGCCGATGAAATAAAAGCTATTTGTAAATTCACAATAGAAAGCATTTCTATGCTTAACGATATTTGTATTCTCGTCAAACGCTAACACCACGAGATAAGATTAAAAAGCATAAACTCCAAAAAAGAACGAATATCCATCACCAAGGAGAATGAAAACGGACAAAGGAACGGCATAACAGCACGACACAGCTACACAACTATTTGGAAACCCGACAGACGCCATCGGCTACACAAGCCATAGCCGTTACGCCATTGCGGCAGTACAACAATTAGCGATGCCTTAGGTTGGAAAGCAAGTCGCACCGATGCTTTTCAGTCTTGTTTGCCGGCAAGGACGATGACAAATTCGCCTTTGGCTTGTTTGTCTTTATACAGAGTGCTTATTTCGAGAAGAGTTCCGCGTATGGTTTCTTCAAATTTCTTGCTTATCTCTCGTGAGATGCTGACTTGTCGTTCGTCTCCGAAGGTTTCACGAAATTGTTCCAAGGTTTTGCCTATTCTATGGGGAGATTCGTAGAATATCATGGTGCGTTTCTCTTCTTTAAGGGCTTCGAGTTTGGATTGTCTGCCTTTTTTATGTGGCAGGAAGCCTTCAAAGGTGAAGCGTTCCGCAGGAAGTCCCGAACATACCAAGGCAGGAACAAAGGCGGTTGCTCCGGGCAGGGCTCGGACTTCAACATTGTTTTTTACGCATTCTCTGACCAAAAGAAAACCCGGGTCGGAGATTGCCGGAGTTCCGGCATCGGTTATCAAGGCTATGTCTTCGCCGCTTTTCAGTCTTTGAACAATCCCTGCCACGTTTTGATGTTCGTTAAAGAGATGGTGTGCCTGCACCGGGGTTGTTATATTGAAATGATTGAGCAGCGGTCTTGAAGTGCGGGTATCCTCTGCAAGTATGAGGCTTACCTCTTGCAGCGTCTTGACAGCCCGAACGGTCATGTCATCGAGGTTGCCTATGGGAGTGGGAACAAGGTATAGCATGTTCGTCGTTCATTGTTGAAAAAATATCCGCAGACTTATCCCTCTCGATTGCCTGTGCAAGCGAAAGACTGACCCTGCGGATATTCCGTTATTCCGTTTTGTGTTTTCTATTCTTCTTCGAGTAGTTCGTCTGTCAGTTCCAAAGTGTGATATACAGCTTGCACATCATCATCTTCTTCCAACATGTTAATGAGTTTCATCACCTTCTTACCTTCTTCCAAAGGAAGTTCGGTGGTGGTATTAGGTATTCTTTGCAGTTCCGCACTTTCGCATTCGATGTTTGCTTCTTCCAATGCTTTCTGCATGGCTGCGAAGTCTTCCATCTTTGTATATACGGTAAAGTAATTGTCTTCCCTTTCTATATCCTCGGCTCCTGCTTCTATCAGTTGCATTTCCAAATCATCGGGATTTTTGTCTCCGATTGCTATTTGGAAGACCCCTTTCCTTTGAAAGATAAATCCCAAAGAACCGTTCGTACCCAAGGTTCCGCCGAACTTGTTGAAGATGGAGCGAACCGCAGCCACTGTACGGTTGTTGTTGTCCGTAAGGCATTCCACGAATACTGCGATGCCGTGAGGAGCATAACACTCGAAAGTCAACTCCTGCAAGGCAGCGGTGTTCTTGTCGCCTGCTTTGTTGATTGCTCTTTGCAGTGTATCTTTCGGCATGTTGGCACCCTTTGCATTGGCTACCGCCAAACGCAATCTTGCGTTTGAATCGGGGTCGGGACCGCCTTCTTTGACTGCAACGGTTATATCTTTGATTATTTTGGAGAATATCTTTGAACGTTTGCTATCCAAAGCTCCTTTTTTCCTCTTAATGGTCGACCATTTGTTATGTCCTGACATTCTTTATTGCTTTTTATATGTTAAACTCTTTGTTTTCTGTTCTTCCTATCGCTTATATGCTGCGAAATCCTATGATTTCCCTTACTTCGTTTATCGTTTTCCTTGCGGACGCTCTTGCCTTCTCGCTGCCTTCTCTTGCTATGCGTGAAAGGTATAGGTCATCGGCTTCGACCTCTTTTATTCTTTCTCTTATCGGAGCAACGAAAACTTCCATGTCTTCGGCAAGTTGCTTCTTCAAATCGCCGTATCTTATGCTGCAATCGGCATAACGAGCCTCGAATTCCATGACCGTTTCTTCCTTTCCGACAAGTCTCAGGAGCGAGAAAAGGTTCTCTATTTCCGGACTTTTGGGAGAGTTCGGTGTTTGAGGACCTGCATCCGTCTTTGCACGCATTATTTTCTTTTTCAGAACGCTTGGTTCATCGACAAGGTAAATCGTGGCACTTTCTCCTTCGCTTTTGCTCATCTTTCCGCTGCCGTCCAAGCCCGGAACCTTGACCAATTCGTTTCCGAAGTTGTATGCCACCGGTTCTTTGAAGTAATCAACACCGTACATACGATTAAAACGTGCCGCAAAGGTACGTGTCATCTCCAGATGTTGCTCTTGGTCTTTGCCGACAGGTACCGCATCGGCTCTGTGTAGAAGTATGTCGGCTGCCATCAGCGTAGGATAGGTAAGCAAGCCTGCATTGACGTTATTGGGGTTTTGCCTCACCTTATCCTTGAAAGAAGTTACCCTTTCCAACTCGCCTAAATAAGCATTCATATTAAGGTACATGTAAAGTTCCACCACTTCCGGCACTTCGCTCTGCACGTAAATGGTGGCTTTTTCGGGGTCTAAGCCGCAAGCCACGTATTGTGCCAATACTGTTCTTACGTTTTGATGAATGTTTTTCGGATTGGGGTGTGTGGTCAGTGAGTGATAATCCGCCACAAAAAAATAACAGTTTGCTTCTTCTTGAAGTCTTATGAAGTTCTTTAATGCTCCGAAGTAGCTGCCCAAGTGTAAGTTACCCGTAGGACGCATTCCGCTGACTATTGTTTCCATAGGTGCAAAAGTAACAATTTTTCACGACTTTGAACGGGCTTTCGGTGAAAAAACTCCTTGAAAGTGCTTTGAAGGACGCTTTTTTTGTGTAATTTTGCACGCAGTAAAAATAATCATATACCTAATATTGGATCATTATGTGTGGAATTGTAGGATACATCGGAACGAAAGAAGCGTTCCCTATTTTGATTGAAGGTTTACACAGGCTTGAATACAGGGGTTATGACAGTGCCGGAGTGGCATTGCTTGACCATGACAATGAATTGCATGTTTATAAGACAAAGGGGAAAGTCGCAAATCTTGAAGCGTATTGCGAAGGCAAGAATGTAAGCGGAACAATCGGTATTGCCCATACGCGTTGGGCAACTCATGGTGAGCCGTGCGACAAGAATGCTCACCCGCATTGTTCCCAAAGCGGCGAAATTGCGTTAATTCACAACGGCATCATAGAGAATTATTCCTCCATCAAGGAATTTTTGAAAGGCGAAGGCTTCACATTCAAAACCCAAACCGATACCGAGGTATTGGTGCAACTCGTCGAGTATATGAAGAAAAAGTATGCTTGTTCGCTTTATGAGGCGGTTCAACATGCTTTATCGCAAGTCATAGGTGCGTACGCAATAGGAGTGATAGAGAAAAACAACCCCGATGTTTTGGTTGTGGCAAGGAAGAGCAGTCCTTTGGTGATAGGAATAGGCGAAAACGAATTCTTGGTAGGCTCGGACGCTTCCCCGATTATAGAATACACCAAAAAGGTCGTTTATCTCGGGGACGAGGAAGTGGCAAAACTCGAAAGAGGCAAGGAGTTGGAGGTAAGAAACCTCGCAAACACCGTAATTCGCCATGATGTGCAGGAATTGCAATTCTCTTTGAGCGAAATAGAAAAGGGTGGCTATCCTCACTTCATGCTGAAAGAAATCTTCGAACAGCCGAAGAGCCTTGCCATGTGCATGAACGGACGTCTCAACGAGCAGTTGCAGGAAATCAAATTGAGCGGAATAATAGACAACATAGAGCATTTCCGCAAGGCAAAGAGAATTCTCATCTCAGCCTGCGGAACATCTTGGCATGCAGGTTTGATAGGCAAATATCTTTTCGAGACTTACTGCAAAATACCTGTGGAAGTGGAAGTGGCATCGGAGTTTCGTTACCGCAATCCGGTGATTATGCCCGATGATGTGCTGATTGCCATCTCGCAATCCGGCGAAACGGCAGACACTTTGGCAGCAATAGAACTTGCAAAAGCAAAAGGAGCCTTTGCTTACGGTATATGCAACGTTGTCGGCAGCAGTATTGCGAGAGCGACAATGACAGGTACCTACACGCATGCCGGTCCTGAAATAGGCGTTGCCTCGACCAAAGCTTTCACAACGCAGGTTGCCGTCCTTATAATGGTCGCTGCGACCATAGGAAAGGAGCTCGGAACGATAAGCGATGAGGATTACAAGCAGATAGTCACTGGATTGGAAACGATAGGAGACAAAATCAACGAAATATTGAAGCAATCCGACGAAATCGCTTCCCTATCGAAAATTTTTACATACGCAAAGAATTTCATCTATTTGGGCAGAGGGTACAACTATCCCGTTGCCTTGGAAGGTGCATTGAAGCTTAAAGAGATTTCTTACATTCACGCCGAGGGCTATCCTGCCGCCGAGATGAAGCACGGTCCTATTGCCTTAATTGATGAAGAAATGCCGGTTGTGGTAATCGCTCCGAAGTACGGCTTCTACGAGAAAATACTAAGCAATGTTCAAGAAGTAAAGACGCGTAAAGGCAAAATAGTCGCCATCGTTACCAAGGGCGACGACAAAATCAAAGCTTTGGCGGATTATTCCATAGAAATACCCGAGACGATAGACTGTTTGTCTCCGCTCTTGACGGTGATACCTTTGCAACTCCTTGCGTATCACATTGCCATAGCCAAAGGTCGCGATGTCGATCAACCGAGAAACCTCGCCAAATCCGTAACCGTGGAATAGCAATCGAAGATTTACATTAAAGAACAAAAGACCGCTTCACGGCGTTTCCGATGACGTGGAGCGGTTTCTTACATTTGATTTTTGAAAACCATGAATTTTTCTTCAAAGGACAAAGAACAAATCGAGGCTCACGGTCTCAGCTTCGATGCCATCGGGCAACAGCTCGAAAATTTCGTCAAAGGATTTCCTGCCACAAAGGCTGTCGGTTCGGCAGGAATAAACAACGGCATAGAAAAGCTCGAAGAGCAAACGATGAAACAATACATCGAACTCTTCGACCGGCGAACCGACTATTCGGAAACGGCGAAATTCGTTCCCGCCTCGGGAGCGGCGAGCCGTATGTTCAAGGATTTATACGAGTTCTTGGAGAAATATTCTCCCGAAACAGGCAAACTCGAAGACTTTCCGGCAGCAGAACAGACCATAACGCACATCGGAGAATTTGCCTTTGCACAAGAACTTTACGAAAGGCTGAAAGAAAAAAACAAAACGGCGTTTCGTGAAATCCTTTCGGCGAATCATTTTTTTGAAACGCCCTTCCGCTGCGAGGACAGGACGTTTTGTCTTCAATTGATAGAAACAATATTGAACGCCGATGGTTTGAACTATGGACAAAGCCCCAAGGCATTGATACTTTTCCACAAGTACAAGGACGCAGTCCGCACCGCAATGGAGGAACACCTCGTCGAAGCCGCAGCATATTGCAGGAACAAAGACGGCAAAGCTTCGTTGCACTTCACCATTTCGCCTGCCCATAACGACAAAGTTCGTTGCCTTCTCGCCGAGGTACTGCCATATTACGAGCAAACCCACAATACGAAATTCGACATAAAACTCAGCTTCCAGAAATCCTCCACCGACACCATAGCCGTGCAACTTGATAACACCCCTGCGAGAAACGAACAAGGCGAACTCATCTTCCGCCCCGCAGGACACGGAGCCTTAATCGAGAATTTGCAGGAAACGAATGCCGACATCATATATATAAAGAACATAGACAACGTCGAAGTCGATGATTTGAAGCAAGGCGATGTGCGGTACAAGAAAATGCTCGGCGGAATGCTCGTAAGTTTGAAACGGGAGACCGACACCGTTTTGCAACTCTTGCAAGCAGACAAATACAATACAGAAACAATCGCCCGTGCGGAAGAACTATGCAAAGAAAAGTTGCATCTGCACATGCAGGACCGCAACAACTTCGCCGACAACGAACAATACGCCGATTACCTCTTCGAGAGACTTAATCGTCCCATGCGTATATGTTCCATGGTCAGGAACGAAGGACAACCCGGAGGAGGACCTTTCTGGGTGGAAGACCGAGACGGAGAAGTAAGCCTTCAAATAGTCGAAAAGGCACAACTGAACCTCGAAGACGAAACGCAGAACGCAATCTTCCAATCCTCCACCCACTTCAATCCCGTGGACATCGTTTGCAGCATAAAGGACTACAAGGGAGATAAATTCCGCTTGAATGATTTCATAGACCCTTCGGCAGGCTTCATATCTGTCAAAACACAACAGTCCTCGAAGATAAAAATACAGGAAAGACCCGGACTGTGGAACGGAGCAATGGCAAAATGGATAAGTATCTTCGTTGAAACACCCATAGAATACTTCAACCCCGTCAAAACGCTCAACGACCTTTTGAAACCCGCACATCGCAACGACTAACCATCGAAAAGGCGGAGCAATACGAAAAAAGTCGAAAAAAGTTTGATTGAACAAAAATATTTTCGTACCTTTGTCGCTTGAAAAGATAAAGGAAAAGCATTGCGAAGCAGAAAGAGGAACTTCGCAAAGAGGAAAAACAGAAAATATGTTCAACAAAACAAGAAAGACAATCCTACTTGCAAGCATGGTCGTGCCGTTTGCCTTAAACGCACAGGTGCATGAAAGAGGAATGATGAGAAACCGTACGAATGTAGAGACGGAAAGTTCAAGCTATACGATAGGCATAGTCAACGACACAGCCAAATTCCAAAGTTCATTCATACAATTCGCAAACAACAGCATCGAAGACGATGCCGCAGCCGAAAGCGAAGAAGACATAATCTACGCCTCGTTCGACAATAATGCCATACACTACTACCAAAAGAAGTTCGATTACACCAATATCACCGAACCGATAGTCGTGAAGATGGTCAACCCGGGCAAAAAGCAGTATTATGCCTGCCCGCACGAAGGAAGAATAACCTCACATTTCGGTCCCAGAAGAAGACGTTGGCACTATGGAGTGGACTTGGGGCTTAGAACAGGCGACCCTATCAAAGCAATGTTCGATGGAAAGGTGAGAATTGCAAAAAGAGCAGGAGCATACGGCAACCTTGTGGTAATCCGCCACGACAACGGCTTGGAAACATACTACGGACACCTCTCGAAAATCAACGTGAAGCCCAATCAGGAGATAAAAGCCGGCGAAGTACTCGGTTTGGGTGGCAGTACGGGACGTTCGACAGGTCCTCACTTGCACTTGGAGATAAGATACCTCGGAGCAGCCATCAATCCGGAAAAAGTAATCGACTTCACGAACTTCCAACTCAAAGATGAGACGCTTCACCTCACAAGAGAATACTTCAAGAACGGCGGAAGAACATACCAAAGCAACAGACAACTTGCAAGCAACTCCTCCAAAGCCAAAGCAAGCAGGGGTGGAAAATACTATACCGTGAGAAAAGGCGATACGCTTGGAGCGATAGCACGTAGAAACGGCACCACGGTCAAGAAACTCGCACGATTAAACGGCATAAAAGGCACCCGCATAAAAGCCGGACAGAAGATAAGAGTGAGATAACAGCAAAAAAAATTGATACGCCCGAGGGAACAACGAAGAAATTCGGAGTTCCCTTTTCTTTTATCCGAATATCCTCCGAAGCAAATCTTATCCTACGTTTCTCCACTCAACTTTATGCTTTTCAAAACGAAAAGTCAATACACCGATTCATCGAAAAGTCAATTTATTTCGGCACACCATGGCAACCACATTTCAAATCTTTATCGATAAGGCAGTGTATTATCCCCGTTAAACATTGACTGCGGATAAAGATATTTCGCATAAATGCAATCTCGATACAACTACAAAATTATTGAAACACCCTTCCATCGGCATACGGTGGCAATCCGTCATGCAGAAGCGGTAAAAGGCTGCATTGTTTTCAAACAAAATCCAAGTACTGCACAGCTTCCGTACCCATATTGAACAAAAGGTCAAGGCAGGAAAGGTTTTCTACAAAGGGGAACTTGTTGTTGAATGCCTGAAAGTACGTCTTATTCCTGTAATCCGTAAAGAGGTTCTGCTTCGTAAAGCTGTTACGCATATCGATTTCGCTTTGCGGAGCGTATGTTGTTGTTTGAACCAAACGGGTCTTTATTCCGATTTTACGAAAAACGTATTCGCACAGCATGTTGTTAAGTTCCATAAGCCGTTTCGGGCTTTTGAACAACATGCTTTCCAAATCCGGATAGTAGTAATCGAAGTACGGCGTTTTGCCGTATGCCGAACGAATGGCTCTGAGGTGATTGCGTTGCCACGGAGTTTTGTCCTCCGTCTCCATTTCGCTTATCGGCATTTTTTCCCCACCGCTCCGCTTAACGGGAACGTTGAGTTGCAACACACCGTTTGCCGAAAGGATATACGCCCTGTTGCGAATACTCTGCTTGACATAGTTTTCACAACCCTCTATCGCAATCTCCTTGAAGCGTTTCGCAAAAACGAGGTAAGCAATCGGCGGAAAATAAGCCGTAGGGAATAAAGGCAGGGATTTATTTTCCGATGGTAACGGATTCCAATTCGTCATCGGTAAAATAAAAGTCTATCGAGAACTCCTCGTATCCCAACCTCTCTTCGCCCCATTCTTCTTTATCCCTGTCAGGAGTAGAAGCATTGTTGCGTTTCATCAGTTCGATAATATCCTTAGAGCTTCTGCCCATAATCTTCTCTCCGAACAAAACGGTATCGGGGTCTTCTATGTTCATGCAAACGAGAATTTCCTCCGGAGCCGTGTCGAAAAACAAAGATATACCACTCTCATCGTAATGCAAAACCGTCGTCGGCATTTCCACCTCCTCGCCAATCTGTTCCACTTCGGAAGGTCTGCCCATTATTTTCATTGTTTGTTCCACGCCTTGGCCGAATTTCAATTCTCCAAAGCCTCGTTTAGGATTGATATCTGCTTTCATATAGATGAATTTTTTTTGATTTACAAAACTGCACCGACCCTATAGCTTTCGCATACCGGTTACAGATTGCAATAATACGCCTTTTTTCCGAAAGAGAAAAACCTTTCGGCGAAATTTTATCATCAATCGATGTTTTTCTTTCCGCCATTAGTCCTTCTTTCCTTGAAAACTCTTCAAGCCAAACGCCGTTCCGACAAACTGAAACGCCGAAAGAAAAAATCATTCCGCCGTTTCAATTTCATGAAACGGCGGAATAATTACTACAAACGCTGTTTGAGAAATACAATCAATGCAAAAAATTCATTACTTTGCTTCCTGCTCCCAACGGTGAACCATTTCGAGTTCGTCCTCTGCGGAATTCAGTTCCATCAAACCCTTTGCGTCCTTAACCAATGGGGAAGAGGGATAAGCGGCAATGAATGCTTCGAAACTTTCTTTGGCTTTGTCCTTGTTCAGACAGGTTTCCCCGTAAACCACTCCTTTAAGGAAAGCGGCTTGAAGGTGAATCCGGGCTACAAGATGAAGCA
>UQXW01000060.1 GCA_900545215.1 uncultured Bacteroidota bacterium
AAGAAGAGGTGGTGTTGTATTAAGGATTATGATATTGTTTTTTCTTATTAGAATATCGACAACAAGTTCTTTTAGAATCGTACGGTGAAAGTTGCCTGCACCAAATGATTGGTTCTTGCAATTTTTGCTATCGATTCGTCATAGAATTGATAGTATCTGTTTCCGGATATGTTTGCGTATGCGAAATCGAATGAGTAATACTTGGTTTTGTATCCTATTCCACCGCTTATACAATTAAGTGCTGCGTCATTAGGTTCCTGATAAGGATTGCCCATGTAAGCATATCCTGCCCTCAAAGCTATCATTCCGAGTTTCAATTCACCACTCAAACGGAACGTATGTGCGGCTCTGTATAGGTTCTCTATCTCTTGATTTATTGTTGTCTCATACATAATATCGTCATCCATGCGATATTTCATGGAAGAATAATCCGCATATTCATAATCCGCACTTATGGTTCCTCCTATCGCTGATTTGTTGTTTCCGAATACCAATGCAATATTTCCCAAAAAGCGGAACGGCGTTTGTATATCGTATTCGAAAGTCGGAGCCACGCTTCCCGAACGTCTATTATAGGCAACCTCGGAACAATAATCGTCTTGTACATAATAATAAGTAGGAGTATGAATGGCAGCTCCTATTCTCAAAAAGTCCAAAGGCTTGAATATCGCTCCCAATTTCAAGTTCACACCCGTTACGGAAAGCTCTTGAACTTCATTATAGGTGTAATAACCGTTATCGTTTCCCGCAGCGTCGAATCTCGTTTCGGCAAACATACTTGTACTTTTGTAATATCCGAGAGGTATTCCGAGCGTTGCTCCGAAGTAAACCCTGTCATCTACGTTTCCACTGAAAGAAAAAGACATTTCCGTCAAATAGCCTGTCTCTTTTATGGACTTTATCTGACCGAAAGTACCGCTTTCGTAAATCGAACTTATGAAACCGTTTGAATCCAAGTCCACAACGCCGGCTCTGATAAAGTCATTTTCCGCATCGTTATTGTCAACTATCGCATCCATCACGACATCATTCACGAACGAAGAGGGGACATTTTCTCTTACCATCTTCATTCTGTTGCTGAAATTCCGCAATTTATTCACTCCGAAAGAGAATTGCATGTATTTCAATCCCTTTGAACCGGTCTTGATTGTACCGACCATACCGAAGTTTCCGTAATTGAAACTCGTACGATTGTCATTTGTTGAAATGCCTTCAATATCGCTATCGTTGAAATTGAAGTTTATTCCCGAGGAAAAACTGATTTCACTTTTCTTGTAAAGTCCCAATCCGGCAGGATTGTAATGCGAGGACATTATATCGCCTCCCACGGCACCTATTGCACCCGCACGACTTATGTAATTGGCTGTTCCGTTTATCCCGTATTGACTGAAATACAACGGATAATCAGGGGAGAGTTGTGCTTTAGCCCACGCGAATGCACATATTCCCATTACGAATAAAAATATCTTTTTCATTATTCAGATGTTTTTGCTGTTCTCTATTTTGTTTTATCGTCTTATCGACCTGCTGCCACCTCCGGAAGAGCCCGTGGAGCGAGATGAAGATTTACTTCCGCTGCCGTATGAACCCATCGAACGAGATGACGAACGAGAAGGACTGCTTATGCTTCTGCTGCCGCTTGTGCTTCTTGACGGTGTGGATATTGTTCGCTTGCTTCTTGCCGGTTGTGAAATATTCCTGTTTGTTGAACGCTCCGAATTGCCTCTGAAAGATCTGGAAGTATTTCGTGAACGGTTAATATTTCGGTTTATTGTTGCAGATGAAGGAGTGGTATGACGAGCTGTTGTCGGCGGGGTATAAGTTCCTGCTTTGCGTCCGGTAATTCCTGCTTTTGAAGAAGAGGCATTAGGTTTTGAAGCGGTATTCCTGCCGATTGTTCCGACAGATGTTCCTTTTGTCAAACGCGAAGGTTTATTTAATGTGCCGAGATTGGTTGCAGTGTTGTTTGAACGGCTTATAGTCGGTTTGGATATGGTATTAGCCCCCGTAGAACCAAGAGTTCCTCTGCGAATTATGCCGTTTGTCTTGCTTATTGACGAAGAGGATACATTCAGACCTCTTGCCAATTTATTGCTTTCCACATAGCCGGCTCTTGAAATGCCACCGTTGTTTCTTTGTATGTAATTCGTTCCCGTGGACATACTTCTATAAAGATTGGAGTTTCGGTCATGAGAGTTATAATAGCAAACATCATGATAGTGATGGCAACAAGTCCAATGATGATGACGGTGATGTGGTCCGTACCAATAGGAATAATAGTAAGGATTGTACCAAGACCAATAAAAAGGATTGCTCCAACGTGCATAGAATGAAGGATACCACCAACTGTATCCCAAATATATCGATGTTCCCCAATAAAGCGGGTCATGCGTGTACCAGTACATATTGGTATAATAGTCCGCATAATAATCCGAATATATCACCGGTCCGTAAAATCTGCGGATTCTGGCACTGTAAGCATAGTCATAATAATCGTCTTCATCGAATTGCGAATACTCTTCCGTTGAAGCCTTTTGTGAATTATCGGTTTCGGATTGTTCGGCAGCCATTGCTTCTGTTTTAATGGCTTCACGATACGCCTCTGTCTTCTTTGTGTAAGCAGGGTCTTGGTAAGCCAAACTTTTTTCCCTTTTTACCGGTTCAGGTTGCAGGTATTCTTCCTCGTCGGAATCCGAATACACATCATCATAACTCACTGAAAGCAAAGAAGCATTGCAACTTGAAAAGATTATTCCTGCAAGAGCCGAAGTTACTGTAACGATTGCACTTCTCCTTATTAAAGCTCTGATTCTCATAATAGCCCTCCTTTGTTGGATTGTTTCAAAAAATATTTTCGTACTTTTGCATCACTATTTCCAAGGGCAAAAATACTGATTTTTCTCCTTTTTGCAAGTAGTATGACCCCATAAACAGACAAAAAGTTTAATCAATATGGCAAAAGATTTTGTACAACGCTCGGAGAATTATTCGGAGTGGTATAACGAATTGGTTGTTAGAGCGGATTTGGCAGAGAATTCGTCCGTCAGAGGTTGCATGGTGATAAAGCCTTACGGCTATGCAATTTGGGAAAAAATGCAAGCGACCTTAGATAAGATGTTCAAAGAGACGGGACATCAAAATGCGTACTTCCCTTTATTCATTCCTAAGTCGTTCTTCGAGAAAGAAGCGGAACATGTTGAAGGTTTCGCCAAGGAATGTGCCGTTGTAACTCACCACAGATTGAAACCTAAAAGAGATGGTTCGGCAGGGCTTGAACCCGATCCCGAAGCAAGATTGGAAGAGGAACTTATAGTAAGGCCGACATCCGAAACCATTATATGGGATACCTATAAAAGATGGATAAAATCATACAGAGATTTACCGATACTCTGCAATCAATGGGCAAATGTGGTGCGTTGGGAAATGAGAACGCGTATGTTCTTGCGAACTGCGGAGTTCTTATGGCAGGAAGGACACACCGCTCATACCACAAGTGAGGAAGCGGAAGCGGAAGCAAGAAGAATGTTGGGCGTTTATGCCGATTTTGCAGAGCAATTCATGGCTGTACCTGTCGTTCGTGGCGTTAAATCACCTAACGAACGTTTTGCGGGAGCGGTGGAGACATATTGCATAGAAGCGATGATGCAGGACGGTAAGGCGTTACAGGCAGGCACTTCCCACTTCTTGGGACAAAATTTTGCGAAAGCTTTCGATGTAAAATTTCTTTCGAAGGAAAATAAATTGGAATACGTATGGGCGACTTCATGGGGCGTATCCACAAGACTTATGGGAGCTTTGATAATGACCCATTCGGACGATAACGGATTGGTATTGCCGCCAAAGCTTGCACCAATTCAAGTCGCAATCATTCCAATCTTCAAAACAGAGGAACAATTCGACCAAATAAACCAAGAAGTTGCCAAAATACAAAAAGCACTTTCCGAAAAAGGTATCAGCTTCAAGTACGACGACCGCAGAGAATACAAACCCGGTTGGAAATTCCACGAATACGAATTCAAGGGTGTGCCGATTCGCATAACCATGGGGGCAAGAGATTTGGCAGAAGGCAAATGCGAATTGGCAAGACGCGATACCATGGAGAAAGAACTCATAGATGTAGAAAGAATAACAGAAGTCATAGAGCAAAGACTTGAAGACATTCAAAAGAACCTTCATGACAGAGCCTTGAAATTCCGAATCGACAACACACGAAAAGTCGATACGTGGGAGGAATTCAAAGAAATACTGGAAACCGAAGGCGGCTTTATCTCCGCACATTGGGACGGAACTCCGGAAACCGAAGAAAAAATCAAAGAATTGACCAAAGCAACCATACGTTGCATACCTTTCGACTCTCCGGAAGAGGAAGGCAAATGTATATACAGCGGAAAACCATCTCATAGAAGAGTGATTTTCGCCAAGGCATATTGATTTCATTTCGATAAATCGTAATACAAGGAAGTCAGATGGCAATCCGAATTGCCTCGGACTTCCTTTCTTTATACCCTCCAATGATGCCCGCAAAACAAAATGGCGGAAAAATTTCACGAAACGGCGGAAGAAAAAATTATTACGCCGATTCATTTCGAGGTGTTGCAATATGCTGATTTCCCAAAGGTAAGAAAAGGTGCTTTCCGACTTTATTCCTCTCTTGAAACAAGGTGTGGTGTTGCCGGTATGATTTACTGCTATTCTTTTTACCAGCTTTCCGATTTTGTTTCGTATCTTTGTTCCGGTATCGGCAGGGAGGTATGACTTCTTTTGTTGATTTTATGATTGAAAATTATAGATAGGTTGTATGACAATAGAGGAAACCAACAGGGATTTTACAGAGAGAGTTGCTGCTCTAAGGAGGTGTCTTTGACATCGATAGGTTGAAAAGTGAGGTAGAAGATGCTGAGGCAAAGTCTCAGAGGGCGGATTTTTGGAATGATGCAAAGGAGACGGAGGCATTTCTGAAAGAGGTCGGCGAAAAGAAAAATCGTTTGGCGGAGTATGGCAGGGTGCAGTCTGCTCTCGATGATTTCTGTGTGTTGATGGAGTTCTTCGCAGAGGGTGAGGTCGGTGAGGAGGAAGTGAACGAGAATGCTCGAGTGCTTGGCGGGTTGATTGAGGGGTTGGAGTTGAAAAGTATGCTCCGTTTGCAGGAGGATAAGTTTTCTGCGATAGTGAATATCAATGCAGGTGCCGGTGGTACGGAGAGTTGCGACTGGGCGGAGATGTTGATGCGTATGTACTCTCGTTGGGCTGAGAGACATGCTTTCAAGGTGTGCATTGTCGATACGCAGGTTGGTGATGTCGCCGGTATAAAGAGTGCGTCTATTCAAATAGATGGTGATTTCGCATACGGTTTTCTTAAAGGGGAAAGCGGTGTGCATCGTTTGGTGAGGATTTCTCCTTTTAATGCAAATGGTAAACGGCAGACTTCTTTTGCTTCTGTTTTTGTTTATCCGGTGATTGATGATAGTATCGATATTGTCATCAATCCTGCCGATATAGAATGGGATACGTTTCGTTCTTCGGGACCGGGTGGGCAGAATGTAAATAAGGTGGAGACGGCTGTTCGTTTGCGGTATATTCCGGAAAATATAATAATAGAGTGTCGTCAGACGCGTTCGCAGTTGCAAAACAGGGAGAAGGCGATGCAGATGTTGAAAAGTCGTCTCTATGAAATGGAACTCAGAAAGAAGAAAGAGAGGTTGGCGGAGGCGGAGGCGGGGAAAAGGAAAATAGAATGGGGTAGTCAGATTCGCAATTATGTTTTGCAACCGTATAAGTTGGTGAAGGATGTTCGCACGGGGGTGGAAACGGCGGATACGGCGGGTGTGTTGGACGGGGATTTGGATAATTTCATAAAGTCGTTTCTCTTGATGCCGGATTGACACTTTTGAAGTGTCGCTTCTTCCGATGTGCCGGTTAAATGAAATGCTGTCTCGGAGGTTCTGTTCGGTAATGCGGGTCTTCCAAGGGTGTGTTTTTGCTTTATTGTTGCTTTATTCCGTTATTGCTTTTGGTCGAAGTCCCAGCAGGGCGGCAAGATAGGGGTTCGTGATTACTCTTTTTTCTTTGATGACCGTTACTTTGTCGGAATTGATATATGTTATGCTTCTTCCTTGTACGCTTATCACGGCAGGGGTGTGGAAATTGTTTATTCGCATGCCTATGATAGTGATTTTGCCTTGCTCTTCCGCACAGAAACGAAAGTGCTTCATTGCAGGGTAGTACTTGTGCATTTTCGATATCATCAGTTTCTGCGTCAACAGGTCTTTGCGTTCTTTCTTCGGAACGGCAATAAGCCCGAACACATCGATGCTGTCGTTGTCATACAAGCCCTCTTCTTCCAAGAAATCGTTCAATCGCTCATGACATTCATGACAACCCAAGGTGGAGAACAGCACGTAGATGCTTTGCTTGTCCGTTTCCATCAAAGAATGCTTCTTCCTGTCCGTACCTATGCAAGTATATAAATCACCGCTTGTGCCGCATGAAGCGAGGAAAAGCGACAAGAATGTCGTAAATACCAAAATCTTCGTTTTCATCTAATCGAAAGATAATACCTCAACGCAATAAGGTACCGGATTATTCATCAAATACTTTTTCAGCTTCGACATATATACCGATCTTATGTGGAAGCCCATGTCGGCAGGTCGCAATCCCAACCTCAGAGCCTTGTTGCCGATTAAGTAGAATTGCTCGTCGAGGGAACAAAACAAAGAACGTTTGTAAAAATGCCTTATCGAGCCGGAATGGCTCTTGATTTGCTGCTCTGCGAGCTTCCACCTGCCGTTCTCTTTACGCCAAACATCATAGTAGTAACGGCGGAAATTCCCTTTCTTGCTGTACACTACAAACAATTGATCCCCGTCGGAATGAATGCGGTGAATGCAAGAGTAGCGTTCTTTTACTTTTTCAAAAACATATAACCTGTCAATCGCCTGGCGACTTACGTTCATAATGCTGTCGGAGAGGCTTTGCGGCATTCGTTTCCAAGAGTTTGACCCACCTGTCAGAACGGATATTTCGTTAAGGTCGAAATCGTATTCGCTTATTTTGTAATCACCTCGTTGAGAGAGAAAAACAGAGCTGTCGTTCACCGACAGAATGGAATAAGGGGTTGTAAGGCTGTACAAAGGCAAGGGAAAATCAACCTTAACGACCTTTTCGATGCTTTTTGTTTCGGGATTGAAAACGGAAAGCTTGGTACTCTCATCGGCAGTTTCAATGGGGTAAACATAGTTTTTCAAGCCGATGAGTTTGCCATTTGGAAGAAATTCAAGCCCTTGCATGAAAAGGTTGTCGGTATCCTTGTATTTGAAATCATATACATAGTTACCGTTCTGCCTTTTGAAGAAAAACAAAAATTGCCATTCGTCATTGGAGGCAAAAAAGACTAAATACTTATCACTCACGGCAAAATTCATCAGATAATATGCCGAACCGTTCTTGCAAAGCAAGGGTTCAAGATTTACTTTATCGGCACAATAAGTCGCCGTCTTTATATCGTATTTGAAAAGTTCGATTTGCTTGGGGTTATAATAGTCCGCACGACAGAAAAACAAGGTATCGCCTTTCAAACAGGAGAATAAATCGGAATATCGCTCCCAATCATCACTCATATTCTGACTTAAACCCTCTATAACCGAGGAGTTCTCTATACGAAAGTTCTTATGGCTCTTTTGTGCATGTAATACTTGACACAGACACAAAAGAACCACAAGAACTGAAGCTTTTATTTTCAGCATTTTACTACAAAAACTTACTATTTTATGACTTCAATATAAACCTGTGTAGTGCCAGAAAGAGATTTGTCTATATCATAAACACATCTAAATGCAACAAGCCTTTGCTGACCTGATTTATCAAATGCTGAGATTATCTTACTTTTTTCACCTTTTCCACCATTTTCCTTATACTGCAACTTTGCAACGTCTTCAAGTAGCTGATTAGCTGCATCTAATATTACTTTCGCTTCAAAATCATATGTTTCTTTTTCATCTTGCCCTTGAACAGGGAAAATAATAGCAGTTCCATCAACAACTGCTTTACATACAAGCACGCCCTTTCCCGTACATCTAACGACAACCTTTTCCCAGAACCAAAAGCCCGTATGTTTACTGCTTACGCTACCGTAACCAATATAAGGATGATCCAATACACCATGTTCAACAAACTCTCCGCCTTGTTGATGAAGCTCAATTCTCGGTAATTTTTCTGCAAATAGGGAAACCGAAAAACCTAAGGCTATCGTAGCCAATAATAAATACTTTTTCATTTTGATGATATTTTAAGTTTTTGCAAAGGTAAATACTTTCTTTATACCGACCAAATAAATCGGAAACTTTTTTTTCAAAGAAACTATTCGGTCGCATGGAATTTACCGATTGAAGAGAGAATCGACTTTGGTATTCGCTATTTACAAGTCAGGTAACATGGTTAAACTTTAATGGAGAGAAATAGTTTGAACCCACTTGTTGAACAGAAGACTAAGAAATCATGGAAAAGTCGTTGACCTTGTGCTTCTCCATGAAATACTTTCGCAGAACAGCATTCACAGGCGATTCCAAGCATGGGTCAGCCTCTATAATTTCCTGAGCCGTTCGACGGCTTTGCTGCATCAAGCCCTCATCTTTCACAATATCCGCAAGTTTCAAATCCAATACTCCGCTTTGTTGTGTACCTGCCATATCTCCGGGACCTCGTAACTGCAAATCCGCCAATGAGATTTTGAAGCCGTCATTCGTTGCGCACATCGTATCGATTCTGAACCTTGCTTCCGCCGATAATTCGTCCTTTGTCCTCAAAATACAATAACTCTGTTCGCCACCTCTGCCGACCCTGCCCCTCAACTGATGCAACTGTGCCAAACCGAACCTCTCCGCATTCTCGATTACCATGACAGTAGCATTGGGAACATCTACACCCACCTCTATCACAGTTGTTGCAACCATTATATTGCTGACACCTTTCTTGAAACGCATCATCTCATACTCCTTATCCTCTGCCTTCATCTGTCCATGCACAATGCTGATTTGATATTTCGGCAACGGGAATTCTCTTACCATACTCTCATAACCGTCCATCAAATCTTTCAAATCGGACTTCGCACTTTCCTTAATCAAAGGATAAACCACATATACCTGTCGCCCCAAAGCAATTTCCCTGTGCATGAAACGAAACAACTTCAAAATATCCCTGTCATAAAGATGAACCGTTTGAACAGCCTTTCTGCCTGCCGGCAGTTCATCAATCACCGAATATTCCAAATCGCCGTATAACGTCATTGCCAATGTTCTGCAAATAGGCGTCGCCGTCATGACAAGAATGTGCGGGGCAATCGTATTCTTCGCCCACATTTTTGCTCTCTGTTCCACTCCGAACCGGTGTTGCTCATCGATAACCACAAGTCCTAAATTCGCAAACACCACATTATCTTCCAAAACGGCATGCGTACCCACAAGAATATCCGTACCGCCGTTTTTCAAATTCTCCAAAATCACCCCACGTTCTCTTTTCTTGGAACTGCCCGTCAACAAATTCACCTTTACGTCCATATCCCCGAGCATGTTGGAAATACTGTTGAAATGTTGCATCGCGAGAATTTCCGTAGGTGCAATCAAGGTTGCCTGAAACCCGTTATCCAAAGCAATCAACATACACAGCAAAGCAACCAAAGTCTTACCGCTGCCCACATCGCCTTGCAAAAGCCTGTTCATCTGAGTTCCCGTCCGCATATTGTTTCTGATTTCCTTGACAACCCTCTTTTGAGCATTTGTGAGTTTGAAAGGCAGGTGATTGTAAAAGAAATCATTGAATCTTTCCCCTATGGTGGAAAAAACGAAGCCGACGCTTCTGCTGTTACGATTCGTTCTCTTCACCAGATGTTCCAGTTGCATGAAAAACAACTCCTCGAACTTCAAACGAAACTTTGCCCTTGCCAACAATTCCTCGCTTTTCGGAGAATGAATATTCGATAAAGCATCTTTTCGGGATATAAGATGATAAGCACTTATCAAATAATCCGGAAGCGTCTCCTCTATTTCATCAGCGTATTCCGACACAGCCGTGCGAATGATTTTTGAAAGTTGCTTAGAAGCAAGAAAAGCATTCTTCATTCTCTCGCTCGTATTGTACATCGGCATGAACTTCTCGCTCGTGTAATCTTTCTTGCGATCGAAAACCTCGAACTCGGGGTGAGCAAAGTTGAAAATACCGTTGAAATAGTTCGGTTTTCCGAATATCACATAAATTCCACCCATCGTCAGGCTTTCATTCACCCATTTCAAAGCTCTGAAAAATACCAATTCCGTCATTCCCGTCTCATCAGCCACCCTCACAACCAAACGTTGAGACTTTCCTTTTCCTGCCAACTCCTTTCCCACAACCTTTGCAATGAACTGAATATACACATCAGCCGAATGTATCTCCGAAATCTTCGTAAACCGGCTCTTATCGACATAACGATAAGGATAATATGTCAGCAAATCCCCCAGCGTGGAAATTCCGAGTTCTTTATTCAGAATACCGGCTCTTTTTTCGCCAACCCCTTTTACAAATTCTATTTTTCTCTCGGCTGAACTTCCCATACATCTCGAAAAGAATTACACCGCAAAGGTACGAAAAAGGAAGAGAGTGTATATTTTTCTATAATCAACTACAAACAACTATACCCCATGAAAGATTTTCGCCATTGGAGACATACCCTACTTTTATTTCGATTGGCAATACCCTTCGGCAAGTTCCGCCTCTGCATTAAAACCTCTGTCGAAATGGAACTATCCCAAAAGTATGTACGGTTCAAGAGAGAAAGGGACTATAAACAAAAAGTTATTATCGAATAAACATGGGAAAGCCATATAAGCCTTGCATTGAAAATACTATTCTTATCTTCCGGAATTGCGACACGATACGGCTGATTCATATTGTGCGATTGATAAAATTGTGAACTCAAATCACTATTCCATTAATCTCGAAGCAACAAAGTGAACCCATCGGTTCTGCGGGGAAATATTCCTAACCGGAGTTAAATCCGAGAAAAACCGACAACTTTTCGAGAGGGTTTCAAGCCTTCCCGAGAAAAACACGGCGTTTTTTCGCAAGAAAACGAAGTCTTTTGACTCGAAAGACTTCGTTTTAGCACTGCTAACTCTTCGTTTTCTTGAAAAAAGACGGCGTTTTTCGACCGTCAAAACGCCGTCTTTTTCCGGTCGGT
>UQXW01000061.1 GCA_900545215.1 uncultured Bacteroidota bacterium
TTCATACACTTCAAAGCGAGTTCGGTTGCGACAGCGTGATAACGCTCAACCTGACAGTGAACTCGTCATTAAACAATGTTGTTGCGAACGCAGTCGAGGTTTCGTTGTATCCTAATCCTGCGAATGCTTATACAATATTGAAAGTCGAGGGCTTGAAAGAGCAAACGATTGTGTATTTGTTCGACATTCAAGGACGCAAACTCAAAGAGTATGTCTTGAATGCAGCTCAACAGACTTTGCGAATAGATGTAAGCGATTTGCCAAAAGGTATTTATACCATCATGATAGGCAACACGACTAAGAAGTTGATAGTGGAGTAAGTTCGAGAAGTTGCAAAACAATGAAGCCGCAAGCATATTGCTTACGGCTTCATTGTTTTTTCGAGAATACGTTACTAATTCAAAAGTTTACTATTGTTCTCGGGCGGATAGTCCGTGTTATAATGCAATCCTACACTTTCTTTACGTTCGCTTGCCATTTTGATGATAAGGTAACTGTTGGCGATAAGGTTTCTGAGTTCGCATAACTTCGGTGTAAGAACACTTCGTTGATACAGTTCTTCCGTTTCTTTGTATATAAGTCCCATTCTGACGAAGGCTTTGTGCAGTCTGAGGTTACTACGAACTATTCCTACGTAGTTGGTCATTATCTGCTGTACTTCTTTCACGGATTGTGTTATGAGGCTTATTTCTTCGTTCAAGACCATACCTTCTGCATTCCAATCGGGTATTGCATCGCAGAAATCCGTGGCGGCTATCTTGTTTACCGAGTCAAGGTATGCTCTATGCGAATAGACAAGGCTTTCCAAGAGTGAGTTCGAGGCTAATCGGTTCGCTCCATGCAAACCGGTGCAGGCACATTCTCCGGAAGCATACAGACCGTGTATGCTTGTTCTTGCATAATTGTCAACTTCAATACCTCCACAACCATAATGGGCAGCAGGAACTATCGGAATCATTTCCCTTGTTATGTTTATGCCTATTTCCAAACACTTGGCATATATATTGGGAAAGTGCCGCATGATTTCTTCCTTGCTTACGCCTCTGCAATCAAGATATTCATGGTCATCGCCTCGTCTTGTCATCTCATTATTGACGGCACGGGCTACGATGTCTCGCGGAGCCAAAGAGCCTCGCTTGTCGTATTTTTCCATGAAACATTCCCCGTCAAGTGTTTTGAGTATTCCTCCGGCTCCTCTCATTGCTTCCGTGATAAGGAAAGATGGTTTTTCTCTCGGATTATACAATGAAGTCGGGTGAAATTGGACGAACTCCATGTGCTTCAACCTGCCCTTTGCTCTATGTACCATTGCTTGCCCGTCTCCGGTGGCAATGATGGGGCTTGTAGTGGTTGAATAAACATTACCATTACTTCCTGTGCAAAGCATTGTTACTTTCGCAAGATAGGTATCTATGCTGCCGGTATCTTTATTGAGAACGTATGCTCCGAAACATCTTATATCTTGTCGTCTGCGATTTACTTCTTCGCCCAAATGATGTTGAGTTATCAAATCAACGGTATATTGATTTTCTTTCAACTCTATATTCGGGTGTTGTCTTGCCTTTTCAAGCAAGGCTCTTTCTATCTCGAATCCTGTATTATCTTGGTGATGAAGTATTCTGAACTCGGAATGTCCACCCTCTTTGGCAAGGTCATATACTCCTGTCTGTTTCTTGTCGAAGTGGGTTCCCCATTCTATCAATTCTTTTATTCTGTCGGTGGATTCAGTGATGGTCAGCCGTACGCTTTCTTCATCGCAAAGTCCCGCTCCCGCTATCAAGGTATCTTTGATGTGTTTTTCGTATGAATCGGGTCCGTACATGACGGCAGCTATACCGCCTTGGGCATATTTGGTCGAACTTTCGGACGCATCGGCTTTTGTCAAAATGCAAACTTTACCGTAGTCCGCCACCTTCAAGGCGTAACTTAATCCTGCTATGCCGGAGCCTATTACAAGGAAGTCTATTTTGTAACGCATTGTTTTATCCGTTTAAGGCTTCCGCACCGCTACATATTTCGATAATTTCGTTAGTGATGGCAGCCTGTCTTGCTTTATTGTATGTCAGTTTCAATTCTTTCAACAGATTACCGGCATTGTCCGTTGCTTTGTGCATTGAAGTCATTCTGGCTCCGTGTTCGGAAGCGAAAGAATCCAAAAAGCATTTGAACAACTGCATTTTCAGCGATTGCGGTATAACGTTGGAAATTATTTCTTCTTTGGAGGGTTCGAATATGTAGTCGTTTTTAACTTCGCTACCTGTCTTTGCAGATACTGCACTCAACTCTATCGGAAGGAAAGTTTCGCATTGAAGAATTTGCGTACTTGCATTCTTGAATTGATTGTAAATTATCTCGACTCTGTCGTACTTTTTGTCGATGAAAGATTGCATAAGGAAGTCGGCAACGAGGCTTACCCTGTCAAAAGTAAGCCCGTCCCATATATCGTCTTGCTCTCCTATGTAATTGAAATCGGTTTGCTTTTTCAGAAAATCAGAACCTCTTTTGCCGAAACTCTTGACATCTACTTTTATGTACCTGTCGAGGTTGCGATAATAAGAGACCCTCTGCATGGCTGCTTTTATGATGTTGGCATTGAAACTCGAACACAATCCCTTGTTTGATGTAAGAACAAGCAAAAGAACACTTTCTGTTTTGTCTTTTCTTGCAAGCGGCATGTCTTCTATTTCGCTGTCACAAAGATTCTGCATTATTTCCGTCATTTTTGCAGAGTAAGGACGCAACTTCATGATGGCATTTTGAGATTTTCTCAACTTCGATGCCGAAACCATCTTCATGGCACTCGTTATCTGCTGAGTGGAACCGACGGAAGCAATCCTTGTTCTGATTTCTTTTAGGTTTGCCATGGTTTATGCCTTATATTTTCTGCTTATATCCTTAGCCACGTTCTCCAACTTGGAAAGAATTTCGTCATCCATTTTGCCTGCTTTCAAATCATTCAACAAGGCTTTCTCCCTATTCTCCAAATGGAAAATGTATTCGTCTTCGAAATTTCTGACTTTATCCACAGGTATATCCTGCAACCAACCTTTCGTTCCGCACGCGATGATTGCAACCTGATGTTCTACTTTCATCGGGGTGTATTGCGGTTGCTTCAAAATTTCGACATTCCTTTTTCCTTTTTCCAATACGAACTTGGTTGCAGAGTCCAAATCGGAACCGAATTTGGAAAATGCCTCCAATTCTCTGTACTGAGCTTGGTCGAGTTTCAATGTTCCGGAGACTTTCTTCATGGATTTGATTTGTGCCTTTCCTCCGACACGCGAGACTGAAATACCTACATTTATCGCAGGTCTTATACCGGCATTGAACAAATTCGTCTCCAAGAAAATTTGTCCGTCGGTAATGGAAATAACGTTTGTAGGAATGTATGCCGAAACGTCTCCTGCCTGTGTTTCTATTATAGGTAATGCCGTGAGAGAACCGCCTCCTTTGACAATAGGCTTCAAACACTCGGGCAAGTCGTTCATGTTCTTTGCCACGCTGTCTTCTCCAATTATCTTTCCTGCTCTCTCCAAAAGTCTTGAATGTAAATAGAAGACATCTCCCGGATAAGCCTCACGTCCAGGTGGACGACGAAGCAATAGGGACACCTCACGATAAGCGACAGCCTGCTTGCTCAAATCGTCATATACGACCAAGGCTGCACGTCCGGTATCTCTGAAATACTCCCCTATTGCAGCTCCGGCAAAAGGTGCATAAAACTGCATGGCTGCCGAATCGGATGCTGTTGCGGCTAGGACGACTGTATAATTCATCGCTCCTTTTTCTTCCAATGTTCTGACGATATTTGCCACTGTCGAACCTTTCTGCCCGCATGCAACGTATATGCAATATACAGGGTTACCGTTGTCGTAGAACTCTTTTTGGTTCAAAATCGTATCGATGGCGATTGCCGTCTTTCCTGTTTGTCTGTCTCCGATTATCAACTCTCTTTGACCTCTTCCTATCGGAATCATGGAATCCACGGCTTTCAACCCTGTTTGCAGAGGTTCTTCAACAGGTTGTCGGTAAATAACTCCCGGTGCTTTTCTTTCGAGAGGCATCTCGTATAACTGTCCTTCTATCCTACCTTTGCCGTCTATCGGTTCTCCAATGGTATTTATCACTCTGCCCAACAATCCTTCTCCCACTTTTATCGAAGCTATACGTTTGGTTCTCTTGACAACATCGCCCTCACTTATCGAGTCCGCATTTCCCAAAATCACAACTCCTACATTATCCTCTTCAAGGTTCTGCACTATCGCCTGAACTCCGTTATCGAACTCTACCAACTCTCCTGCCTGCACATTATTCAACCCGTAAATTCTCGCAATGCCGTCTCCTGCCGTGAGAACCGTTCCAACCTCCTCCAAACCTATTTCAAGGTCTGCATTGGAAAGTTGCTTCCGTAATATTGCCGTTACCTCCGATGGTTTAATTTCTGCCATATTACAAATATCTATTTAGTCATTACTATTCTTGTTCACTACTTTTGGACGAAACAACGCCCTAAAAGGTTTTCTCATATACATTCTTGGTGAAGTCCTTTTTCAACTTGGTGAATTGATTCATGAAACTTGCGTCATACTGCATTCCGTCAACGAACAAACAAAAGCCGCCTATAAGTTTCGAATTTACCTTGGTTTGCAAATCCACCTTTGCCGACAACTCTTCCTCGATTTTCTGTACAATCATATCCGCAATTCCTTTATCCAACTCATCTGCTGTTGTAAGAACTGCCGTTTTTATGTTGTTCTGCTCTTTATATATCTCGGTATATCTTTCCGCAATCTCATAGAGCAAGACATCTCTCCGCTTCTTTATCAACAAATCCATGAACGCCAAAGACAAGCCTTCAACCTTGCCGTTGAATATCTCTTTTACGATATTTCTTTTGTCCGACGGTTTTATCACAGGATTTTTCAATATCACCCTAAACTCACGATTTTGCATGCAAACTTGCATAACGCACTGCATATCCTTATATACGATATCGGATATACCTTGTTCCAAAGCAAGATCGAACAACGACTGAGCATAACGGGTTTGTAGCTTATAACTGTTCATGACCTTACAGTTTTATTTCCGAAATTCTCTTTTCTATGATTTCGTTGCTCTTTTTCTTATCAGAAAGTTCATGCATCAACAAATCCTCCGCTATTTCTATCGAAAGGTTTGCTATCTGATTTTTCAATTCGGTCATTGCATGCAACTTCTCATAGTTTATCGCCTCTCTTGCATCAAGAATTATCCTTTGAGCTTCCTGTTGGGCACTCTGCTTGGCTTCTTCTATTATTTTTTCTTTCAACAGCTTCGTCTGCTTCAACATTTCATCTCTTTCTTCCTGAGCCTGCTTCAAAAGCAACTCGTTGTTGCACTGCAACTGCTGCATTTCTTCCTTTGCCCTATCGGCTGCTTCCAAGGATAGCTTTATGTTTTCCTCTCTGTCTCTCATCATCTTCAAGACAACCGGCCAACCGAATTTGCCCAATACGAACAAAAGGACGGCAAAAACCAAAAACATCCAAAAGAACAAGCCTAACCCCGGCGTAAGTAATCCCATATCTCCGACAATTTAATGTTCAACACAAACATGGCAACCCAATCAATCATCAAGCTGCCATGTTAATCCGAATGTTTGTTACTTCATCAAAATGACCAACAAACAAACCACATTGGCAAACAAAGCAACCGCCTCGACCAATGCGGCAGCGATAATCATATTGGAACGAATATCGCCCGTAGCTTCCGGTTGCCGTGCAATAGCCTCCATACCGCTTTTACCGATATTTCCGATACCCAATCCTGCGCCAATCGCAGCAAGACCTGCACCTATTCCGGCCAAACCATAGCCGAACGGAGCCAAATTGCTAACAACTTCCAACAATACTGATAAAGATGTCATAACTGCTATTATTTAGTACTTTAACCATTAAACCCCTACCTGAAACCCTTCAAATAGGAACCCCAAAGGTATGTATTTTTTCTCTATACGCACTCAAACGATGTGCAAAAAAAAGCAAACAGAATTTCAAACACCTAACAAACAATCACTTGCAAAGTAAATGCAAAAGTTTTTCAGAAAAAACTTTGTCAGACTTGAACAAATGCCTACCTTTGCAGATGCAAAAGCAAGTCAAAACAGACGCTTTTCAAAAGTCTTCGTAGCTCAGTTGGTAGAGCAATTGACTCTTAATCAATGGGTCCAGGGTTCGAGTCCCTGCGAGGACACTCTTACAACCTCAGATTAGCTGAGCATGCCACTTTAGCTCAGTTGGTAGAGCGCCGCATTCGTAATGCGTAGGTCTGCGGTTCGAGTCCGCAATGTGGCTCAATGAAAATCCAAGAACAAATTAAGGAATTGGCAAAACATCACTTCGGTGATGTTATTGCTTTACGCAGACACCTGCACCAATATCCCGAATTATCCAAACAGGAAAAAGAAACAGCGAACTTCATCTGCAATTACCTCGGCAAGTTGCAAGGCGTATCATTCCGAAGAGACATAGCCGGACACGGCATTTGCGGATTTGTCGAGGGCAAACCCGCAAACAAATGTGTGGCATTGAGAGCCGATATGGACGCTCTGCCGATTTGCGAAAACACAAACCTCGACTTCAAATCGAAAAACGAAGGAGTGATGCATGCCTGCGGACACGACGTACACATGTCCGTACTGCTTGGAGCGATAACGATACTATCCGAACTCAGAGAACAATTCTCCGGCAAAGTAATGTTCATCTTCCAACCCTCCGAGGAACATTACCCGGGCGGAGCGATAACAATGCTCAATGCAGGAATATTCAACAATATAACTCCATCGAAGATATTCGCCCTCCATACAACCCCTGAAATGGACACGGGGAAGATAGGCATAAAAGAAGGCAAATACATGGCATCCACCGATGAGATATACATAGAGGTAAGAGGCAAAGGAGGACACGGAGCCACACCCGAACTCGACATAGACCCCATCGTGGCAGCCTCGCACGTCGTCATTGCACTCCAAACCCTCGTCAGCCGCAATGCCAATCCCACAATGCCGACAACTTTCTCAGTCGGCAGATTCATAGCCGAAGGAAGAACCAATATCATACCCTCGAAAGTCGATTTGGAATGCATAATCCGCACATTCGACGAGGACTGGCGGAAGCAAGCACACAAACTTATACACCGCATAGCCGAAAACACGGCAAAAGCCTACGGAGCGACAGCCGACGTTTTCATCGATCACGGCTACCCCTACGTATATAACAATCCCGAACTCGTCAAAGAAGCACGAACCATCGCAAAGGAATACCTTGGAGAAGAAAATGTCTTGGACATCAACATGCGGATGACAGCCGAAGACTTCTCGTACTTTGCCCAAAAAGTACCTGCATGCTACTTCCGTTTAGGAACAAGAATAGCAGGCAAGCCCATAACCAACCTTCACACCGCAAACTTCGATGTAGATGAACGATGCCTCGAATACGGCATGGGCATATCGGCTCTTTTCGCTATAAAAGGTTTAGAAACCATCGAGTAAGGCAATCCGTTTGCACCGCAACCTGTTTCAACAACCATAATTCACCGCTCAACACCCAAGCCGCAAACTCTCCGAGAACAGGCACGGAAGCAAAAACCAACAAACATATAATCGAAAACAAAACCACTCCCACAAAAGGAACCACAAGCACATTTGCAAACAAAAAGAACAACGGAACATTGTGGAAACGCCAAACGACCATCGGCAACACAAACAACTGAGCCGACAATGTAACCGCAGCCGTTCCGCAAACTCCATGCAAAGGAGACGGCACTTTCTCCCGAATGATACAACCAACCCTCGGCATACAAATCATTATTCCCGCAACGGCAAGAAACGACATCTGAAAACCCACATCGAAAAGTATCAGAGGATCGAACAGCAACATAACAAAACAAGCAACCGCCAACACATTCAAACCATCGGAAGCATAAGCCGTCGTTCCCGTAGTCAAAGCAATCGTCAACATAAGAGCCACCCTTAAAGCCGACGGCGTACACCCCACGAGAAACGCCATGGCCCACGCAATCGCAATCAACAAAAACCGTCTCAAATAAAACCCACTCTTCCCTGTCCAATGCAAAAATCGCAACACAACATTGAATATCCCTATCAATACACATATATGCAAACCCGAGACACAAAGAATATGCGACAAACCCGCAACAGAGAAGCTCAACCTCAAATCATCACCCAACTCCCTCTTATCCCCCAAAAGCACAGATGCCGACAAAGCCGCATTCTCCCTGCTTAAAGCAGAAGCATACAACCGCCTTTTCAGGAACTCGTTACAATCACTCGCCACAGACCTCACACCGACCCTCCGACCTTCCGATACCTTATACTTCCAAGCATACACAACATTATACAACCGCTTATGCCGCATATACCTCTCGTAATCGAAAGACGAATTTGCGAAATTCCTTATCCTGTACATCTTCGCACCCGTCTCCACATAAGACCCGTACACCAAATTCAACGAATCCTTTCTCGGAAAACAAAGCAGAACATCTCCACCGGTCTTATGCCATGAACAACCATCATAATACTCCGCAACCCCTGCCCTGTAAACATCATAATTCTTCCTGTCCCTATACCTTTCCTTAATGACATATCGAAAACTCTCCGCCACATCGAGATGACGTGAATAATGCTCCCTGACGATAAACACCGGCACCGAAGCATCGACAATGATAATGCCCAGAATAAACAAAACCAAAGGCACAATCACAGGGCGGGAAATCATTCCGTCATGCCCCGTCAAACCATCTAAACGTTGTAGAAACCCCATGCCATTCTTACCACTTTCCAAACCGCAAAGATACACCATTCCCTCTCATATCAAATAAACCCATACGGAAAAAACGAGAATAACGGCAGCTTATCGTTTCAAAACCTGCTGTCGGCGTTGCCGGACTTGATGGAAACTTGAAAAAAGTGTCAGTTTCGATTTGGAAAATTGACACTTTTACAGTAGGAAATTGACACTTTTCTACCTCAAAATTGACACTTTTGCACTACAGAATTGACACTTTTTCATCGTAAAAGTGTCAATTTTCTTACTCTCCCATCAAGTTTGCAAACGGCAGGCTCAAATTCATGTATTTTATCATCAAGTTCCGCGACGGTTAAAACAGAGCGAAAGGGCAAGAAAAAAGCCTCGGAGGTTCTCACCTGCGAGGCTTTCACAAATATATTTAGATCATGAAAAAATCTATCGGATAATCACCTTTTGCGATTGTACTCATACCTTATAGGGTTTTATCCCTTCAAAAATAAGGAAGAAGTTATTTCTGTCGCAAATAGTTCGCTACTCCACAACAAAACTTTTATCTATCAAATTACCAAAGTACACGGGAGGAAGCACATAGCTGCTTAAAGGAGTACCCATGCTCTTTGCAAATATAACGCCACGTATAGAACCATAACACAAGGAGGCAAACTGAACCAATAAAGGAGGAGCAAATGTAATGCGACCGTCCTTATTCAATCCTTTCATTGAATCGGAGTGAATAAGGAAATAACTCTTCAATTCTGCCTTTACCAAGGGTTTTTCATCTGCCGACATATTCACCACAATCCGACTGCAAAGCATTAAATTCTCCTTGTCAAAAGAAAACTGAGCCTCTGTCTGAAACAGAACATCTTGTTTTCCATCTCTCTCACAATAATTCTCCTCGAACATTGCAAATTGTTCCAGTTCCATTTTCTCATATTTGTACATCACTTGTTGTTCCATATTCTCTCCGATTATGCAGCATCACCGATTGCCGATATATATACGCCTCTTGTTTGTTGACCTCCATGAAATTTTACACTACTTACAGCAGAATCCGAGAATTGTGGCATAGCCGAAAAACACACCACCATACGATTCACATACGGCTTTGTCACAGAAATCAAATCCACACCTATAACTCGTTGTATTTTGCAAATAGTTTCCAATGTCATATTTTCTCCTCCTTTAAGCAACTTTCCAACATACACAGCCGATACACCCATCTTATCAGCCATATCCCTTTGCGTCATACCGGAAGTACGCAAATAGTAGTGTAATCCGAGGGCAATTTCTTGTGAAATCTTCAGCCAATCTCTATTCTTTTTTCGAGCCTCGGCAGCAAGTCTGCCGGTCTCACTTCTCGGCTTTGCTATCTGTACAAGTTTTTCCTTATCAAATGGCATATTCCTCTGTCGTTTATGGTTAATATCTATTCATTCATATCATCACTGTCGAAAATACCTTGCTCGCAAAGGTATCTTCTCACTCTATCAATATCCTGCAACACATAATCTTTCAATCTCGGAGAATTTTGAATTGTATCCGCAAGCTTAATACCGCCGCCCGTTATCAAGTAAACATTACTATCCATCTTGATAGCATAGAGTCTAAGTAAAGACGGTCTGACTGTGCCATAAGACTTCATAGGTATCCATTCCAATTCATATTTGTATTTCCCCTCCAAATAGTGAAAATATGAATCATAATCAGGGTATCCGCCTCGTTTGCTATTCTCGTACAATGTTTCAAACAATTTCTCCAAATCCTCAGCCTCCGTCAACACTTGCTTTGCTGCATCTTCGGGTTCAGAGACTTTCACCCATATATCATCTTTCAAGAAATCTTTATTTCCCTCGATGAAAGAGATTACGCAATCAACGTCATTCCATGATCGGAACAACCTATCAAACTCATTTTCATCTCTGCCCTCATATCTCACACTGTAAATGTGCGGAGGGTAAATTTCCTCAATTTCCAACGTTAAAAGATAACTTATAAGTTTACTGCTCTGAAATTCGGTGCAAAAGTAATACTTTTTCGGGACACTTGCAACTTTGGGGATAAAATTATTGCGAACCTTACAAAAGGCAGCAACAAACCGAGAACTTTGCTTGCAAATAAGGAAAAGAATGGGAGAGGCGAAAGAGATAAAGATGGCAAGAAAAAAGCCTCGGAGGTTCTCACCTGCGAGGCTCACATAAATAATGTATACTTAAATCATGAAAAAATCTATCGGATAATCACCTTTTGCGATTGTACGGCTTTGCCGCT
>UQXW01000062.1 GCA_900545215.1 uncultured Bacteroidota bacterium
TGGAGGCAGTCCTTCTTGTTTTTATAGGCTGTTTTTATCAACTGCACGGACCTTTCCCTGCCTGCCGTTATCGGCAAGACGACCCCCGGAAAGAACACATTACCCCTTAACGGCAATATGGGCAAATTTTCCGGCATATCCGTAACTGTCAAATCTTTTGTATCTTCCTCTGTCAATAAAGGTATGATTTCGGTATCCCCGTCCCCCATCAACCGTGTCAAATCAATCAAATCTTTATTCAACATCGCGTTTTATCTTAGTTTCTTGTTCTTCAACGTACTTCTATATACGTGTAGCAGTATTCTTTTATCGATGTCGCTCATCTCTATACCTCTTCTCGCCTCCATCTTCTCTGCCACTTCTATTGCTTTATCGGGTTCGAATGTTTTCATGCCGCTCGGACCGCCCCAAGCAAACGATGGTACATAATTTCTTTGGTAACCGTGTCCGAAAATATTGGAACTTACGCCTATCACCGTACCTGTATTGAACATGGTATTGATTCCGCATTTCGAATGGTCGCCCATGATTGTTCCGCAAAAAGTCTGACCGGTAGGAACAAACGTATTCTTCTCTATGCTCCATAATCTGACTTCTTCGTATGTGTTCTTCAAATTCGAGGCATTTGTATCAGCCCCTATGTTGCACCATTCTCCTATCACGGAATTGCCGATAAAGCCATCGTGAGCTTTATTGCTGTAACCGAAAATAACGACATTCGCCAACTCGCCCCCCACTTTCACGTATGGTCCGAGAGTCGTCGCTCCGTAAATCTTGGCACTAAGTTTAAGTACGGAATGTTCGCACATGGCAAAAGGGCCTCTTACGACACTGTTCTCCATTATCTCGGCATCTTTACCTATGTATATCGGTCCTTCTTTTGCGTTCAAAGTTGCACATTCGACAACCGCTCCCTCTTCGACGAAGATATTTTCCGGAGCGAAAACTCGATTGGTGTCGCTCAATACAGCACTCTTGCGACCTTTCGTTATCAACTCGAAGTCTTCCCTCAATGCTCTGTCGTTGAAGACGAATATATCCCACGGGTTTATTATCTTGATGAAGTCTTCCTCCGTCTTTATCATTTCGGAATTGTCCTCTTCCGACATAAACTCGTCTTTGGTTTTGAACATTGCCACAATGTTTTCACCGCAAACAAGGGTTTGTCCCGTCTTCAAGGCTTTCACCTGCTTGACCAAAGCCGGTGTCGGACAAACGGAACCGTTTATCAACATCATTGCATCAGACAATTCGGAAGGATACTTTACAGTAAGATAGTCTTCGGTCATTGTCGAAGTCTTTTCTCCCAAATAACGTTCCCACTTCTCTCTTATGGTCAATATTCCGACCCTTATATCACATACAGGTCTTATATAAGTTAGCGGTTTCAATGATTCGCGTGATACATCGTCAAAAAGAATGTAGTTCATAGTTTTCAATGGTTTTGTTGTTCGTATCAATATATCAATAAACGATACAAAGATACAACTTTATTGCCAACTAACAAATAAAAAAGCGTTCTGTTTTGAATGCAGAACGCTTTTTGCTTTCAATCGATGTTACAATCGACTTATTTCAAGTTGGTTTTACGATTTTTGTATTTGTTCATGAACTTATCCACACGTCCTGCCGTATCGACAAGTTTCACTTTACCCGTAAAGAACGGGTGAGAAGTATTCGAGATTTCCATCTTTATCAACGGATACTTTACTCCGTCTATTTCAATCTCGTCTTTAGAATCTGCACAACTCCTTGTTATGAAGTATTCCTCGTTAGACATGTCTTTGAAGACACATAGTCTGTAATTTTCAGGATGAATTCCTTTTTTCATCTTAGTTCTTTTTTGCCGTTAAGCCCGGTTTCGCCAAACGGATGTTAAACAATATTTTATTTCGCTACTCGCTTCGAGCGTGCAAAGATACGACTTTTTCTTCAAACGGAACAAATCAGTTCTTACTTTTCGTCTTTTTTCTCTACCTCTTCTTTGTTGAGCATTTTCAATTTGGCATTCAGCAAAGCAATATCGGCCTTTGCTTTATCCATTTTCTTATCAAACTCTGCTTTCAACAATTCTGCTTGTTTGCTGTGTGCCAAAAAGCCCAAGTTATTTTCCCATAACAATATGTCGTTCTTCAACTTGTCGATTTGCTCTTTGATTATTCGTTTCTCTCTTGCGAAATTTCCTTTCTTGCCCTCCGCCTCCAGATACGCTTTGAAATTATTCAGGTTCGACTCCATTGTTTCGGATTGCAACTTCTCGAAGTGTGCATCTATCGCTTTGCGGAACTCAGTCCATAAACGTTGCCTTTCGGCAGATGAAATAAAGCCTATTTCCGACCACTGACGTTGAAAATCCTTTATGGTATCAAGATTTTTCTGTTTGTCCTCGGTAAACGAAAAATCTTTTACTGCCTGTATCAAGGCTTCTTTCTTTGCTATATTCTCTGCTTCGGAACTTTTCTGTTCTTTGAAATTCTCTGCTTTTCTTTCGAAGAACTTATCGCAAGCTGCACGAAAACGTGTCCATAATTTCTCGGATTGCTTTCTTGAAACAGACCCGATGGTTTTCCATTCCTTTTGCAACTCTATCAGTTCAGCCGTCGCAGCCTTCCAATCCTTTCTTTCCGCAATAGCCTCGGCCTTTACACACAATTCCGTTTTCTTCTCACTGTTTACCTCCTGCTCTGCTTTCATCTTTGCAAAAGCCTCTTTCTTACGGGCGAAGAATGCATCTATCGGCTTCTTGAATCTGTTCCATATAGACTCGTTTTCCGATTTGGGAACAGTTCCTATGGTTTTCCAAAGATTGAACAACTCGTTCACCTCATTCGTCATCTCATTCCATTGTTTAACAGTAGAGACTTCATTCTTCAACAACTCTTCCAATTTCTCGCAAAGGGCTATCTTCGCCAAAAGATTATTGGATTGTTCCTCTTTCACTTTATCGTAATACTCCTGACGACGCTTGTTCACTGCATCGGAAGCATTTTTGAATCTCTCCCATATTTCATCGCTCTTGTCGGACGGAACAGGACCTATCTCTTTCCATTGCTGATGACACTCCTGAAGCTGTTTGAATGATTCGTTTATCGAACTCTCCAACATCAAGCCCTCCACTCTTTCACACAAAGCGAGCTTTTCTTCCAGATTTTTCTTCAAGCCCATGTCTCTCAATTCACGGCTTATCTTAACCTTATCGAAAAACTGCTCTATCAAAAACCTGTAATTCTCCCATAAAGTATTGATTTCCGCTCTTGGAACAGCTCCTATGGCTTTCCATTTCTCCTGAATGGTATTGAAGTTGTCATAGATCTCTTTCAACGACCCTTCACTCTGCAACAACTCTCTCAATTCCGCCAATACGGCTTGCTTTTTTGCAAGATTATCGATTTTTTCCTTCTCCTGCTGTTCTATATATCTTTGACGCTTTTCCTTATACGAGACATAAAGCCTGTTGAATTCCTCTTCCGTCTTATCGCTATCTCTTTTAAAATCTTCCTCTGCACCACCATCAGCCAAAAAGGCTTCCAAACGTTCCTTTCTCATTGCAGAGGTCTTCTCGTTGAACACATTTCTCAAAACACCGGCTTTCGATTTCAAAGCAGAAAAATCGCCTGCATCGCATAATCGCCTCATCTGTTCGACGATTTCTTCCCTCGTCAAAGCCTCCGCCTTCTTTGTCAACTCTTCCACGGTCTCCTGCGGAGCAACCTCTTCTTCTGTTTCGACAGCCAATATCTCTGCCACTTCATCGGAACGCTGTTCCTTCTTTTCCTCTTGTTGTTCCTGCTCCTTTTGAGAAGCGAGGATTTCGGTAGATGTCAAATTATCCATATCTTCTTCATTTTGTTAGAATAACCTTCCGCCGTTTCGTTGCGACGGAATTTGAAAAGAATTTTTTGTATTAAAGATCTGTTTTTTCGGTTCGCCGTTTCGTGACGGAAACCAGCTGCAAACTTATAACATTTTTTCCAATCGGTGAAAGAAAATCGGAAAAACTATCGTCGTATCACGGAAAAGTCATACCTTTGCACTCGCAACGGTTCGAGAAGTTACGCTCTGTAACTCTCGATTAAAAGGGAATCGGGTGCAAATCCCGAACAGTCCCGCTGCTGTGAGTTCCTAATATCTCTGATGACAAAAAGCCACTGTCCTTTCGGAAAAGAAAGAATGGGAAGGCGTCGTTCGAGGGAATGAGTCAGAAGACCTGCCGTTGTTTTGATGTTTAACTCTCGAGGAAAGAGTAAAAATATATGATTGCAAAAAGGATTTTAATCGCAAGTTCGGTATTGTTATATTGTTTTGTCTCATTCGGGCAAGACAGTTTGAAGACTGTCCGTTTGGATAATGTCGATATCGTTGCCACCTCCCTTAAAGAAGAAAACAGACAAACAAGCGGAGACGCATTAAAAGCCGAACAACTCGACAAAGTCTCATTCAATTCGGCAGGCGATGCGGCAAAATTCCTCTCAGGAGTAACAGTAAAGGATTATGGCGGCATCGGAGGATTGAAAACCGTCTCCGTCAGAGGTCTCGGTTCGATGCACACAAATGTAATCTACGACGGACTAAGCATAAACAACGCACAAAACGGACAAATCGACCTATCGAAATTCGGAACCGACAACATCAACGAATTATCGCTGAGCAACGGCAATCGCATACAACGAATGCAAACCGCCAAAAGCCTATCTTCCGCAAACGTCCTTGTTATCGAAAGCCGGAAACCATATTTTGAAAAAGGGAAAAATACCGATGGTTATGCCTCTTTGGGAACAGGCAGTTTCAAACTCGGAACATTCACCGTAATGCTCAATCATAAATTCAGCAATAAAGTAAGCACGAATATATATACCGACATCGTTTCGAGCAAAGGCGAATACCCATATACGCTTCACTATGGTTTTTCCGCCAATGACAGCACATCAAAAGAGAAAAGACAAAACAATTCTTTCTTCTCTGCTCAAGCGGAAGCCAATCTGTTCTACGACATAAACACTCGCAGTTCTCTACGCACCAAGGCTTATTTCTACTATTCCGACAAAGGCTTACCGGGTCCCACAACCTTGTATTACCAGAACTCGAAACAACACCTGTGGGATAAAGATGCCTTTCTGCAAAGCGTGTATAAACTAAGAATAAACGATTTCTTCGACTATAAAACCCATGTCAAGCTATCCTATTCGCATACACGATATTACGACCCTCTTTACAACAATGCACAAGGCTTCCAAGACGACAGATACACACAAAACGAAGCTTATTGGAATAATATAATCTCTTGGCACAAGGGAAACAAAGCAAGTCTCACTTTGACAAACGACCTGATTGCCTCGAAGTTGAAAGCACGAAACAATTACAGTTTCGACCCTTCGAGATTCAGCACGCTCACAGCCATTATCGCAGCATATAAATATAAGGTGTTGCTCTTCGACTTCAACATCCTGCATACATATACCAAAGACGAAGCCGGACGCAACCAAGCCTTTTCCTCACAAAACCACCTCAGCCCATTTTTCAGCGTAGGCGTAAAGACAAAATACTTTGAAGCAAGCGTATTCTATAAGGACATCTTCCGTCTGCCGACTTTCAACGACCTATACTACAACGCCGTCGGAGAAGTAAACCTGAAACCCGAGAAAACAAAGCAATACAACCTGCATTTGGCAGCACAATACGGTTTCGGAGAAATAAGCACCCACGATTTTCTGTTGAGTGCAGACCTGTACCACAACTCCGTTACCGACAAAATAGTAGCCGTTCCGAGAAACAACCTTTTCATTTGGAGCATGGTCAACTATGGCAAGGTACGCATTGACGGCTTAGAGGTGAAAGCCGCGTGGAAACATGAACGTATTCTGTTCGGTCGCGATTTCGGCATATCCGCAAACCTGACTTACAACCATTCTTACGCCATAGACAACGACCCGAACAGCAATTCATATAAAAACCAAATACAATACACCCCGTTGAACAGCGGTAACGCCATTTTGAGTTTGGACTTTGACAAGCTCAATCTCAGTTATACCGGAACATACGTTGGAATACGATATACCAACAACCAAAACTCCCCTCGCAACAGCCTTCCCGCATACAGCGAACACTGTCTTTCACTCTCATTCACATATAAACACATCAACATAAAACTAAGTTGCAACAACTTCACCAACTCACAATACGAAGTAATCAAATCCTACCCTATGCCGGGCAGACAATGGATAATCAATTTCAAGTATAAATTCTAACAATCAAAAAGATGAAAAGAACAAACAAACTCTCGCTCTTTGCAACAATGCTTATGATGGCATGTGCAAGCATGATGTTTTATTCCTGTAACGAAGACCCCGATGAAAACGAACCTTCTAACAACGCATTTGAAAAAGGCTATTACGTATTGTGCGAAGGCTTATGGGGAAGGAACAATTCCTCTCTCGACTTTTTCAGTTCGGAAAAGCAAACAACGACAATAGACCTTTTCACCGAAGTGAACAATGCCGGTTTGGGCGAAACAGCCAACGACATGATAGAAGCCGAAGGCAAACTCTTCATTGCCGTCAATGGTTCCAACTGCGTCATGGTGGTCAACAAGGCAGATTGCAAACGCTTAGCACTTATTCCGATAACAGCAGGAGAAAACCCTCAACCGCGTTGCTTGGCTTATTATAACGGAAGAATATATCTAACATGCTTCGACGGCACCATATACAAGATAAACGCTTCGACTTACAAAATAGAAAAAACAGCAAAAACACAAGGACGCAATCCCGAAGCCATAGCAGTCTGCAACGGTAAACTCTTCGTAGCAAACACCGGAGGTTTGGATCACCCGAACTTCGACAGTACCATATCGGTAATAAATCCCGATGATTTGAGCCTGCTTCACAAAATAGAAGGATTGCTCAACCCCGGAGCGATAAAAGTAAGCGGCAATCACGTCTTCGTTCAGGCACGAGGCATTTACGATTACAGTGCCGGAAGTTACAGCAATGCCGAATTGGCAAAGATAAACGCCACAACATATAAAATAGAAGAACGCATTCCATTCATCGCAAACGCATACGAATTGGTCGGAAATAAAATCGTATATGCTTACATGGACAATTCGATGAAGAATTACATATACAGCATACCGACCGACAACCTCGCCTCAAGCCCGCAAACCTTCATCAGCACCGACACCGGCGAGCCAAGCAAACTCAAATCCGTCTATAACATCAACGCCGACAACGAACACATCTACATAACAGACGCAAAAGACTACCAAACCAACGGAGAGTGCTTTGTCTTCAATCGCAATGGCACTTTAGAATGCAAATTCGAGACATTCATCAACCCGAAGAAAGTAACAGCCCTGCAATAAGGCTCGATTATTGCATTTTCCATATATCAGAAGTGTGTATCCTCTTACAAAGACTGTTGAGAAACAGCCTGCAAGAGGATACTTAGTTTTATATCCCGCAACCGGAAGTATGTACGATCCAACAGTAAATCGAGCTGTAGAATAACAATTTCAAGAAAGTATTACATACGCGAAGAGCATAACGGACATAGATACTTATCAGATGCTGTTACGATGAGAAAACGAACAAGCCACACATTTTCAACGAAAAAAAAGACCTATCATTGAAACGATATGATGAAGCCAGAATTGTATTTAACGAATAATTTGTCGTTTATCAGTAAGCTGTTTCAATATTTTACTATCTTTGCAATCGAATAGGAACAGTTCTATTCGAGACATTATGAATTAAAAGAAGCGTTATGCTTATCTTGTAGTCAAGAACCTGAGAAATTTGAGACAAGTATACAAGGGTGAGCATAGTGGTTCTCGCTTCACAGCGTGGGCTACTTGTTACATTGTATACTTCAGGTTTTCTCAGGACCTTTGACTAAACGTAGCATTGCGGTACCACGCTTCTCCATGAATTAAATACTTAATTGTCTTTTGGTGCCGGAGACATGAAAATAATATGACAAATATAAATTTTCCGGTAATAGAACTCGAAAACAACAAATTTCAAGTTTTTGCAGATTTGAGTATCTATACAAAAGAGGTTATAATCGCTGCAACTTACAAGTTCTCTCATCTGTACTATATCCACATAGCAACAGATAACGAAAACTCTAATATCGTACGGATAATTTTTGAACCCAAAAACGAAAACTCTGAAACAGAAAAGGCAGCTAAGCAATTTTGCAATGAACTTATTGACCAACAACTACGCCAAAATGTCAACGTTCAATTTGGGCATATAAGGGATATGATAGTTGAAGAAGCTTTCAAACCAATAAATACGAAACAATGAATTATCAATTGCTCCCATTTCGCTTCGAGCGATTTAACGAGAATGAATACTTGTTGACAAATGAAGTTGGTGAATATATTTTCTTGAAGAATGAAGATTTCCATCACTTTATAAATGGAAGAATGGATGTACATAGTGATTTGTTCTACGATATAAAGTCGAAACAAATAGCCACAACTGATTGCGTAGAAGATGTTGTGCAAATGCTTGCCACAAAATTTCGTACGAAGAAAAGCATTCTACGAGATTTCACTTCACTACACATGATTGTTCCCACCTTACGTTGCAACTCCAATTGCATATATTGCCAAGTGGCTCGCAAAAATATCAATGACTATTCTGCTGACATGACAAAACGAACAGCCAAAAATGTAGTAAAAACCATCTTTCAATCTCCATCGCCATACATAAAAATAGAATTTCAAGGAGGAGATCCTTCTACTGACTTCAATATGGTCAAATATATCATAGAAGAAGCCGAATGGCAAAACTTGTTCAAGAAAAGAGAATTGGATTTCGTCATTTGCACCAATCTTACGTTACTCAACGAAGATATGGTGAAATATCTGAAAAAACACAAATGTATGATTTCTACTTCTTTGGATGGACCCAAAGATTTGCACGACATGAATCGTCCACTGCAAAATCGAGAATTAGACCATCACGCCATCTTTGAAAAGAACCTTTCTATGATACGGCAGATATGGGGTGACAGCGATTGTGTTTCGGCTCTGATGACCACTTCTAAACATAGTTTGGGGCGTTTCAAGGATATTATCGATGAATATATACGTTTGGGATTTAACAATATCTTCTTACGCTCGCTTAATCCTTATGGTTTTGCCAAGCAATATAAGGAAAGAATTGCTTATCCTGTGGAGGAGTTCATCACTAACTATAAAGAAGGCTTGGATTATATCATTGAATTGAACAAACAAGGAACTTTCTTTGTGGAAGGTTTTGCTGCTTTGTTACTGAAACGCATGCTGACTCCGTTTGCTACAGGTTTTGTTGATTTGCAATCACCTGCCGGAGTGGGTATTGCAGGAGCAATCTATGATTATGACGGTAATGTATATGTTTCGGATGAAGCCCGTATGATGGCACGTTTCAAAAATTACTATTTCCGATTGGGTAATGTAAACGAGAACAGCTATCAAGAAATGTTCAATGGCGAATTGCTTCATCATATCATTGCCTCCGCTTGCAATGAATGTTTACCTGTTTGCGCTGAATGTGTATTCCAACCCTATTGTGGTGCTGACCCCGTTCGTAATATGTCTGAGCAAGGCGATATGATAGGCTTTAGACCGACAAACGAAATGTGTAAGAAAACAAAAGCTATCATACACTATCTGTTTGAGTTATTACAAAAACACGACCCAGAGATAAACAGAATATTTTGGTCTTGGTTAAATTGATTGCGTTATGAAACAAATTCAAGGGACTTCATATAACATAGAAGACGACATAGTAGGGCGCATTACCTTTGGTAAAGGTAATTTGTTTGGGCGTTCCAACAATATATTGGTTTGTAATGATACGAATAAACCCGCATTCGGTTATTTAGCTACTATTACAGCGTGTGCAACTTTCATAAGCAAAGTAAAACCTTACTGTATAGTGAATAACATTAGCGATTTTCACGAAGGAGATATAGTTGTTGTTAATAAACAGGGAGAAATCATATTTGTATATGAAATTAACTCCCACCACAATGCGTTGATGGCAACTGAGCGTTGTAACCATCGTTGCATTATGTGCCCACAACCTCCTATCTTACAAGAGAAAGATAAAACGCCGTTCAATCTGAGGCTTATCTCTTTAATGAATAATAATACACAAGAGATTGGTATAACAGGAGGAGAACCTACGCTCATTGGTGATAATCTCTTTACGTTGATAAATCAAATTAAAAAAGAATTACCAAAAACAGCTATCAGCATTCTTTCTAATGGAGTAAAATTCGCAGATAAGGAATATGCCATAAAATTGGCAAAATGTCGGCATCAGGATTTACAAATAGACATACCGTTGTTCTCGGATATTGCAGAAGAGCACAATCGTATAGTAGGAGTTAAGACATTTTATAAAACGGTACAAGGATTATACAACCTTGCGATATTTCATCTGCGTATTGGACTTCGCATAGTCGTCCATAAACAGACCTACAAGCGATTACCTCAGTTTGCAGATTTCATCTATCATAACT
>UQXW01000063.1 GCA_900545215.1 uncultured Bacteroidota bacterium
GCGCTGCAGTTCTATGTTCGTTTCTCTTTGTTTTATGCTTTCTCTCTTATCGTAAGCATGTTTGCCTTTGCAAAGTCCGACTTCCAACTTAGCAAATCCTCTTTCATCGATATAGAGCATGATGGGTATAAGTGTAAATCCTTTTTCCTTGCTCTTGCGTTCCAACTTGCGGATTTCTTTCTTGTGCAGAAGCAACTTGCGGGTGCGTTTGACTTCATGGTTAAAGTAACTGCCGAAGCGGTATTCGGAGATGTGGAGGTTATAGACCCGACATTCGCCGCTTTCTATCATGCAGTATGCGTCGCTCAGGTTCGCCTTGCCTTCTCGCAAGGATTTTATCTCCGTGCCTCGTAGCTCGATCCCGGCTCGAACTGTCTCCAAGACCGCATATTCGAAAGAAGCCCGCTTGTTCTTTATCTCTATCTGATGTCTCTCTTCCATTGCTTTTGCAAAGGTAGGAATTTATACCGAATATATGATGCTCCTAACCTGCTCTCTTGTCTTTTTCCAACGCTTCTTCGTTCTACCGGAGTGTTGCACTCGACAATGCTTCCGTCTATTAGCTATCGCGTTAGTTTATTCCTCCCTTTCATTTAGATAAAACGCAGAAAGAAAAGGACGGAACGGTGTTTTATCCAAATGATATGCAAGTACTTGATTTTCCGATTGTCTTTTCGATTATTCAAAGTCAAACATATAATCGCTGATATAGTGGAATAAAATATTCAATTCTCACTTACAGTGTATCATGACATGGAGTTATAATGTCAGACGTATAGAGAAGCCGCCTTGGGTGGTGGAGTTGGGAAAGGCATTGGAAACGTACGGAGTGTTGGCTGTCATTTCAAAATAGGCTTTCAAGACGATTTTTTCCGTAAGGGAGTATTCGCCCGACAGGTTCAAGGTGAATACTTTGGAACCTGAGGATATGAGGTTTATGTTTTGGTCTATCTTTCTCAGGGTGGTTTTATTGATATTGATTGCCAAGTCTGCTTTGACCAAGATGTCGCTTTTGAGTTGTCGGGTATTGGCTCCGCCCATTCGTATGTTGAGTTCTACGTCTTTGAAACGGTAACCGGCTCCGATGACATAGGAGGTGCGGCTCACTTCCGTAAGTTGCGAGTTGGAGAAAGAAAGAGATAGGTTACGGTCGCGGCGTACCTCGAAATTGGTTTGGAAACTGTTTTTGAGGTTTACGTCAATCTTGAAAAGGGGACTTAGTTGCTCGCTTATGGTTACTTGATCTATGACGTCCTTTGCTATGAAGTTATTACTTATTTGGTTTCTCACCCACTCGGTTCCGTAATCGTAATTGTCGTCAAGTGGTACGCGGTTGTCGGTTGTGAAGGCTCCTATGTTGTATTCGCAACTGTAATTGGATGATAGGGTGATGGAGTTCGCCCATTTTTTCACCCATTCGTTTTTGCTCAAACCCGTGTAGCTTATCTTCCAATTCGGCATAGGCATTTTCAAGAAAGGACTGAGGCTTTGGGTCGAGGCATTTCCTCCTGTGTAGGCTGCGAGGAATGCGGGTATGAGTACTTGCTGGCTCAGAGCCCCGTATCCGTCGGGATAGAGTGTTCCCGTTACCGTGTCGGCTATCATCATGCCGGAATAGTCGGGATTGAACGCTGCATTCTTGGCTGCCAATCGTCGTGCTATCTCGCTACGGTTGGTAAGGAAGGTTGTAAAAGTACTGCTGATGTTATCTGCATCCGTTCCCGTGAAAAGTGTCGGTAGAGCTATTATCGATATGCTGTATCTGCCTGTCCGCATAGGAGAAAGAGGCCCGTTGATACTTTCGGATTCGGGGTCGTACTTATAATATGCGGAGAACATTTCGCTTTTGGTTCGTTTGAAGTTGATGTCTATGTTCAATTCCTTGAACGGTTCGACCTTTACTTGTGCATTTATGGTCTCTGTGCTTTTCTGTATCAAAGCGGAATTGAGCATACTGTCGGTACTCAACCATGAATTGTCGATGGCTTTGTCTATTATGGAGAGGCTCTGAGAGCCGAAAACGAAAGCAAAGCCGGGTGCGAAGCTCCTGTCCGGTGTCGTTCCCAACCATTTTGCGACAGGCATGAATCCGGGAAGGGACGTACCTTCGTTCAAACTGTAATTTATCGATACGGTTTTGATACACGTTACAAAACGCAAGGAGTAATTCATGAGGTCTTTCATGAATTTGGCTGTGGCGGAAACGCTGTCGGCAGCTGTTGCGGTGGAGTCCTTTGGTGTGTTCTTGTTGCTTTGAAGTTTCATGGGCTTACGCGGAGTACCGAAAGAATTGTTGCCCTTTTGAGCTTCGTATGCTTTTTTGATGATAGGTACTTTGTTGTACAGCGTGGTAAGGCTGAGACTGGTGGTTGCGGAAATACGTCTTGCATTCTCTATATCGTTACCCAATGAACGGGTTGCCTCGGTTGCCGACATGAATTTATATGTGCCGCTGTAAGAACCGTTCATTCTGACCCAATCCAAGTAAGGTAGTTTGTTTATCGGTACATTGACGCTTACTTTGTAGTTTTGCGTGAATTGTTGTGCCCTGCCGAGTTCCATGACGGAAGCCCATACGGAGTCTCTTTTTTCTTTGGTGTCTATTCTTCCGCGAGGTTCTTCTATGAGTGCATTGACGGTTGCATCGTATTCGAACTTGATATTCGACGTCAGGTCGTATTTGAAGGTGTAAGCCCTGTTCATGTAGAACTGTTTATAGAAATAGGGTTCCATTATGACGAGACCTTGGCTTTTAGGTCTTAGAAGGGTTTCTTCAAAGTCTCTTACTACTTCCGTTCTGAAAGAAAAGGATTTCGGATAGTAATACAACGTAAGGTCTCTCAATATGGCAAATGCTTTCTTCTTGAAGAGAGGGACTTTGGAGAATGGTTTCCAGCCTTTGGAATTGACGTCGTATTGATAGCCCAATGAACCTCTGTGTTGTGTCTTGGTATTATGGTCTATATCCACGTCTCTTGCATAAGTGGAGGAGTAGGAATAGGAAGCGTTCCAGTTCTCTATATCGTAGAAGTGTCGTTTCAATGCTCTGTCGCCCAAACGATCTTTCCTTATGTTCATGAAATTGAGATTTGTGCGGCTGACATAATCTTGTACAAGGTGGCGTATGGAATCTTTTTCCCGCTCGCTTCTGTAACTCATAAGGTCATTCTCCAACTTGACATCGGGATCGAGCGGGTTGTATTTGGGATTGCTTACGGATTGTGAGTAATCGAAATGAACGGGCAACCTTATGCCGATTTTCTCGGGAAAGAGTTTGCCGACTTCTATGTTGGTCGCAATATCTATCGTACCGATATTGTCTTGCGATATTTCGGAAATCTTTTGTTCTATGCCGCCGAAACCTGCCGAACGATAGGAAGCCGATAAGGAAACATCTCCCAAATCCGCCAAGTTGGCTCGTGCAAAACCTGTTGCAGCCCAACCTCCGGAACGATTGAAGTCTGTCAATCGCAACTCGTTTATCCATATTTCTGCCGACTTGGGAAGCATGTCGTCATCATTGTTAAGACTTTGCTTCTTGGGGTTTCGTATTCCTATCATGATGACTTTCACGCCTGCAATATTGGGCGTGCCGAGTACAGTCATTTTTCTACCTTCGTAATTCTCATAGTACGGTATGGAGGAGCTGACTGTCAGATCGTTGGAACGGATACGGGCATTTCTGTTCTCTTTCACCTTTACGAGTTGTTCGAGGTCTATGTCCAATTCATTGTCCGGCGACCATATTGCTTCACGATTGCTTGCTCCGACGTACCATGGGGTGAAGGTCAACGGTACTTCATATTCATAATAGTTATTCGTGAAGTCTGTTCCAAGCCTTATGAACAAAGAAAGGTCGCCTTTCTTGTAATCGTCGAACTCGTTCACTTTCTCGGCATGGACAAACATCTTCAAGCGTTTGTATTGTCGCATGTCGAAATCGGTTGTCTTATATATGGCTCTTGCATCTCCGTCTCCGAGTTCCCGAACTTTCAAACTCTGAGCTTGTTCGTTCATGTTCGTTACGGAGGTTGTACTAATCAACTTTTCTTGCTCTATTCCGGGAGGAATAACGTATGGAACAGGACTTCGCATTCCGTTTTCCTCGTAGTTAACCGAAGCAACGGTAAAGGTGGTATTCTCGCTTTGAGTACCGCTCGGATAAATTCCGGGGGTGAGAAGATTGTCTGTATATTTTCTCCACTCCCCACTTACGAGTTCAAAGGTTCCGAATCTCAAAATGACAGGTTCCTCAAAATCTCTTAGGAACATTCGCATGAAACGAATGGATTGATAACCGTGAATATCGCCGACGGTTCTGTTCGGTTCTCTTATCGGAATTTTGAATTGGTACCATTTACAATCGGTTGTGCTGCCATTCGGCAATGAAATATTGCGTGCCTCCTGTATATCCGCGATATGGTTCTTGCCGACAACCATGTTTTCGGGTGTAAGGTCTATCACATATTCGTAATAATTTTCGGCTTCCGAAAGAGTGTTGTCTTGATTTATATCTTCAACATTCGGCAATGACGATGACTGCGAACTATATTCGGAATTATCCGAAGCTATCGAGGAATTGCCTTCCGAACCGTTGTATTTCTTATAGCGTTCCAGTATCTTGGCATTCGTTTGATCGTAATGCTGGCTTCGGAAATACATAAAATCATCAGCCGATGGGTCGGCTATAAGACTTTCGTAAGCGTCTTGCTCCAACTGTTGGCTTGCGATTTCCAAAAATCTGGCGAAAAACGTTCGTTCATCGGCAGACGACAATCCGTCATATCCGACATCTTGATATTGTCTTGCCGCAGGGTCGTTGCTGAATGCGTTGACGATGGATTGCAAACGGGGAACACGTCCCCAGATTGTGCTATCCACGTCGGTAACTTCCGCACTTGTCGGCAATCCGTTTTCGAAACTCTTTCTGCCATCTCTCAATATATCTTCGGAAATCTCGCCAAGGTTGAAATAGAGCTTTCCTCCGCCATGTTGAGGGTTGTCTATAAAGGGATCCATGACCCAGAACTCGATGTATTCTATGTTTGCGGCTTCAAAATCCGTTGTTTCCAACTTCCGCATTATACCGCCCCAACGCGTAGATGGAGAACGCAAAGAACCATCGGGCATAAGACCGGCGGAATATGCCGATGTGGTATCGTAGTTGTAAGGTCCCCTTTCCGAAGGATAGAATGCGATATTGAATTCCCTGATATTGGTATTCTGTCCTTGCTGCATCTGCTTATTGGGGTGAAATTCTTTTTCCGATATAGCCCTTGTATAGGCATGCGAACGGTCATCGGAATTGATGTTTGAAGGAGGGGAACGATAGAAGTTGTCATCTATATAATACCATGCCAATTTAGCTCTGTTGAAACCGTATGTCAGACCAAGGTCTTTGCGTGTCTCTGGGAAAAGAGGCTGTGCGGTATTATAATCTTGGGGTGTCGATGCGAGGAACCATGAACTAACGGCTTTCAAATCGTACGAACGTTTTGCCGATTCAAAGTCGTCTATGTATGCAGTACCTGTTTTGCCGATTACTCGCGGATTTCCCGGAATAAAGTGTGCAAATTCGCCACTGAAATTGAGTATCGATGGTGCTTTTGTTTGATAAAACGGCAACAAATCCACCAATTTGGTAAGCCAAGGTATCTCTTTCCGGTAGTTTACATCGAATCCCCAGATAGTATTGCTGGTCGGCTCTTCTCCATAGTTGACCTTCTGCGTTATGGGACTTTCATGAAGATTCATAAAGGTTGCTCCGAGCATGAAATCCTTGTTTATCTCATAGTTCGCCCTCACCCCGAACATACGTTTCGTTACGGCACTGAACACCGAGTTCGCTTCCGTAGATACGGTTATCGGAGTACCGGAATTCAAGTAGCCTTGGTTGATTATCCTGACCCTTCCCATTGCATAATCCACCGTATAGTCCGTTCCTTCCGTCAAAGTAATTCCTCCCGCCATCACTCTTACCGAACCTTGTGGCACATTCATCGAACCAAGTGAAATTTCGGAACCGGAAGAAGACTTATATCGTCCTTCGAGATAGAATTTATTTTGATTCGGGTACTGTTCCGCTTGAGACTTTGTAAGGGTATAGAGAGAGTCGAAGCAATATTTATTCGCAAGTTCTTCGTTATCCAATGTTTCTCGCAAGTCTTTGCCGAATGGTTCGACGGTCGGGAAATATATCAGAGCCTTATCCTTTTGTATCGTACCGCCGTTGGCAGCCGCATTGTCGATAAAGTCGAACACTCCGTCGGGATACATGTTTTGATTGTTGTCCATTCTATCCAATCCGAAGACCTGCAACAACGGAATGCCCTCTTTGTTCCCTTCTCTGAAATATCCGGTTTGTACTCCGTCCTCATCGGCTTGATATAATATGTTGAGACGGAAGTCTTCTTGCGAAATTTGATAGGCTTGCGGCAAACGATAAACGTTTTTCATCATTAAACGCCACATTGGGTTGCGAACATTCAAAGAAGAGCTTTTCAAAAGTTTCACGACCAAAGTATTCGGGTCTGCAATGCCTTCATCGGAGAACTCGCCCACTTGGTAAGTCGTTGTATCGCCTACTATCTGATAACGAAACGCCACTGCAAGCACTTGATCGGCAGCAAGCGACTGCGTAAGCGAAATAAAACCGAGTTTCGGGTTGAGTGTATATTCGGAAGCGGAAAGTTTACGGGCACTTTCCACCTTTTCATAATTCTGTCCCGACACAAAACCCAAGCCTTGCAGGTAAGAACTTATGGTATTTATGCTCCTTATCGTATTAACGTCCACAACGTTCAAGAGCCTGTTGGAAAGGTATTGATCCGGCAATGCTCTTGCCCCGGGAATTGCAATGGAAGGATTTTGCCCGTAAGGTTCGGACTCACCCAAATCCGCAAAAGCCACAAGGTTTCTGTTATTGGTTACAGCTGCTCCTATATTCGTTCTCCATACTTCAATCTTGGTAATTACGATATTCGAGTTTATTATGGGCAAAGTACTCATTGCCTTGTTGTAGTTGTCATAGAAATATTGGGAAAGAAAAAAGTGTCGGTTGTCATCGTAATCGTATGCCTTGAAATTAAATTCCTGCATTTGAGCTCCGCCTTGCACTGTAACAGTGTTAGACTCTGACTTCTGTTGAGAGAAAACAGCGTCCAACGTAAGATTGCCGAATTTCAATTTCGTCTTGACACCGAACAAGGATTGACTGCCTTGAATAAGACTCAGCGGCAAAGGAAAACTTATGTTGCCGGCTTCTATCAACTGAATAATATCATCTTCCTTTCCTTCGTATTTCAACTTCAATTCGTTCTCGAAATCGAACGTAGCTTCGGTGTTGTAATTGAAGTTAAGGTTTATTGCCGTTCCTATTTGAGCCAGTACATTCAACTGAAAGTTCATATCGAAATCCAAAGAAGTCGTACTCCTCTGGCTTTCGCTCAAAGCAAGATTTTCGTTGCGGTTGTTAACCACTCCGAACTTTATCTCGGCACTTCCGCTCGGACGTATATCTATGTTTTGTCCTCCGAAAATGGTTTCAAACAGTTCGCTGTTCACTTTAAGTTGCGGGATAAGATTTCCAAGCACCCCATCATCGGAAGAACCTACCATTTTGGAAGTCTGAGAACGGCTTTTCCAATAATCGTCTATCATCTTATCCATATCGTAGTTCTGATATTCCGAAAAGGACAGCACTTTCCTTTCTATGACAATATCGCCTACTTTCTTCAAAAGCACGTATTCGTTACTGCTTTCGTCATACTCGACGGATGTCTTTATGTTTTGCGGGTCGTTAAGATACAAAGGGCTGCCGATGGTATCGTTTATGGAATATCGAAGGCTGTCGCTTTGAGCATGCAATCTGCCCGTAACAGAAAGAATGACCATGGCAAAAAGCACAAACCTCAAACGCAGAAACGCGTTTCCAAAAAACTTCATCGGTATCTTCACCAACTTATAAGATTTTCAACGCCAAGCGTATCAATTCCTCGACACCGTAATCCGATTTTTCTTTCAGAATTTTGTCCAAAGCCTTTTCGATTAGGACTTTGTTAAAGCCAAGCGTTTGTAGAGCTAATAACGCTTCCTCTTTATTTTTATTGTTGCTTTGAACCCCGACATCCGCAACCTCGAACTTGGAAAACGTATCTTTCAAATCTATTATCACCCTTTGAGCCGTCTTAATGCCTATTCCTTTCACCGCTTTTATCGCTCCCACGTCCTCCTTCACCACGGCACGAATAAGTTCGTCGGAGTTCAAAGAAGACAACATCATTCTTGCCGTGTTGGCTCCTATTCCGTTAACCGAAATCAATGCTCTGAACACAGTTCTTTCTTTTTTTGAAGAGAAGCCGAAAAGTAATTGAGCGTCCTCCCGCACTATCTGATGTACGAACAGTCTTCCACTGCTTTTGTCTTTCAAATCCGTATATGTCGTAAGCGATATTTCAACCTTATATCCGACAGATGAACAGTTTACAACAACGTACGATGGCGTTATCTCCTCAAATTTACCTTCCAAAAACTCAAACATAAACCTCTATTTTGCCACAAAAGTACAAATAATCGATAAGTTTACAGCCTCGAAGAGGAAAATAAAACAGGCAAAAGCCTGATTAAACGGAAAAACATCTGTAATTTTGCCGACCGAAACAAAACCAACGATAGAAAAAGATGTCAGTTGCAAAAGCAAATACAAAAAGAATAACGGTAAAGACGCTGCAATCCATGGCAGACAGGGGCGAGAAGATTGCAATGCTTACGGCATACGACTACTCCATGGCAACATTGGTCGATATGGCAGGAATAGATGTGGTATTGGTAGGAGACTCCGCCGCAAATGTAATGGCGGGATACTCGACCACTCTGCCGATTACGCTTAATGAAATGATATACCATGCGTCAAGTGTCGTGCGAGCCTGCAAGAGAGCTTTCGTTGTGGTGGATTTGCCTTTCGGAACTTACCAAGGCAATTCCAAAGAAGCTCTTTGCTCAGCTATAAGGATAATGAAAGAAACGGAAGCTCACGCAGTAAAGATTGAAGGAGGCGAAGAAATCCTCGAATCGGTCAAAAGAATTTTATCGGCAGGGGTTCCGGTAATGGGACACTTGGGTTTGACACCTCAATCCATCAATAAATTCGGTTCTTACTCCGTTCGAGCAACAGCCGAAGCCGAAGCCGAGAAACTCATTCGAGACGCCCATCTTTTTTCAAGGTCTCCTGTTACT
>UQXW01000064.1 GCA_900545215.1 uncultured Bacteroidota bacterium
AGGACGGCTTCATTCCCGCCATCGGATAGCGGATAGGTGTGGGTTCTGCTTCCCTTGCATCGGTATTTACTATCGGATACTCTTTCACCATCGTTTCGTCCATTCTGTAAAATGCCAACTTTTTTCCGTCGTTCGACAAAAAGAACCCTTTTTCTATGCCGAACTCGTTTCTATGCACAGCCATGCCGTATGTTATTCCCTTCCCGCCGTCTTTTGTCAGTTGAACGGGCGACTTGTCGGGGCAGGAATACCAGACATTGCCGTCGATTGTATATGCGGCACAGCCGTTCTTCAAATCGACTTCCAAATTTTCGGCATTCTCTTTAAGTACGCATATCTTTTTCAACTGTTTGCTTTTCATGTTATAGTGGAATATGGCATGCGATTTCCTGCTCACGAATGCAAATTCATCGTTTGAAACGAATTGTATGCCGGCAAAACTCGACAATTCCCCGTTCAGGTCGGATAGTTTGAGCAGTTCTTTCTCTGCTTTCCCGTCAGAAACAAACAATTCGCCACCGGTTTTGGTGTAAGCGTAATTATCGCTCGTTCCGATAAAGCTCAAATTGTATATCGAAGTGGGATAGTACTGCCTGTCTTGCAGTTTCTTGATGTCAATCAGCCCGTTCTGGGCATAAGTCGCGATTCCCAAGCATACGAGAACCAATGCCAATAGACTTGTTGCTTTCTTTCTCATCGTAAAATGCGTTATCTTGTTTTAATAGTTTCTCCAATTTCTGAATTTCAAAGAAAAGACACCGAAAAAGGCTTCTTTGAATATCTTCATGCTCATTTTGCTTTGTCCCAATACCCTGTCGGCAAAGATTATCGGCACTTCCTCTATTTTGAAGCCGAGTTTGTAAACCGTATATTTCATTTCTATCTGGAAGGCATAGCCGACGAACCTGATTTTGTCCAGTTTTATCTTCTCCAAGACTTCTCTTCGGTAGCATGCAAAGCCTGCCGTCGCATCGCCTATCTTCATTCCCGTAACGAAACGTACGTATGCCGAAGCATAATAGGACATCATCACTCTTCCGATGGGCCAGTTTACAACCGAAATCTTGCCATCGACATAACGGGAACCCACAGCCATATCCGCTCCATGCCTGCATGCTTCATACAACCGTATCAAATCTTTCGGCGGATGGGAGAAATCGGCGTCCATCTCGAAGATATAGTCGTATTCTTCTCTCAAAGCCCATTTGAAGCCATGTATATAAGCCGTTCCCAAGCCCAACTTGCCTTTTCTTTCTTCGATGAATAACCTGTCGGGGAACTCCCGCATGAGCCTTTTAACGATGTCTGCCGTGTGATCGGGAGAATTGTCTTCCACAATGAGGATATGAAAAATCTTTTCCAAGGAAAACACATATCTTATTATGTTCTCTATGTTCTCCTTCTCGTTATAAGTCGGAATGATTACTATACTGTCAGAGGTCTTCATCTGATTATCATTTCGTTTTCAGTAAATTGCGATACATTTCACCCTTTTCGTTCCTGCTTCTTTTTCAAGCTGTCGACGAAACGCCGTTTCATAGGATTCTTTCGGCGTTTCGTTTCAACGAATCGGCGTTTTATTTTGGCAAAACGCCGATTTGCAGAACCATTGCTTCGATTGCATTTGCAGAACGCAGGTTTGCAGGCTCGAATGCGGCTGTTTGTCAATACGTATCAGTGGCAAAATTAGCTAATTATTTTGTTCTGCATGATATTTCCGCAAGATTTTTTGAGGCGACGACGAACGAGAGCGGTTTTTATTCCCGACAATACCCGAGGCAGGGCAGCGTCTGTGTGCTTTCTTTGAAGCGAACGCTTGCCGTATCGGATTTTATTCGTAAGTTTGCAAAGTATAATTATTATGGTATAACTCAAAACAAGATACTTTCATGAGAAGAAACATTGTTGCAGGCAATTGGAAATCGAATGAGACATTCAACCAAGCCGATGATTTGATAAATGACATAGCAGAGGGTTTGAGAGCTTTCGATAGTACGGATGTAGATGTTATCGTATGTCCTCCGTTCCCTTATTTGGAACTTGTACAGGACGCAGCGGAGGATGTGGAGTTCTTTGTAGGTGCTCAAAACGTATCCAAGTTCGACAACGGAGCTTACACAGGCGAAGTGTCTGCACAAATGTTGCAAAGCATGAATGTGGACTACTGCATAGTGGGACATAGCGAAAGAAGAAAATACTTCTTTGAGACAAATCAGGACGTTGCGGAGAAAGTAAACAAACTGTTGGCGGTCGATATTACTCCCATCGTGTGCGTGGGTGAATCTTTGGAAGACAGAGAAGCAGGAAAGCACTTCGATGTGATACGCGAACAGGTGTCGCAAGGTTTGTTCCACCTTTCCGCAGAAGCAATGGAGAAAGTCATAATAGCATACGAGCCTGTTTGGGCAATAGGTACGGGTAAAACCGCAACCAAGGAGCAAGCCCAAGAAATACATGCTTTCATAAGAAACATGTTGGCGGAGAAATATTCCGATGATACGGCACAAGAAATTTCCATACTTTACGGTGGAAGTTGCAATGCCAAGAATGCAAAGGAATTGTTCGCACAGCAAGATGTCGATGGAGGATTGATAGGCGGTGCTTCTTTGAAAGCCGCAGACTTTATTGAAATAGCAGGCAGTTTCTAAGCAACAGATGAATTACATAAGGTTAAGCGTCCGACTCTCCCACAATGGGAAGTGGGGCGAAGAGGATACTTGGATTGCGGATATATTCAAGGATGCTCTGATTGGCTGTGGGTATGAAAGTTTTGTAGATACCGCAACCGGTTTTGAGGCATATTGTCCGCAAGATTGTTTTTCGAGAGAAAAAATCGAGGAAGTAAAGAAAACGGAATTGGGATTTGTGGAAAACCTTGAAGTGAAATACGGTATCGAGGAAATAGAACAGAGAGATTGGAATGCCGAATGGGAAAAGAATTATCCCTCCGTGGTTTTCGGAGACTTCTGCATAGTACGACCTCCTTTCAATCCGCCCTCTCCGAAGGTCAGATACGACATAGTTATAGAGCCGAAGATGTCTTTCGGAACGGCTCATCATCAAACCACTTCTTTGATAATAGAATTCCTTTTATACGAAAACCTCCAAGGAAAACGTTTGATGGATATGGGTTGCGGCACAGGAGTATTGGCAATTTTGGCAGCAAAAACGGGAGCCTGCGATTGTGTTGCAATAGACAACGATGTTTGGGCGGCGGATAATGCAAAAGAGAATGTGGAGAGGAATGCTGTCGATGTGAAAGTATTCTTGGGAGATAGTTCTCTTTTGAGCGGAAAAGAAGAATTCGATGTCTTCATCGCCAACATAAACAGGAATATTCTCTTGGACAATATGGAAGCATACGCTCGCAACATAGTTTCGGGAGGAGTGTTGTTTTTGAGCGGTTTTTTTGAAGACGATGTTCATATCCTCGAAAAGGAATGCAGGAAATTCGGCTTTGAAACCGATAAAGTGAAAACCAAGGACAAGTGGGCAGCCATGCGTCTCGTTAAAGTCAAAAAGTGATGATGAAAAATTTGCTCCGTACCATCGTTTTTTCCGTTTGCGTATCGGCAATGTTCGGTTTGCAGGCTCAGAAGTTCAAAGGATTCAGCGGCAATAGCGATACATATATAGATGAATTGACGGAAATGGTCGCTTCCGATGTTAACTTGAAGGGAGACCAAAAGAAAGATTATGAAGCCTTGCTTACAGAATACGGACAGGTGTGGAGTAATTTCAGCATTCAGCACAGGAAAGACATAGTCAAACTGTCGCAACTCATGGCAAAAAAGAATGCCCGTGCGAGAAACGGTTTCTATGAATTTATTCAGACACAAATAGCTTTCCAATCATCAAATCAAAGTCCGGAAAGCTACAATCAATGGCTCAAAGGCATGCAGGAGTACATTGCAAATCACAATTTGAAGATTTACAATTCGGCAGTTGTTGCAACATATAATCTTCTCGGCGGAGGTTATCTGTATCTATCGAAAACGGTACACTGGAATATGGGAGATGCAGGAGGATATGTATTCAGAAATGACAGTGTGAGAGGGGTATATGCGGATATAAATTCGGAAATAGACCTTACTTACGGTACAATCACAGATTCCAATACCATACATTCCACAAAAGGTCGCTTCTATCTCATGGAAAACAGTTTCGAGGGACAGGGTGGAATAGTGAATTGGGAAAAAACGGGATTGCAGGGAGATGAGGTATATGTGGAACTGGATAAATACACGGTGGCTTTGAACAGGGCTACCATATTTGCCGACAGCGTTACCTTTACCAACAAAGAATTTTTCTCTCATAAGCTTAAAGGACGCTTTGAAGATTTGTGCAGCGATGGTAAAGCAGGCAAAGACGACAGCTATCCGCGATTTTATTCCTACAAAAAAGAAGAGATAATAAAGAATATCTATCCCGATGTGGACTATGTGGGCGGTTTTACTCAACAAGGAGGCAAATTCTTAGGAACGGGAGATGTGAAGATGCCGGCGGAATTGCGGTTTTACAAGGAGGGAAAGGTGTATATACGAGCTAAAGCAATAGAACATCCGTTCAGCAGGGAGGGGATAATAACGAAAGATTGTCAGGTAACGATATATACCAATCAAGATTCCATTTACCACCCGAGTACCAAGATGAATTTCAACAAAAGCAATCGTCAAATCTTCTTCAATGATTACAGAGAGGGAATTTCGGCTTCCCCATGGGTGGATTCTTATCATTGCATCGATATTTATACCGAAGCAGTGTATGCAAACTTGGACGATTACAAGATAGAGTTCACTGCGGTTAAAGGTCCGGCAAGAGAGACTTTCGCAACATTTGAAAGCAATAACTATTACTCGGAAGATAAGTGGAATAAATTGCAGGGGATAGACGAACAAAACCCTTTGTTCAGAATACAAGCGTTCGTAAAGAAAACCGGCAAGGAGCAATTCACCGTCAAGCAATTTTCCAAATTCATAGGCTTGGAGCCTGTGCAGGCAAAATTGATGTTGATGAACGTCGCATTGAACGGTTTCATCATTTACGAAAGTTACAGAGAGACTGCAATAGTCAAGCCCAAGCTTTATGACTATATAGCCGCCAATCGCAAGAGAGCAGACTATGATGCGTTGAGGTTTGTATCCGCAACAAAAGGCGAACCCAACGCTGTGCTTAACGTATTGGACATGGAGTTAAGAATGAACGGTATCGAGAAGTTCACATTGAGCGATACGCATAATGTTTCCATAAGACCGTTGAACGGAAGTATCAGAATGAAAAAGAACAGGAGCTTCGAGTTTGACGGAGACGTGATGGCGGGACGGTTTAAGATGACAGGAAAGGATTGCAAGTTCTCTTACGAACAATTCGCTTTGGATTTGCCGAGTATAGACAGCTTGAATTTTTACGTGCCTTTGTATGACGATTCGACGAAACTTGTGATGATACAAACGCCTATACAACATCTTTACTGCAAATTGCTTATCGACGAACCGAACAACAAGAGCAGTTTGAAGAAGGTGGAAGGCTATCCGATAATGTCCTCTTTGGAGAACAGCTATGTTTATTACGATTCGCCGAAAATTCAAAACGGTGTTTACAACAGGGAGAGGTTTTACTACAAATTGGACACGTTTCAAATCAAAAACCTGTTCAACTTCAAGACAGACAGTGTAAGGTTTGAGGGTGTCTTCGTTTCCGACGGCATATTTGAAGAAATAAAAGAACCTTTGGTCGTTATGAGGGACTATTCCCTCGGTTTCAAAATGGAAACGCCTTCGACAGGTTTGGCAACCTACAATGGAAAGGGACAGTTCTACAACAGCATAGATTTAAGTTGCAATGGCTTATTGGGAACAGGCTATTTGGATTATCTTGCCTCACGTTCATATTCCAAGATGTTTGTTTTTCATCCCGATTCCGCTTTTTGCATAACAGAAAAGTTTGTTTGCTTCGAGAAAAGTACAGGAAAAAGTTCCGCTGCCTTTGCAAAAGTCGATGTTACTCAAACAAGCGAGCATTGGTATCCCAAAGCAGATTATATGTTCGTCGAACAAAAAGCTGAAGCTTTCAATATGTATGACGGGAAGGCTTTCCATACGGGTTCATTAACTGTAAGTCCTGAGGGCTTAACCGGAAAAGGAAGTACAAAGAGCGAAGAAATGATAGTGAATAGCGAGCTTACGAAATTCAAAAACGATAATTACACTTCCGATACGGCGAATTTTGTTTTAAATGCTTTGGACGGTAACAGTATTGCTTTCAAAGCGGAGAATGTTCTCGCAAAAGTGGATTTCATAAACAGAAAAGGTGAATTTGTTTCCAACGAAGGAGTAAGCAAAACAGAATTGCCGTTCTTGCAATACAGCTGTTATGTGGACAAATTCGCATGGGATATGGATAATAAACAGTTGGCTCTTGTGGATACTCAGAGTCCGAAAGTGGAAGGCTTTGCTTCAAAAAATATTCGCGAGCTTGTGGATTCGGAACAACCCGGAGCGAAGTTCGTTTCCACTCATCCGAATCAAGGAGGCTTGCATTTCAATTCTTCAAAGGCAACTTTGGACTTGACGGAGAACAAATTGTCGGCAGGTGAGGTGTATTTGATAAAATGTGCCGACGCAGGAGTAAGACCCGGAGACGGAATGGTTACGATATATCCCGGAGCCCAAATGGACACTTTGGAAAACGCCACGATATTGGCAAACACCGAAAGCAAATTACACGAATATCGTAATGCGAGAATACATATTGCGTCCTCTCAAATATACTCTGCAAACGGTTATATAGACTATGTGGACGAAGATGGCAAGAAACATCCTGTCTTTATCAGCGAACTGAATCCGTTAAGCGGTCAATCCGTCGGAAAAGGCGACATTACAAAGGACAGCTCCTTGGCATTGAGTTCGGCATTCAACTTCTTCGGTAAAGTTACTGTAAATGCACAAGACAGCAATTTCCATTTTGACGGAGGAGTGCAAATATCCGCAAATTGCAATGATAGAGAGGCAGCATGGATTAAGTTTTCTGCTCCGATAGACCCGCAAGCCATATATATTCCTGTTTCGGAAGCTCCTGTCGATATAGAAAACAACAGAATTACGGCTTCGGTTCTCTTCAACGAAGACAACTTCGAACCTAAGATTGCTTTCTTGACATCGGATACGGAGGGTGATAACGTCATGCTTTCTGCCAAAGGCTACCTTACTTACGACAAAGCCAAGAAAAATTACATCATTGCATCGAAGCAGAAGCTCGAAGATTTCGAGCAAACGGGAGAATATCTTTCTTATAACAAGACACGTTGCGACATAAAGGGAGAAGGCAATATCAAAATGGGGCTTCCTGTCAGCAGTGCGGTACAGATGAACAATTACGGAACTGTTACGGTGGATAAAAACAACGAAGCAGTTTTGCAGATGAGCCTTGCAGTAAACTTTCCGTTCTCTCAACAAGCCTTGGATTTGATGGGAGTGGAACTATACGAAGATTTGAATTTAAGTCCGATAGATTTGGAGAACTCAGCCTACAAACAATATCTCAAATACATATATGGAGAGGAAAAAGGTGAGGAATGGTTTGAAGATTTGCTGGTAACGGGAGAATGGAAAAGCATACCGAAAGAAGTTGCAAGCACATTGTTCTTCCCAAGTGTGCGATTGGTTTGGGATCCTGTCAAACACAGTTATATAGGAACGGCAACTGCTCAACTCGGATACGTAGGTAATTACCAAATCAACAAAACCATAAGAACGAAAATACAACTCATAAAGACCACTCTTACAACCGAAATCAGGATATACGTGGAGGCTAACCCCGATCACTGGTATTTCTTTACTTACAACGGAGCCGCAATGAGTGCATTGTCATCGAACGAGACTTTCAACTCAATCATCAATGACACTCCCCGCAAAGACAGAGAGACCGAGACGAAAGGCGGAAAGCTTTACACATACAGACTTGCCACACCGGCAGAAAAACGTAACTTCATAAGAAATCTCGAATTGGGAGACCAATACGAAGAAAAGGAAACAGACAATACGGAGGAATAAAAATGACTTTTAGCGATTTACCATTGGCAACTGTCCTATCTCTCGGACTTCTTGCCGCATACTTTTTGGGTTCCATTCCATCGGCCGTGTGGATAGGAAAATCATTTTACGGAGTAGATGTCAGGGAAAAAGGAAGCAAAAACGCAGGAACCACGAATACCATAAGGGTACTCGGATTGCTTCCGGGGCTTTTTGTCTTGGGAATAGACGTATTCAAAGGCTGGCTGGCGGTTTATCTTGCTAAATTTTTCGGCAGCAGCCTTGCCGAGATGAACCATGATTACCTTGTTTACTATCAGTTGGTCATCGGAATTTTTGCTGTCATCGGGCATGCACTTCCCATATTTGCACGTTTCAAAGGCGGCAAAGGCGTTGCCACGATGCTGGGTGTCGTAATCGGATTGTTCGATAAAATCATACCTCTTGTACTTGCAGTCTTCGTCATAGTGTTTATACTTACTCATTACATATCCGTATCCTCCATGAGTGCGGCAGTGAGCTTCCCTGTCTTTTATTCCACATGTAGTATTTGGTTACACTACAACATCAATACGGTACAACTCTGTTTCTCGGTCATTGTCGCATTGTTTATCTTGTGGACACATAGAAAAAACATCAAAAGACTGATACATCACGAAGAACCGAAGTTCAAGTTCAAGAAAACAGTGGACTGATTCAAACAAAGTCTGACTTTATCGGTTTGTCTTACAAAGCAATCTGCCAATGGAAAAATTCAAAATCTTCGACGACAATCTTGTTCTCTTCAATTCCGTATTGGAAGACATCAGAAATGCAAAACAAAGCATTTGGATCGAGATTTATCGCTTCGGAAAAGATGCCATGGGCGAGAAATTCCGTATGGCATTGGAGGATAAAGCGAGCGAAGGCTTGGAAGTGAAAATTCTTGTTGACGCATGGGGTACAGGAGAAGACACAACTTTCTTCGAGCCTTTTGCCGGAGCTCGCGAA
>UQXW01000065.1 GCA_900545215.1 uncultured Bacteroidota bacterium
CAAAAGGAAGTACACCACTCAACACAGATATAAAATCCGGTTTTGTGAAGTGGCTTCGGCTTAGAGTTTGCAGTCTTTGCCGGTGCAGATGTATGGTTCCCAATCTAAATCCAAGGTATCCATTTGCAAGAAGTCCGTTTCCCGTATATCCACGTCCTTTATGTCGTACAATTCCCTCGGATACACTCTCATTTCCTTTGAATAGCGTTTATAACTTTTCAAAAGCCTGCCATGCTTATCCACTATAAGGTTCAACGGAATGCCGAAAGCATCATTCACCTTTTCTCCCTCCGGAAAAATATAGTTAATGAGGTTGTTCCATTTGTTTTCGTTTGCAGTGCAGAACTCTTTCCTTTTATCTGAGAAATAATACGGCACAACATTAAGATTATATTGTTTAAGAAGGTTTGGAACATGCTTTATACCGCCGGTATCCTCCAATATGAAGTACCATTTTACGGTTTTGGTGTCGTAAGACTTCATAATGCCGGGGTAGGTAAGTTGCATGTGTTCCTTACAGGGACCGCAACATGGAGAATAAAAGACAACAAACTTATAACAAGAAGTATCGTCAATCAATAATCTCTTCAAGTCGTCCGCATTCAATGCCTTGAACTCCGAATGCTTGGCAGCATATTTTTGAGACCGCGAAGTTTCAATACATAACTGTATGCAAGAAACGCAACACAATGTAAGGACGGTAAGAGACAGTAATAAATAAATCTTTCTTTTTATCATGATAGCACAGTATTACTCTCCGCAAAGATATAACAAAAAAACGATACAACAATAAAGCCAAATATATTTTGAAATAATCGTCTCACAAATGCACACATTGATAAGGCATTTAGCGTAACGCCATTTGGGGAAAATAAATCGCCGAAAGAATTTTCTGAAAGGGCGTTTCGTGAAATCTTTTCGGCGTTTCAGTAAGGTGAGTTGCAAGTGTCGGAAAATCAGAGACTGAGAAAGAGCAGGGAAATGGCGTAAGTAGCAAGGGTTACAAGGATACCGCTTTTGAAAAATTCGCGGAAACTTATCTTTACGCCGAGTTTGTCGGCGGATTCTATAACTATGATATTTGCCATGGCTCCGAGGATTGTGGCATTACCTGCAAGGGTGGAGGCAGAGGCAAAGGTAAGCCACAGTGTTTGGGAGTCGGCAGTTTGCAAGAGGGGTAACATAAGGACGGTATAGGGTACGTTGCTGAGGATTTGGCTCATAACAATACTGATACCGTGAATGCTTAAAATGCCTGCCAAGTCATCTTGCAAAGGGAGCTTAAACATAAAGTCCAATACGCCCGTATGACCTACCGCTCCTACGACTATGAAGAGCGAGGCGAAGAAAAGCAACAGCACCCAATCGACTTCTTTCATCAGTTCGGCAGGCTTGTGGTCGGAAAGCAATATGGCAAGTGAGGAAGCTGCCAAGGCGAGGACACATAAGGGAAGGTTGAGGATTTTTCCCAAGAAGAAAGCTATCGTGAGCAGGAGGAAGATTACGGCAGAGGTGAGTTTGGGCTTTTTGAGCGTTGTTTTCATGCTTTCATGCTTCAAGGGTGTTTTGTCGGAGAAGTCTTTGCGATAGACAAATCGTATAACAGCAACGATAATCAGCATTCCAAGCATGGAAATCGGCAGAAGGTGAAGCATGAATTCCGAATAAGTCATGCCGCTGTTGATGCCTATGAGCATATTTTGAGGATTGCCCGTCATGGTCATGAGACTGCCGGCATTGGAAGCAAGGATTTCTGCCATCAGGTAAGGCAGGGGATTCAGCCCCGAGCCTGTGCAGACGGATATGATGATTGGTGTGAATATCAGAACGACGGCATCATTGACCAAGAAGGCGGAAGCTATGCCGGTAATGAAGACCGTATAGACGAGAAGTTTGAACCGGCTTGTGGCAAAGAGCAGAATTTCGGACGCAGCTGCATCAAAAAAGCCGTCGGCTTTCAATACGGAAATCATTAACATCATTCCCAAAAGCAGGAATATGGTATTGAAGTCTATAAAGCTCACTGCCTCTTGCAGATTCACCACTCCGAAGCACAGCATTGCCACCGCACCGACAAAAGCCGCCGTGGGGCGGTCTATGTTCAGCCTCGGCAGCTTGGTGAATATTATTCCGATATAGGTAAGTGCAAATATGATGGTAGCAACAAGCCCTGTACTCATGTCAAGCGTTTATTGCGTGGAACGCAATCCCTGTACGGTTTATTGCTTGCCCAAGAGTGCGAACATGTTCTTCTTGTAGGCTTCGACTCCGGGTTGATTGAATGGATTGACTCCAAGCATGTATGCACTTAATGCACAAGAAAATTCAAAGAAATAAAGCAAGCCTCCTATGCTTTCAGCGTCTATCTGCGGCACACACAACTTCACTTGCGGCACACCACCGGAGATATGAGCCTTTTGCGTTCCGCATTCTGCCTTTTGATTGATTTCATGCATGGAATGCTTCAAGAGGTAGTTCAAACCGTCGAGGTCTTTCTCCTCACGGGGAATTTCAACATGACGATTGCTTTTTCCGATGCTTATGACGGTCTCGAACATCAATCTTTCTCCCTCTTGAACGTACTGACCGAGGGAATGCAAATCCGTGGTGTTCAACATGCCGACAGGGAACAGCCCCTTGCCGTCCTTGCCTTCGCTTTCGCCGAAGAGCTGTTGCCACCAAGCGGAGAGGAATTGCAGTTTCGGTTCATAGACGACAAGGATTTCCAATTTCTTGCCGCCCTTACATAATATGTTACGCAAAGCCGCATACTTCCAAGCGGGGTTTGCAATGCTTCTCTCTTCAATCAGGCGACTCTGCATCTTGCTTGCACCTCTCAACAATGCCTCCACATCTACGCCTGCCGCCGCCGCAGGAAAGAGACCCACGGGAGTGAAAACCGAAAACCTGCCTCCCACATCGTCTCTTATGATAAAACTCTCGTAAGCGTTCTCTCGGCACATCTGTCGCAAAGCTCCCTTATGTTCGTCCGTTATTGCGATTATCCTATCCTTGGCTTCCTTTTTGCCATACTTCTTTTCCAAGGCATGACGCAGCACACGGAACGCCACGGCAGGCTCTGTCGTGGTGCCGGATTTTGAAATCACACACAGGCAATACTCCTTATGTTGCAGCAATTCGAGCAAATCAGCCATATAATCTTCGGAAAGATTTGTTCCGGCGTAAATTATCTTGCAGAAATGCGACTTTTCATAGTCCGAGAATGCCGATTGCAGAGCTGAAATCACCGCCTTGGCTCCCAAATACGACCCGCCGATGCCCACAACGACCAATATTTCTGCTTTCTTCTGCACAAGCGTCGCCACTCTCCTCAATTCGTCAATTTGTTTACGGTCTGTGCTTACAGGCAAATCCCGCCAGCCCAAGAAGTCATCGCCTTCGCCACCTCCGTTACACACAAGCGAATGAGCATTTTTCAAACTCTCCAAAACCTCTTCCGAAAACACTTCTCCGGGAGCAAAACCTGCCAAATCAAAATCAAGTTCCATAATTACACGTCTTGTTTCACTTGCAAAGATACAACATTCCCCGGAACAATGTTCAAAATCCGCAAAAACAACTCTCTTTTCCATGAGATGATTTTCCCGATAACAACCAAATAATCCCCATTCCCAACCCACAAACAAGCCGAAGAAACCATATTCGAATTAAATGACCACCTTTGTACCCGAGATACACACACAGCATCTCAAAAGAAAGGGATAAAAGAGCTAATCAAGTTAACAGAAGAATTAAAAATTGGAGTAGAGAGGAAACAATAATAGCTTTTAATGTCTATTGCAAGATAGCATTCAAGAATAGTAGTAAACAACACCCTCTTATAATTCACTATGCTCAAATTCTCGGACGCACGCCAAGTGCTTTGAATATGAAGATTGGAAATATTGGAAGATTAGACCCCGAATTAAAAACACAAGGCATAAAAGGATTGACGCATGGAGCAAAGATGGAACAAGAAATATGGGACGAATTTTATGCCAATCCCGAAAGACTTGTATTTGAGAGTGAACGCTTGATAGCAAAGTTCTCTAAGAAAAATATAGAAGAGATAACCGATATAGATATTACTAAATTTGCCAGAAGGAAAGGAGCGAGAGACAATCATAAGACAGAGAGTGAACCAATCCTTTTTTCGTTCTGTTGTAATGAGTTCCTATAATTACCGTTGCTGTATATCCGGCGTAGGAAATCCTCAGCTGTTGGAGGCTTGCCATATAGTGGATTGGACAACAGAAGTTGCAAATAGGACTAACCCAAAGAATGGTTTATGCCTAAATTCTTTCTTTCACAGGGAATACGACCAACATTTGATAGCTATTACACCCGATTATAAAGTACTTCTCGCCGAGGAGCTAATCGCTAAAACTGTAAATATTGCATTCAAAACTTATTTAGAAGCGATAAATGGAAGTTTTATTGCCTTGCCAGATAAATTCAAACCGCAGAGAGACCTTTTGGAACTTCATTACAAGGTATTTCTGAATAGAGAAATAAAGTAATGGTTTACAGCAAGTTCGTATTCAAAAATTCTTTCGCCGTTTCATTGTGATTCAAACGGCGATTCGTGAAATTCTTTCGGCGTTTTATTTTCTTCAATCACCGTTTCGGTAAAGCGTGTTGCAATTATCGGAATGGGTGATTGGTAAAGATGGGAGAGGGGTGCCGCAAGGTGGAAACCGAACCTTTTCGCAGTTTAGCAAAAAATCCGTATCTTTGCTGCGGATATTCATTATAAAGAAGTGTGTTTATGAAAAGAGGTAATGTTTTCGGTATTCTTGTTTTTGAGTTTTTGTTTTTATTCGGTTTTAATGCTGCATTGTGGTGTCAAGAGGCAAAGAGGGTGCTTTTCATCGGCAACAGCTATGTTTATACGAACAATCTGCCACAGGTTTTGAGCCGAGTGGCAGAGCATAATGGCAAACGAATTGTTTGCGAGAGCAGTACGATTGGCGGTTATACTTTTTGGAGTCATCTTGCAAGCCCTGCCACATTGGCAAAAATTCAAAGCGGAAATTATGATTGCATCGTATTGCAGGGGCAGAGCCAAGAGGTTGCTTTTCCTGATGAACAATTTTATTTTCAAGTCTATCCCAATGCCATGAAGTTGGATTCGGTTTGCAAGGTGTACAATCCGCAGGCAAGGATTATCTTTTTCGGCACATGGGGTTACAGATACGGCGATGCAATGAACTGTCCGTACTACGATGCTTTCTGTACGTTTGAATCCATGACCGAAAGGCTGACGGAGAATTACCGGCTTATGGCAAGAGATTTTCGTTCCGATATGTCGCCTGTGGGAGAGGCGTTCTTGCAGTCTTTCCTTACAGATTCCACTGTGGTCTTGCATTCCTCCGATAACTCGCACCCTGCAATGAACGGTACTTACCTTGCTGCTTGTTGCTTTTATTGTTCCATTTTCGGGGAAGCATTGGCAAGCGTTCCAGCAATAAACGGTATAAGTACCGATGTGGCGGAGTATTTTATGCGGATTGCGAATAGGACTGTGGTCGAACGCCGGAACGAATGGAACTTTTCCGAACTTTCATCCGATATTTCCGAAGTAGGCGAGAGCTGCTTGCCGGATTTCAAAGCTTATCTGTGTTCCGGAAACCTGCTTCGTTTGGAGAGTAAGGGTATATCGGGAGAGACACAGGTGGATTTGATTTCGGCAGATGGCAGGATAATTGCAAGCTTTGGACGATTCTTTACGCTCGGCGGAGCCATCGATATTTCTCTTCCGCAGTATCGAGGCTTGATGTTCATTAAATTGACAAACGGTTCGCACACTGTTTGCAAACCTTTGCCCGTAACAAATTTCTGAAACGCCGCTTCACCAAAATAAAACGGCGTCTTTTGTCCAATGAATTGATTTCGTTTTTTTGAAGGAGGCTTTTTTGAAGAAAGCAATTCAAAACACGAATAAAAACCGTAATTTCATAGATTTTTGCTTTTCTGTTTCATACTTTGAAAATAAAGATATGACTTTGTAATTTTACTATTTGAAATAACAATGGTGACAAGAAAAGGCAATTTCTTCGGTTTATCATGCTATAACTCTCTATTTTATTATTGCAGACTTGCAATAGATTTTCGTCAATCATCAATTTTTCAACTGTAGATAACCATTTCAAGCCTATTGATTAAGGAAAATGCGAATTTTATCCAGAAAAAATTTGATATTTCCAATTTTTGTTGTAGATTTGCAGCGTGGCTTTAAGTTTACGGAATCGGCTTAAGGCTATAACTGAATTGTTTTTCGGTTCCGACAAATAAAATTTTTAATAGCTATGTTTAAAAAGAGTACGAGGATTGCTATCCTCATTGGTTTGGTAGGTCTATTCTTTGCTTGTGAAGAAGATAGGCACGATTTAGAAAAGTCACAGGCATGTCAAAAGAAAACTAGTTTGGAGCAACTTTCTTTTGACAAATTCTTATCATTTCCATCGTTCGATGAATTAGAAAAAGAATTAGGGGTATTATCTGAATTGAGTTACGAAGAACAAATTGCCAAAGAAGAGAAACAAAATTTCGTCTCCATCGATAGGATATACGAGGAGATAAACTTGGCAGAAGAAGAACTTTTGAAACCTTATGAAGATTTAAACGAAGACGAATTGGCTAAAATGCCTAGGATAACCTCCAAAACACATGATATGTATGCAGACATCTTATTAACTGATACGTTAGAAGGAGGTTGGTTATTTGAAGTGCCTGATGCGTACAGCAAATATAGCAAGGTCTTGAACAGACAATCTTTGGTAAAAGTAGATGGCAAAATATTTCAGTTCAAAAGAGATGTTACTAAGATAATTGAGGATGGTGATGCTTCAAAAATAAAGTATTTGAGCAATATAACCAATACTGATACGAACTTGAGAATAACAGTGTTGAAATTTTATCCTGAAACTAATGTTTATAAGCATGCATACAAAACAAATGGTGTATATAGAGTAGATTTAGAAAACCGTTTTAAAACTGAAAGATTTAATAGTAAATTATTTGCTTCCTATTTTTATTACAAAATCACAGTAAAGAAAAAAGCATTTGGATTACATTATATACGACACAAGCCAAAGAAAATAACATTTGGTTTAAATTTATCAGGCAATACTGTCAATGGGTTTAGAAGAGGTGGAAATGGTTTGGTGGCAGAGACTCATTGTTGGAATAATGGAGTTACTCGATATATATATAGTTACATATATGATGACTATTTTGTAGCTGCACCGTATAATAAGAATGTTTTATGGTACTTTGCACACCTACATTATAACGATGCTAATAATCTTCCAAGGTTGGGCAATGTACGAAATAATATTACTGTGGTTTGTAGCAAAAATCGCACTATATCATTTACCATGAATTACTAATGATTAATAATTGGATTAGAATGAAAAAGATAGTTTTGATTGCGGCTTTGATGCTGTGCGGTATCGGGGCAATGGCTCAGTATAACATGAGCAAGGCAGAGGATTTCAAAAGGCACAACTTCGGATTGGGTGTGAACTTCGGCAGTTTTCCTCTTCATAAGGATTATTGTGAAGCGATTGCAACGCATGGTTGGATGTCCGATATAAGGGTTACGAGTGCTTTTGCATGGAACGTTTCGTTCAAGTATGAGTATATGTTCAACAAAAAGTTCTCCTTGTCTGCGGAGGCGGGGTACACCAATCAGCATTTGGGGATACGCAGCGATGTATATTATCCCATACCTGCGACAGGCACTTCTTCGCATATAAGCGAGTATTCGACCATGGGGATACATCAGTTGTATGTTCCGATAATGGCGAACTACCGTTTGAGGGTGGCTGATTGTGCGAACTTCGTAATCGGTGCAGGTGTCAACGCCTCTCTTGCTTTCAAGGATAAATTCGAGACAAAGGATTTAACGAGTAATGTCGGAGTGAAGTTCAAGAATGCGGTGGATATGGATTTCGTTTTGAGGGCAGGTTTTGAAATCGGAAGCCTTCACAGAATGCAGGTTAATGCAACGTACATGGTTTCTCCGATGTATAATTTGGAGTTTTACAGGGGAGAGTATAGTTCCATCTTTTCCGCCCAAGAGGGAGACAATGTATCGAGGTTGATGTTCGGTTTTACGATATTCTTATAATATATAAATAGGTATAGTCGGGCTGTATCAAGAACCGATTGCAAGGAGGGCAGGCATGAGAGCTGGAAGAGGGCTTTCATGCCTGCATTTTATTTTGCCGCCTTGGCTGCTGTTCGGATTTTTTTCGTACCTTTGTACGTTGATTTTAACGTATTATTGAACGCATAATGGATTTGGAGAACGAAAGAATACACAGGGTAAACATCGAAACCCAGATGAAGCAGGCGTATATCGACTATGCCATGAGCGTCATCGTTGCGAGAGCTTTGCCTGATGCGAGAGATGGTTTGAAGCCCGTACACCGGAGAATACTTTATGCCATGGGGGATATGGGAATGACTTACAATACCAAGCATAAGAAGTCTGCCAGAATCGTGGGTGAGGTGCTCGGTAAGTACCACCCTCATGGGGATAGCTCTGTTTACATGGCAATGGTGAGAATGGCTCAAAAGTGGTCGTTGAGATATACCATGATTGATGGACAGCCATC
>UQXW01000066.1 GCA_900545215.1 uncultured Bacteroidota bacterium
AACGGCGGAATTTTAAGGAAAGCGGCTTGTTCGGCATGCGAGTCCTCGGGGTACTCTTTTATGAGTCTGTCCAAGAGTGCTATTGCGGGCAGACACTCCTTGCGGTTCGCCAAAATGTCGGCTGCTCTGTAAAGATAAGCGGCAGAGAGTGTGTCCTGCGGATAAGCCTCGACGTAAGCCTTGTACATGTTCACCAAACTGTCGGCATCTTTCGGGCTTATGCTTTTGGCATCTTGCAAAACGGCGTTCTCCATTTGTGCAATGCTTTCAAGTTGTTTCTTTTGTTCGCTTTTGCCGCCGCATGCGAACAAGGCAAAGGCGGATAAGACGAGAATGAAATTTCTTTTCATCGCTTACTTCTTTTTTGTGTGAGGTTGCTTCATCTTGTAGCCCGGATTCACCTTTCCATTGGCTATATCGTTCAATTTTCTCTTCAAAAGAGTTCGTCTCAACGGGCTGAGCCTGTCGGTGAACACCTTGCCCTCCAAATGGTCGTACTCGTGTTGAAAAACCCTTGCCCGTATGCCTGTGAACTCTTCGGTGTGTTCCTCGAAATTCTCGTCGAGATATTTCACCACGACGATGCTCGGTCTCGCCACCTCTTCGTGAATGTCCGGCAAAGAGAGACAACCCTCTTGGAAATCGGTCCAAAGTTCGCCCTTTGCTTCGAGAAGTTGAGGGTTGATGAAGACTTTCTTGAAGCCTTCGCCCTCGGGATAAGTCTCTTTGAAGGGTGCTGCGTCCACGACTATCAATCGTATCGACAAATCCACCTGAGGAGCTGCCAAACCGACACCGTTGGCTGCGTACATGGTGGAAAACATGTCCTCGATCAGTTCTTTCAATTCGGGATAATCCTTGTCTATTTCGACAGCTCTTTGCTTCAAAACGGAAGCACCGTATCCCACTATCGGTAATATCATATCAGAATATCTTATTTTTTCATTTGCATGAAGTCTTGCAGTATAAGCACGGCTGCGACAGAGTCGATAAGTCCTTTGTCCTGACGTTTCTTTTTCTTCAAGCCCGATTGTGCTATTGCCTGACTTGCAATCTTGGAAGTAAATCGCTCATCTATCATGTAGATGTCCATCTCAGGGAAAGCCTTTGCAAGATTATCGACAAAGATATGCACAGCCTTTGCCGATTCGGAGGGCGTATTGTTCATCTGCTTGGGGTCTCCGACAACTATTGCTTCGACTTCTTCCCGCGACATGTACTCTTTCAGATACGGAAAGATGTCTACGGTCGGCACTGTCGCCAACTTTGTTGCTATAACCTGCATGTAATCGCTCACGGCGAGCCCAACTCTTTTTGTTCCGTAATCTATGGCCAACAATCTTCCCACTTGATTCGATTTTTGTTTTGTTCGTTTTGATCTTACGCCTTGCAAATGTACGAAAAAATAATGAAAAGGCAACTCACTGCCGCAAAAGCGGCGGAATTGCCTTTTCGACTTCAACGAAAAATGCTGTTTATTTCTGCGAAACGAAAATCAGAGCCGCCGTATCGTATCCTCTTTTCTCTATCTTGGTCATCAATTTGTCGAGAACGGCTCCTTCAATCTTAGGACTTCTGCTTAAAATCCACAGATACTTTCCGGAACTTCCCCCGATGACCGCATAATTGTATTCTTCATCTGTCTCCAATATGTTATAGTCCGAATAGAACCACAGGAAAAACGAGACTTCCAATTCACCGGCTCGTTTGCCTTTCTTCTGTCTGGCTTTTCCGATTATCTCTTTTCGTTTCCCGTTCTTCATTCCCGAATTGACGACTTTGATATTCCCGTTCGGCAACAACGTATAGTCTGCCCGCACCTCGCTCATGCCTTTCTCGAACCTGTGGTCGTATCTCGCTATCTCGAACCAAGTTCCCATAAAACGCGATACTTCCAAATGTTCAATCGTTGTTACGTTTACTGTTTTCATTTTCTCATTTGTTTGACATGCTTCCAAGACAAACACAGCCATAAGCATCATTAGAAACTTACCATAAGCCCATTTCGCAATCTTCATTTTGCTTTCATTTCCGAAGAAACAGCCTTTGAGAATAATTGTTCAAAGAATTGAAAAAAAGCGACAGGCTTATCATCTTCCTTTCGCAAAGAAGAGACATGCCCGCCGCATTAGCAATAGAATATGTATGTATTTTACTTCTTTGAAGTCGCTTATTTCTGTACGTAACGGAAGTGAGAGCCGTATCTTTCAAAGGCTGCTCTTTCCAATTCTTCCCTATGGTCGGGGTGAGCTACCGAAATCAACAATCTTGCTCTCTCCTGCAAACTCTTTCCGTAAAGATTGACAGCACCGTATTCGGTTACGAACCAATGAATGTGGTTTCTTGTCGTAACGCAACCTGCTCCCGGTGTAAGTATCGGAGCTATCTTCGATATTCCGTTCTTGGTTACGGACGGCATTGCTATGATTGCTTTTCCGCCTTCGGAGCGGGAAGCTCCGTAAATGAAGTCTATTTGCCCTCCGACGCCGGAGAAGAATTTCGTTCCCAAGGAATCGGCACATACCTGACCTGTTATATCGACCTGCAAAGCCGAGTTGATTGCCGTCATCTTCGGTTGCTGAGCGATAACGAACGGATCGTTGGTATAGCCTACGTCCATCATTGCAACCATAGGGTTGTTATCGATGAAGTCATAGACTTTTTGGCTTCCCATAAGGAAAGTGGACACCATTTTGCCTTTATCCAATTTCTTGTTCGCTCCGTTTATCACACCGCTTTCGACCAAAGGCAACACTCCGTCGGCAAACATTTCGGTGTGAATACCGAGGTTCTTGTGGTTTCCGAGCTGTGCCAAAACCGCATTCGGAATTGCACCTATACCCATTTGAAGACAAGCTCCGTCTTCTATCAATTCCGCACAATATTTGCCTATTGCAACCTCCTGTTCGTTCGGTTGGGAGAAGTGAGCAGGCATCAAAGGCGTGTTATCCTCTACAAAGATGTCTATCATGGACATCGGTATCATTGCATCGCCGAAAGAACGCGGCACATTGGGATTTACCACCGCTATAACGGTCTTTGCAACCTCCACGGCAGCCAATGTGGCATCGACGCTCGTTCCCAAAGAAACGTATCCGTGTGCATCGGGAGGACAAACCTGCACCATGGCGACATCGCAAGGCAGATAACCCTCTCTGTACAACTTTTGGGTTTCGCTCAAAAAGATAGGAATGTAATCTGCGTAACCTGCCTGAACGTCTTTTCTCACATTGGAACCCACAAAGAAAGCATCATGTTGGAAAATGCCTTCGAACTCTTGGTTTGCGTAAGGTGCAGGACCTTCCGTGTGCAGGTGGTGGATATAAACGTTCTTGAACTCTTTGTTTCTTCCCCTTTCGCACATTGCCTCTATCAAACACTCCGGAGCAGAGGCAACACTGCTCAAATGGATATGGTCTCCGCTTTTGATGACCTTGACGGCTTCCGCCGCCGATACCGCTTTATATGTATTATTCATTATAATATTATGTTTTTCTCAACCGTGCAAAGATACGAAATTGTGTCGGGTGTACCGATTAAAGCAGGTACTTATTTTTTCGTTTCGAGACAATAAGCCGGAACGGAACCTCGTTACTTCTCTGTCTTTAATACAATTACAAAAACGAGAGATATGAAAAAAGCATTAGCCGTAACAGCTGCCGCACTACTGTTCACCGGTGTGGCACAAGCTCAAAAAATCACGGAAGAAAGCCAAATCGTGATGAAAAACATCGAAACACGCACCAGCGTAAGGCAATACTCGGGAGAGAAAATAGAGATTGACGAATTTGTCAAGCCGTTGTTGCATGCCGCAATGAGTGCCCCGAGTGCCATGAACCGCCAGCCGTGGGAATTCATAGTGATAAGAGATCGAGACATGCTCGACAAGATGAGTGAAGAGTTCAAAAACGCAGCCCATCTCAAAACGGCACAATTTGCAATCATCGTTTGCGGAAACATGAAAGAAGCCATAGAGGGCGAAGGACGCGGTTTCTGGGTACAGGATTGCAGTGCGGCAACGGAGAACCTGCTTTTGGCAGCACACAGCATGGGATTGGGAGCCGTATGGTGCGGCATTTATCCGAGCAAGGAAAGAACCAAACAACTGCAAGACTTCCTTGCGCTTCCCGAACACATCGTTCCACTGAACATAATCCCGATAGGCGTACCAGAAAAGGAACAAGCACCGAAAGACAAGTGGAAAGAAGAAAAAATACACTTCGACAAATACGACACTTCCCGCGATGTGAAGATGGAGAAAACCGCAACACACAAAGACATCAAGAAAGGCTCGCTCCAAATAAAAGGGAAAAAGAAATAGCATCAAAATCGGAAAACAGTAAAACGCCGTTCTGTTGTTGCAGAACGGCGTTTCGTTATTTTATTCCGCCGTTTCGTTTTCTTGAAACGGCGGAATAGTTTTTCACTTGCAAAAAACAGATATTCCTTTGCTTACAGGTATCGGACAAAACAGCGAATTAAAAGGTGAAAGCAATACTCTCAATGACTGAAAACCCAATCGAGACGATTCTTGGTATAGCTTTGCTTGCAGGTTGCTTCATGCGTCCGACCCGTTTCGGTTTCAAACATGCAATCTCCTCCGAATGATTTCACCTTATCGACGAACTCGGCGACAATATCAATATCCATTATTGCGTCATCGGTTCCCATAACTGTGAAGTAGGGTGTTTTTGCCACATCTTCCGCATTGCATTTGGAAAGATTGCCTGCAACCGGCATGGCTGCCGCAAACAAATCCGGATAAGAGGAAATCATTCCCCATGTTCCGGTGCCTCCCATCGAGCCTCCGAAGATGTAAATCTTTTGTTCATCGACAAGCTGTTCCGATACGTAAAGGTCGATAAGCGATTTCAAAACTCCGTTCATCATTCCGCCCCATGATTTGTCCGAAGGGCATTGAGGAATGAGAATTATGGCATTCGACTTTTGCGAAACGAGATGATTGCATATAGAATCTACTGCCGGTTATTTCATCTGTGCTTCGTTGTCCGACCCTTTGCTCGACCCTCCGTGCAAATAGAGAACCAAAGCCGGCTTTCGGCTGCCATCATGAATGATTTCCGTTTTTCTGTAAGGCATAATCACGTTTGCAAACTCTGTTTGCTCATACGAAAATACCACCTCCTTAACCGCTTGTTCTTCATTGCTCGTTTTCTCTTCCTTTTCGCACGAGACAAAAGCAAAAGACAGCAAAATCAAAAATAAAACTCTTGTCCTCATGATATGTGATTCGATTGCATTTTATTCTTTCGTATTCTCTTCTTCCGGTTTCGGCATTTCATTCGGTTCTTCCTTGCTTTTCATGGGTCTTTGCTTGAAGACAAATCGCAGAAGTATGTTCACACGGGGAAATTTCTCTATCGAGAGTATGAGCAGGGAGCAAAGCAGAATGGAGAACAGCACAACGGAGAAGGTTATGTACTTAATCTCTGTTCCGCCTTCCAATCCCAACTGCTCGGGTACGGAAGCAAGCACGGCGGCTGCAAGTCCTTTCGGTATCATTACGGCAATGGTGCTTCTGTCAAAGGCATTGGCGGAGCCGGGGGAGAAGAACTTGGCAGTTATAATGCGAACGACGACCAAGGCTGCCGTTATCACGGCTCCTATCGCCAAGGATTTTCCGTCCGAAAAAGGAATGCTCAAACCGACATAGACGAAGAAGAATGTTTTCAGCACGAAGCCTATCTCTCCGATGAAGGCATGTTCGTTTTCGTTCAGCTTCAGATTCTTGTTTCTTTGGTATTTCTCCAAGAATTTGAAGTTGAAATATTCCATGTTGGCTATCGTAATTCCGAAAGCGAGCGAAGCTATCGCCCCGCTGTACCCCAAGACCTCGGCAAGCCCGTAAATGATGAAGAGATACGCCGGTGTAAGGAACATGGAGTTGCGAAGACGTCGAATCTTCTGCAACAGGCTCGCCCAAACCATTGCTCCGACAAATCCCAAGAGGGTTGCCAAGACGAAAGATGCCAATACGTTGCCCGCAACCTTGCCGACGTTCAAACCGCTGCCCATAAGTTTTGCGTCCATGAAAGCAAAGGCGAACACGATACAGAGAACGTCCGTTATGGCTGACTCAAGGATAAGAGCGGTCTTGGTTTGGGTGGTAAGTTTCAGGTGCTGGGCAAGCGGAATGACCACTGCCGATGATGTACCCGCCAATATGCTGCAGGTAATCATGCAATTCAACAAGTCCATTCCGAAGAGATGGCAGATGATACCAACGGTTACGGCGGCGGCAATGAAGCTGCTGACCGTCAGTTTGACCGTCGAACGCCATGATTGTTGCAAATCGCTTATGCTTATGCCTGTTCCGCCCTCGAAAAGTATGACCACAAGGGTTATGGAGGTGAACACTCCGCCCACGCTGCCGAAATCGGACGGCTGAACGAACTTCAATACCGGTCCTATCAAGACACCTATAATCAATAGCAAAAGCACATCTGGTATTTTCCTCTTGCTGAACATCATCGAGAAGAGGTGAGCGGAGAAAACGAGAATTCCCAAAAATATAAGTGCTGTTCCCATAGGTGTATGCTTTTATTATCAATACTCGAACTCGCAATCGAAAGTCTTTACCAGCTTCTCGATTTCCGGACGCTTTTCTTTGAAGTGCTTATACGTGTCGGCAGGCGAGTAAATCTTCGTTTTGAGTTCCTGTTGTTTGCAAACGACTTGCAGAACAATCTTGTCGAAGCCGGTTTCCTGCTTAACAAACGACAGTATCTTTTGTTTGCAGTGGTTTATCTCGCTTTCGGCAATTTTATTGCTTACTTCCAAGATGATTAAGTCTTTTTCACCCTGTCGGCAAATCGCATTGGTAAGAGAAAACGCCAGATTGCGGTCTTCTTCCTTGATTTTTTCCGCATATTCCGCCAATGTGCGTTTGAAAATGTCGAAATCAAGGCGTTTTTTCTCGCGTTCGTTTTCTGTGTTCTTCTCCAAGAGTTCACGGCTTACGGCAACGGATTTGTTAATCGAAAATCTGGTTACCGTTCCGAGCGATGCTTTTATTTGTTCCTTGGTTCGGTCGTCGGTCAGACAGTCATTTTTTTTTTAGGCTCTCCGCTTGGCACGGATTGTACGGTGGTGGATTGAACGGGAGCAGTCGCAGGCGTGGCGACTTGTTTGTTCGGTTGGATTTTATTCATGATGAAACCAATCCTCATCAAGGTTAACTCGACGCAAAGTCTTTTATTGTAGCTCTCTCTGTACTCCAAGGCACATGCGTTCGAGAATTCCAAAGCACGAAGTATGAATACCTGTGGTGCTGCCTGTGCCTGCGTCACATATCTTTGAGCCACGGTCGGACTGACTTCCAAAAGACCTGCCGAAACAGGCGTTTTGCAAACAAGTAGGTTGCGGAAATGCGAGGCAAGACCGCCTATGAAATGGCTGCCTTCAAAACCTTTCTTCAACACTTGGTCGAACAACAGAAGGCTTTGCGGAATGTCTCCTGCCAAAAGCAAATCCGTCAGACGGAAATAGTAATCGTAATCCAGTATGTTGAGATTATCGATGATGTTTTTGTACGTCAGCTTTCCGCCTGTAAAGGAAACGAGTTGGTCGAACATGCTCAACGCATCGCGTAAGCCTCCGTCGGCCTTCTGAGATATGATATGCAGAGCCTCTTTCTCGTATTCCACGTTTTCTTTCTTGGCAATGTATTCCAGATGGTTCGCAATATCGTCGTTGCTTATGCGATGGAAATCGAAAATCTGGCAACGGGACAAGATGGTCGGCATAATCTTCTGCTTCTCCGTCGTTGCAAGAATGAATTTCGCGTATGCGGGAGGTTCTTCCAGCGTTTTGAGGAACGCATTGAAAGCCGCCTGCGACAGCATGTGTACCTCGTCGATTATATATACTTTATACTTGCCGTTTTGCGGCGGAATCTTGACTTGTTCGATAAGGGAACGGATGTCTTCCACCGAGTTGTTGGAAGCTGCGTCCAACTCCACGATGTTGAAAGATGCATTGTTCAAAAAGGACTTGCAGCTCTCGCATTCGTTGCAGGCTTCCGTTTCGGGAGTAAGGTTGGTGCAATTTATCGTTTTCGCCAAAATTCTGGCACAAGTGGTCTTGCCCACTCCACGCGGACCGCAAAACAAAAATGCCTGTGCAAGGCGGTTGTTACGCAAAGCGTTTTGCAAAGTGGAAGTTACATGTTCCTGACCTACAACCGAATGAAAATCACTCGGACGATACTTGCGGGCAGATACGACAAAGTTTTCCATAACCGGATTATTATTTACACCATTCGTTTTCGGCAAACACGCCATCTTTCGCTTGCAAAGATAACAAATAAAATTCAATCCGCAAATCCGAGACCCTTTTTCGTCAACAGCTTCGTACGTTCGTCTCTTTTCTTCTAAAACGCCGAAAAGCGTAGCCCTCTATGAAAGAATAGGCACGGCGTTCAAA
>UQXW01000067.1 GCA_900545215.1 uncultured Bacteroidota bacterium
CAGCAAGCGGAGTCCGGTAGCAGCAGGTATGGCTTTGCTTACGGCTTGTTCTACGCATAAGGACAAGTGGATAAACAGGCAGTACCACAGCATGGTAGCCCATTACAACGCATGGTGGAACGGAAATCAGGCGTTGAAAGAGGGAGTGAAGAGTTTGGAAAAGGCTCACAAGGACAATTTCTCCGAAATTCTTCCGATATACAAGCTCGGCACTGTCGAGAATGCCAATGCCATCAAATCGAATACCGACCGTGCCATAGAGAAAGGTAGCAAGGTCATAAAGAAACACTCCATGAAGTTCTCCGGAGTGGAGAAAAATCCGCAGATCGACGATGCCTATCTGCTTATAGGCAAAGCCTGCTTTTATGCACAGGACTATAAGAGTGCCGCAGCCACATTCTCTTTGATAATGGGGCAGTACAAAGACAGGAAAGAAATGTACGAACCGATGATTTGGCTTGCTCTGACCAATTCAAAGTGCAAAAAGTACAGCGAATGCGACATTCTTCTTGATCAGGTGAAGAACAAGATGGTCGAGGGCAAAGTGCCGAAAAGGCTTAACAACTTTCTATACACCGTTTATGCCGAAAACGCTTTGGCTCAGGGCAAAAACGCCTTGGCGTTAGAGTATTTCAAGAAGCGTAAGTTCACATTCTTGCAACCCAAGCTCAACACAAGACTTTTATTCATCGAAGGACAGATTTACCAAAAGGCAGGCGACTACGAGCAAGCCGGACGGTGTTTCAAGAAAACGGCACGCAGGGCAGGGGATTACGATATGCAGTTTGCCTCCAACCTTAACCTCGCAATGTGTTACGACCCCAAGAAAGGCAATAGCAAATCCATCATCGCACGTCTTGAAAAGATGTTGAACGACAAGAAGAACATCGAATACAAAGACCGCATCCATTACGCCTTGGGCGAGGTGTATTTCAGGGATAAGAATGTCGATAGAGCCTGCTCGGAATGGGAAGAGTCGGTGCATAATGCCGCAAGCAGCAGTCCTCAAAAGGTAACATCGGCACTGCGGGCAGCCGACACTTATTTCTCTTTGCTCGAAAAATATGAGCGAGCCCAAATGTATTATGACACAGCCCTTGCCGTCATGCCGAAGGATTATCCTAACCGTGCGGGCATCGAAAGTCGTCAAAAGGTGTTGACCAACCTCGTGAAAGACCTCCGCTGCGTCGAACGCTGGGACAGTCTGCTTGCAATGAGCGAATTGAGTAAGGAAGAACTCGATCGCAGGGTTGATTCCTACATAGAGGAATACAAACGCAAGAAAAAAGAAAAAGAAGAGGAGGAGAAGAAAGCCAAAGCCTTGGCAGCAAGCATGGCAGGAATGACACGCTACGACCAATTCAGCCAAAACAATCGCTCGAACTGGTATTTCTACAACAATGCAACCGTTCAGGTGGGACAATTGGAATTCAAGCGTATTTGGGGAGACCGAAAATTGGAAGACAACTGGCGATTGAGCCATAAGGACGAGGAATTCGACTTCGATCAAATGGCAGAAACGCTCGACGAAAACGGCAATCCGATAGATTCTAACGCCGTTTCGTCAGCCTCGAAAGCCCGTTCCAATGACCCCGAATCGAGAGAGTATTACACCAAAGACATACCCTACACTCAGGCACAAAAGGATTCCGCTCATGAAGAGATAGCCGATGCACTCCTTTCGGCAGGATACATTTACTATCAGGGCTTGAACAACAATCCCAAAGCCGTCGAAACCTTCCTCGACCTGCAAAGACGTTACCCGAGACACCAAAACATACCGCCTTCCTCGTATCACCTCTATCGTATCTATGATATAATGGGACAATACCCCAACTCCAATTTCTACAAGAACAAAATCCTTGAAGAATACCCCGAAAGCGAGTTCGCCATGATGATAAGCAATCCGGAATACTGGAACGAAATCGTGAAATCCGGCTCCTTGGGAGAAAAATTGTACTCCGACGTTTACGGCCTATACAAGAACGACATGTACAAGCAGGCAATCGAAGCAGGCGACAGGGCAATCGACACACTGAAATTCGGTCCCTACATACCGAAGATACTCTATGTTCAAGCCCTTTCCAAAGGCAGACTCTACGGCATCGACTCCCTTGCCATGGACTTGACACTCATACTGCACAACCACACAGAGAGCGAAATAGCACCGATAATAGAAGCACAGTTGCAGCACCTTGCCGCAGCCTATCCCGATGGCAAGATAGACCTTACATACCACCCCAAGCCGAAAGCGGAAGTGAAAGACGAGCAGAAGCAGGAAAGCAAAACGGAAACCAAGACCGAAGAAATCAAAGAGGCGGAAGAAGTCATCGATGCCGAAATGCTGATGTACAAATTCAAAGACATGCAACACTATTACGTCCTTTTGTTTGACGATGACAATATGGACGCCATAGCAACGGACGCAAAGGTGAAACAATTCAACGCCGAGAACTATCCTGATAAGAACCTGCAAACAACGAGCATGCTCTTCACCATGACCAAACAAATGATAATCGTAAGGAAGTTCCGCAACAGGGAGCAAGCCATGGCGTATTACAACTCAATATCTTCTTTATTGAAAGATTACGATGCAAACCACTACACTCACTTTGTGATTTCTTTGCAGAACTACCCTACATTCTACAACAGAAAGAACATCGACATTTACGAAAAGTTCTTCAAGCTCATGTATCTGCCGAAAGACGGCAACGAAAGCACAAACGACCGAGATGTGCAACAAAATACGGAAAATCAAGTAAAACAATAGAAAACAATTATTGCGATATGGTAAACCACGAACAAAACGAGCAATTCAACATCATCAGTAAAGGAACCTCGATAAAAGGAGACGTCGTTTCGGACGGCGACATGAAAGTTGACGGAACAATAGAAGGCAACCTGATTGTCAAAGGTAAATTATTCATGGGGCAAACCGGTTACATCAAAGGCACGGTCGAAAGCCGCGATGCCGAATTGGCAGGCAGCATAGAGGGCAACATAAAAGTCGCAGGACTTTTGGCACTGCTCAAAACCTCCGACATAAAAGGCGACTTGCTCATCGGACAACTCTCCATAGAACCCGGAGCCCAATTTTCCGGTCATTGCACAATGGGAGACGAAACCCGTACCGTGTATTCTCCTAATCCCGAGGATCAATACACCGCATAACAAACCGGAATGAAAGAATACGGCAAATATTCCGCCATAGCCTTCGAACTCCTCGTCATAATATTCGCAGGAGTTTACGCAGGCTGGAAATTGGACACGTATATACCGAAAACAAAACCCCTCTTCACCGTAACGCTCAGCCTTTTGTCCATAGCCGTGGGGCTGTACGCCACCTTGAAGAAACTAACAAAGAAATAGAAATGCAAAAACACCCCTTGACAGCCTACTTTTCGAAGTTGAGCATCTTCGCAATCTGCGTATGCTTCGCCTATCTGTTCGCAGCACTCGCACTGCCGAAAGAATTTTTCAGTCAAAACATACCCTATTACGTAATCATGTTCTACGCCCTCACCGCCCTTTCATATTCGGCACTCTACCTGTTGCCGCGGAAGAGGAAAGTGAACTTCGTACACATCTTTATGATAAGCAAACTGCTTAAATTCCTAATCTATATAGGCGTTCTGGCATTGGTATATCTTTTCGGAGCGGAAACACAAGCCAAATTTGCAGTAAGTTATTTCATACTCTTTCTGTTCTTCCTCATATTCGACACCGTAACAACCAACCAATTGTCGCGAAAGGAAGCAGAACGTGAAAAAGAAGAAGCAAAACAACAAACAAAAACAAATGACAATGAATAAGAAGCCCATATTGAAAGCTCTATCGGTACTTTTGCCGCTAAGCCTCTTGTTTTCCTGCCAAGAGAAAATAGAAGAAAACGACCTTCTCGAAGGAAAATGGAGAAACACCGATGTATTGAACAATGAAGATGCCGAAAAGTGCGAAAAGGAATCTTATATGGAGTTTTCCAAGTACACCTACGATGCCAAAGAACGCAAACAAGCAATTGTCAACCAATGCGACAGCACAGTGATAACCAATGCCTACACACTGAAAGGCGATACCATCATCATCGTTGACGACAAGCAAATAACAAAACGCTACATCATACGGACATTAAACGAGACAAGCCTGAACTACGTGGATAAAGACGGCGGCTCATACACATACACCCGTTGGTAAGCCTGCTTCAACATTCCGGACTATGGGGACTGTTCATCGGCAGCTTCCTCGCCTCCACCATATTGCCCTTTCCGAGCGAAGCCCTGCTGTTGGGCAACATCGCCTTGGGCAATGAGGTATGGCTATGCGTTCTTTTGGCAGGCATAGGCAATACCTTGGGCGGCATGACTTCCTTTTGGCTCGGTCGCCTCGGCAAATGGCAATGGTTGGAAAAGTGGTTCAAGGTGAAGAAAGAGAAAATCCTCGCCGTGCAACAAAAGATAAACCGATACAAATCCATAGCCGCATTCTTCTCATGGCTGCCCGTGGTCGGCGACCTTATCGCCATAACATTGGGCTTTATGAAAATATCCCCGTGGAAGAGCTGCCTCTACATGGCAGTGGGACGTTTTGCCCGCTTTGCCGCAGTCGGAGGACTTATCAAGCTCTTCTGAACCTGTCATATAGGCATTCGGTTCTAATTTTACGCTTTATTGTAAACTGCAAAAGTTTTTTCCCACCACGGCAAGACCTCCCGCAGCCGTTTCTTTATAAAGTGAAGGCAAATCCTTGCCCGTCTGCTTCATCGTTTCCACCACCTTATCGAAAGAAATAATGTGCTTGCCGTCCGACATCATCGCATAAAGATTGGCATCCAAAGCTCTCAAAGCCGCAAAAGCATTACGCTCTATGCAAGGCACCTGTACCAAACCGCAAACAGGGTCGCACGTAAAACCCAAGTGGTGCTCCAAACCGATTTCTGCCGCATACTCTATCTGCTGGGGAGTGCCTCCGAAGAGTTGATTTGCCGCCGCAGCAGCCATGGAACAAGCCGAACCCACTTCCCCCTGACAACCGACCTCCGCACCCGAGATGGAAGCATTCTGTTTAATCACCGTACCAATCAAACCTGCCGTTGCAAGAGAGCGAATGATTTGTTTGTCCGTAAATCCGTGTTCCGTATTCAAATGATAAAGCACAGCCGGCACGACACCGCACGAACCGCAGGTCGGAGCCGTTACAATCAGCCCGCCGGCAGCGTTCTGCTCCGAAACGGCAAGGGCATACGACTGAACAAGACAACGACCCCTCAAAGAAGGCTTGTAACTCCTTGCCTTCGTGTAGTAAGACATCGCCTTGCGTCTCAACCTCAATCCGCCCGGAAGAACACCCTCCTCGTTTATTCCCTCCTCCACGGACTGCTTCATCACATTCAGCACCTCCATCAGGTAATCCCAAATCTTATTTCCCTCGAATTCCTGCACATACTCCCAGAAAGTCAAACCATTTTCGTCCAAATACTCCAACACATCGCCGAGATTATGATGCGGATAAACGTTCTTTACCTCCGACTCTTCATGCCCATTCTCCTGAATAATCTTTCCGCCACCTATGCTGTAAACCACACGTTTACCCATGCTGTTGCCAAGAAAGTCGAAAGCCTCGAAACACATCGCATTGGGGTGAAGAGCCAGAAAAGTATCGCTTTTCCATATTATCTTCGTTCTTTCCCCGCCCAAAACATCGATCACAGCCTTATCCGTCAAGTGTCCCTTACCCGTTGCGGCAAGCGAGCCGAAGAGAGTAACCTCAAAGCGGGCAGCATCGGGAAAATCCCTCAAAAACAACTCCGCAGCCTTTCTCGGAGCCATGGTATGGGAACTCGAAGGCCCGAAACCAATCCTGAAAATCTCTTTTATGCTTTCCATTTCCGTCGATTTAATTACACAACACCGGACTTCATCGAATCCGATTCGGTCGAAAAACGGCAAACAATGAAGATTGCACCCCGCACAATCCGACAGCATACAATCCCCACCTTCACCGAAGACAAAATTACAGAGATTTTCCGTAATGCAACCCACATTCAGCCGGTTTTCCCCTCAAAAAGAAAAACACCGATGACGAGAAGCAAAAACTCAAACGCCCTTTCGCAAAAACAAACCGCCGAAAGGAAAAAACAAACCGCCGTTCTGCGAGAACAGAACGGCGAAATAATTTTCTCTCTTGTTTGTCAACTGAAATGCTATTGATATTTATAGTGATAGTTTAATCGTCTATTTGCGATAATTCGTACTCTATGGCACTTACGAAACCATCTTCTGCGAGTAGTGCAGGGATTTTCTCTTTCGCCAAACCGTCCTTTGTATATTGTCTGACGTTTTCCATTTGTACTTTCCTACGTTCTTTCAAAGACTTTTTGTTCAAATTGAACAACTCTATTGTTTTCTCGGCTTTTATGTCTTGGCTGTCCGATGGCTCTATCGTTCCATCGGTTGAAAATCTGAATCTGTTTTCAAATTCGTCTCTCACGGGATTGAGAATATCGGTATAGCAGCATTCGGACTTGTTGTAATCATTTCTTTTGACATGTTTATCTTTGTAATCCGCACCAAAATCATCGTCCTTGACCGCTGCAATCATATTATTCCAACAGAAAGTCAAATCGGGAGCGAAATCTCTTTTGATGTAGTGGTCGATGTGCCTTTTTTTTCCCGTAAGAGGAACCTCCGTATAACCGCAAAGGTGGGCTTGGTCTTCAATACATTGTCGCAAACAATCATTATATACATGATGTTTTGCCTTATCAGAGAATTCTCCCCACTTCTCATGCTTCGCTTTGTTGAATGAGCGAAGAGATTGCGGCTCTTCGGATTTATCGATTCGTCTCATCTATACCTCTTCTTTTGGCTTCAATCATCAGATTTACCATATCTCTGTCGCTTGCTCCTATGATAGGCAACAACTTACTGCGTAAAGTGGTATATTTCTCCGAATTGCCTTCTCTGACAGCCTCGAAAGCCTCTTCTATGTCTTTTGCCACTGCGAGGTTTCTTTGATTAGGCATATCGAAATAGTCGGTCATGATAAGGCTCGCAGGTTTGCCGTAAGTCTCAAAAGCTATCTCGATTTTATTGCCCCTGTCTATCGGAATGATTTGTTTTTTTTTGACATTCGAAAGGATTAAAGCGGAATGCGTCGATAGAAAGAACTGACAGTTTTTGAAGATTTCCGTCAATTTCATAACCACTTCCGATTGCCATTTCGGGTGAAGGTGCAGGTCGATTTCGTCAATCAGAATGATGCCTTCCCCATCAAGCGGATTTTCCAAGCCCGGGTTGGCAATGGCAAGCCGTCTTGCAATATCGCATACCAAGGATAAATAACATTTTTCGCCTTGCGACAACTGTGTGAACTCGATAACTTCATCATTCTTGTTGACAACCATGGCTTGATATGGTCGGCGACGGACACGCAATTCCGAAAAATCAGGGAAAAATGCAGCAACAGCTCTGCGTACGGCATCAAGATTGCGGTCTCTGTACTCGGGATTATCTCTTATTTGCTCATTCTCTATATCTTCCTGCTGTCTGTACCACTCGAAGAACGAGCGGAAATCGGCATTTCCCGACAAAGCATCTTTATAAACGTCCCAGATAACATATTCCGTCTTGTGCAATTTCACAGGTACATCGGCAATGGCTCTGTTTACGGGATAATACATTACAATCGGGACATTACCGCCTTGTCCGGCTCTTTCGACAATCTTTTCTGCGAGTTCGGACATCTGTTTCAAGTCTGTTTTGTCAGCATTTTGGCGTTTTTGTGTGGAAAATGCCTTATGCTTATGGAGCGACCAAGTCGTTCCATCTTCTGTCGTTATCGATAACGAACACGGAGTTCTGCTTCCCGATTTTATATCTGCGTCGAGTGGTGTACTTCCTTTTGCATTGGGGGATTTCATGCGGGCTATAAACCATGATAACAGCATGGCAACGGATTCGAGTATGCTTGTCTTGCCGGCACCATTGATTCCGACAATTATATTTACCTTGGAATCCAAGTCGGAAAGGTATAAATCTCCAATCCCTCTGAAATTCCTAATATGTATATCCTGTATCTTCATATCGATTCTGTATTTCGTGCTTGAAATATGCAAAGGTACTACTATTTAATCATATAGACAATGTTTTCGGCAACGCTTGGCGGAAGCGTACAAAGCAGTTTCTTGAATCGAACTCAAACAAGCATTTATCGCAACGCCATTTCGCGAGATTAAATCGCCGAAAGGAAAAAACGAACCGCCGTTCTGCGAGAACAGAACGG
>UQXW01000068.1 GCA_900545215.1 uncultured Bacteroidota bacterium
CCCGCTCCCAAGATATAAAGAATTTGATGAAACGCCGAAAGAAAAAATTCTTTCGGCGTTTAGTTTCTTCTACAACGGCGTTTGAATTTTGCAATATGGGGTTTATGCAAAGCAAAGTTGCGAAAAGGTTGTTTTTTCTCCGCTTTACCCCTACCCTTCCTTGCAGGTAATGCCTCCGAAAAGGAGTGAAACATTCGGTTTTCGTTTTTGTTCATCTGCAAATCGTGTTTTTTTCGTACATTTGCAGTTTAGAATTTGACAAGAGAGCAAAAAATAAACATTGACAAGATATGGATTTCAGTCTAACAAAACAAGAAGAGTTGTTCTTGCAGATGATAAGGGAGTTTGCACAGAACGAAGTGAAGCCTTTGGCGGCGGAAATTGATGAAGAGGAGCGTTTTCCTATGGAGACGGTGGAAAAGATGAGAAAGATAGGTTTGATGGGCATTCCTGTTCCGAAAGAGTATGGCGGACAAGGAGGTACAAATCAAATGTACACGATGGCGGTTGAGGAATTGTCGAGAGTGTGTGCCACAACGGGTGTTGTCGTTTCCGCTCATACTTCTTTGTGTATTGCTCCCATAATGGAGAACGGTACGGAGGAGCAAAAACAGAAATATATTCCCAAGTTGGCAAGCGGAGAATGGATTGGTGCATTCGGTTTGACCGAGCCTAATGCCGGTACCGACGCTGCAATGCAACAAACCACTGCCGTAGAGGACGGAGACAGCTACATATTGAACGGAAGCAAGATTTTCATCACCAATGCGGGCTATGCTCATGTGTATGTCATCTTTGCAATGACGGATAAGAGCCTCGGCAATAAGGGTATCACTGCGTTCATAGTCGAAAAAGGCACTCTGGGCTTCACCATCGGCAAGAAAGAGAAAAAACTCGGTATCCGTGGTTCTGCAACCTGCGAATTGATATTCGAGAATTGCCGCATACCTAAGGAAAATCTTTTGGGCAAGGTAGGCAAAGGCTTTGTCATTGCCATGAAAACTTTGGACGGCGGTCGTATAGGTATAGCTTCGCAGGCTCTCGGCATAGCTCAAGGTGCCATGGACGAGACTGTGAAATACACAAAGGAGAGAAAGCAGTTCGGACGTTCCATCGCACAATTCCAAAACACCCAATTCCAGTTGGCGGAAATGGAAACGAATGTGAACGCAGCCCGTTTCCTTGTTCGCAGTGCCGCTTACAGAAAAGATAAAGGACTTCCTTATTCCAAAGATGCAGCAATGGCGAAGTTGTTTGCCGCACAAACAGCCATGGAAGTAACCACCAAGGCGGTTCAGTTGCACGGCGGTTACGGTTATACAAGGGAATACCCTGTGGAAAGAATGATGAGAGATGCCAAAATCACCGAGATATACGAGGGAACAAGCGAGGTTCAACGTATGGTCATAGGAGCGTCTTTGTTGAAGTAAAGAATAAAGGTCTCTTTCCTCCGGCGATGAAAGCGAAAGGAGGTTTTCGCAGAAGGAAAGAGGGAGACGATATAATAAGGTAATAAAACATCAGAAATAAGAAATGAAAATAGTAGTTTGTATCAAGCAGGTTCCCGATACAACCGAGGTAAAACTCGATCCGAAGACGGGAACCCTAATCAGAGACGGCATTCCTTCCATAATGAACCCCGATGACAAAGGCGGTTTGGAGTATGCACTTCAATTGAAGGACGAATACGGTGCAGAGGTTACGGTCATAACCATGGGACCTCCGCAAGCGGATGCCGTTTTGAGGGAAGCCTTTGCGATGGGTGCCGACAGAGCCATTCTTTTGACCAGTCGCAAGTTTGCAGGTGCCGATACGCTTGCAACCTCCAACGCTTTGGCAGGAGCTTTGAAGGTATTGGATTTCGATTTGGTGCTTGCCGGTCGTCAGGCAATAGATGGCGACACCGCCCAAGTGGGTCCGCAAATTGCAGAACACTTGGGTATTCCTCAGGTAAGCTACTTGGAGGACTTGAAGTTCGACGGAAAGAAAACGCTCCGCATAAAGAAACAATTGGAGGACGGTTATCAAATCGTCGAAGTGGACACCCCTTGTCTTCTTACATGCTTGGCGTCTGCCGTGAAGCCTCGTTACATGAGCGTAAGCGGCATCATGGAGGCTTGGAACAAAGAAGTGGAGATTTGGGATACCGATAAAATCGATGTTGCAGAAGAGAAACTCGGTTTGAAGGGTTCTCCTACAAAGGTGAAGAAGGCAGGTGCAAAGGAAATGAAGACTGCCGGAGTTGTAAAGGACGGTTTGTCTGCCGAGGAAGCGGCCGATGCAATCATCGAGAAATTGAAAGAAAAATTCATCATCTAAAAACCAAGAAAGAAATGGATAAATCACAATATAAAAACGTCTTTGTCTTCTGCGAACAAAGGGAAGGCAAATTGCAGAACGTAGCATTGGAACTCTTGGGCAAAGCCCACGATTTGGCGAAGGACTTGAGCCAAGAGGTTTATGCAATGTTGTTAGGTCATAACGTGAAAGGTCTTGCACAGGATTTGATTGCCCACGGTGCAGACAAGGTATTGGTCGTAGATGATGAGAGTTTGAAGGACTATACCACCGAACCATACGCTCAGGCTGTTTATCAAATCGTCTGCGAGCAAAAACCGTCGATTGTTTTGATAGGTGCGACAACCATAGGCAGGGACTTGGGTCCTCGTTTGTCTGCAAGAATCACTACAGGTCTGACTGCGGATTGTACGAAATTGGAAATATCCGAGGAAAAAGAACTTTGGTCAACCCGTCCTGCTTTCGGCGGTAACCTTATGGCTACCATCGTTTGTCCCGATCACCGTCCGCAAATGAGTACGGTGCGTCCCGGCGTGATGAAAGCAATGCCTGCCGATGCTTCTCGCAAAGGTGAGATAATAGATTACAAAATCGACTTCGACAGAAGCAAATTCCGTGTCAAGGTTATTGAGACAGTGAAGAAGACGGACAGCATGGTGGATATTTCAGAGGCGAAGATATTGGTATCCGGAGGCAGAGGTTGCGGTTCTAAGGAGAACTTCCAAAAGTTGGAAAACCTTGCAAAGGTTCTCAAAGGCGAGGTTGCAGCATCGAGAGCCTGTGTAGATGCAGGCGTTGTCGGACACGAAAGGCAGGTAGGTCAAACGGGTAAGACCGTAAGACCGGAACTTTACTTGGCATGCGGTATTTCCGGAGCCATACAACACCTTGCCGGTATGGAAGAGAGCGAATTGATAATCGCAATAAACAAAGACAAATTCGCTCCGATAATGTCGGTTGCGGATTTGGGCATTGTGGGCGATGCGAACCAAATCGTTCCAATCCTTACGGAGAAATTAAAAACCATTGTAAAATAAGCGGATTTCACAACAAGTGAAAGAGGACGATTTTCCGACTGTCGGAAGGTCGTCCTCACTTTTTTAACCCGACGCAACCCAATCACGCCGATAACAAGACACCGCTTCGGTCATCATAAAACGCCGCTTTACGCTCGACGAAACGGCGGAATAATTTTTTCTTTCGGCGTTTTAATTTCGTGTAACGGCGTTTGGAAAATCACGTTCCATTTTTGCATTCATCCTTGCACATAGTCATCGGACAGCTTATACCATATCGACTTGACAAACAAAGCAAAATGCGGAATATTCAAGAATTCTTACACGCCTCGATCGGATATACGATTTTTCAACTGCCATGTAAACCAAATTTGTCTTTCAGGCGTTATCATTGGACTTGATGACATTTTGCAAAAACAGAAATATGAAAAAACTTCTGCTTTTCTTCCTTCTTCTCACGGGCGTTTTCGTTCGTGTAGAGGCTCAGCACGTTCTCTTTCCCGAAGAGGCGGGACGTCAATACATAAGCGACAGTCTTTTTATTCCCAAAAAGAAACCTTTTCTTGCTGCTGCGGAGGTGTTTGCCACCAATACTTTTGTTTGGAGTTTCAATAAAGCGGTGTTGAATGCGGATTTTGCCCAAATAAGTTGGAGTTCTTGGAAGACGAACCTTTCTTCTTTTCCGGTGTGGGACACGGATAAGTTCTCGACCAACCTTTTCGCTCACCCCTATCACGGCGGTTTGTACTTCAATGCGGCTCGTTCCAACGGTATGTCCTTTTGGGAGAGCGTGCCTTTCTCCTTCGGCGGCAGTCTGATGTGGGAATATTTCGGTGAGAACGAGTTGCCGTCCATCAATGACCTTTATGCCACGACGCTCGGCGGTATGTGTCTCGGCGAGATAACTTTTCGTTTGTCGGATTTGTTCGTGGATAACAGTTCCACGGGCTGGGAAAGGTTTTCAAGGGAATTTCTTATTGCCTGCATTTCGCCCGTAAGGGGCGTAAACCGCCTGTTGAACGGACAGAGTTGGAAAAGGAACGCATCGAAAGGCAGAGAGTTGCCGAGCGTTCCGATTTATTTCAACGTCTTTGCCGGAGGCAGATTTCTGGCGGAGTATGACGATTCTAAGAACGGGGAGTTGAGTACTCACATAGGCGTAAACCTCATCTACGGTGAGCCGTTCAGGGATTCATACGACGAATACTATAAACCATACGAATGGTTTACGCTCAACATAGGGGCGGATTTGTTCTCTAATCAACCCTTGTTCACGCAGGTGAATGTGATCGGTATCCTTTGGGGTAAGAACATAGACAACAGCGAGAAGTATTCGCTTACTCTCGGAGCTTTTCAGCACTTCGATTTTTACGATTCCCAAATAAAGAACGGCGATGGCGAGAAGTTCTCGCCCTATCGGATTTCGGAAGCCGCCGCATTCGGCATCGGCAGTTTGTTCGTAAGAAGATACAATCTTTGGAACAAGCCGCTCATCTTCCGTTCCACAGGCTATGTGAACGGCATTGTTCTCGGTGGAAACACGACCGACCATTATTTCAACAACGAAAGGGATTACAACCTCGGCAGCGGTTTCAGCATAAAGCTGTATGCAGGAGCTACATACAAGGGTCGGTGGAGCTTTGATTTGAGTGCGGAACACTTCTACCTATATACATGGAGGAATACTTCACAGGGCAGGATAAACAACTCGCAAGGCGATGCGGGACACTCCCACCTGACGGTGCTTTCGCCATACATAACTTATCACTCGGGTAAGAAATGGAACATTACGCTCAGAAACAGGCATTTTATACGCAGCACATATTACAAATACTACCCTAACGTTCGATTTTCCACCACCGATTTCGTCATAACATTGGGATATACTTTATAATTCAAGCCTCAAGGCTTTGTGCAACAGCCATTGCCGCTTACGCAGTTCCAATAACTCACAGAGAAAGAGGGCTTGCTATTTCTTATTCGGGCTTCGAGCCTGATGAAGAGGTTTGTTTGTTCTCCAATTCCAACTTTCCGAAACGTAAAGTGAGGTTAAGAGCTATGTAACGGCTGTTTCGCACTCTGGTACTGTGGCTGTGGTAGTACGGAGAGGTGATATCGCTGCTTATTTTGTTCCAGTTGAAAGGGTCGCTGACCGAAAGGCTGAGCGAAAGTTTCCTTTTGAAGAAATCGGCACTGAATCCGAGATGCAGGTTATACACATTGTCGTCCCGAGAGAATAACTCCTTGCCCGGAACAAGCACCGAACTCATCACGTATGCAGAATAGTTTTTCAGGAACTTTACCCAAAGATTCGTATTCACCATAATCCTTGTCCCTTCCTCCTTGTAGTGCCTGCCGTCGGTGTAATCGATTTCATAAACCGAATGGCTTAATGTTCCGAACAAGTTCAGATTGGCAAAAGCTCCCAACCGGATATTGCCCATTAGCCTCACCTCTTGCGAAGCCGAGGCGCCGCAGTTGTACGGCATGGAGAAACGAACGTATCTTCCGAAGTGTTCGTCCCAAACAAGGTCTGTAATCGAGCTGATGGTATTGTTGTTCCAATCGGAAGACACAGTGAGCATGAGATAGCCTGCTCCCATGAAGAATTTGCTGCAATTCAAGTTGATGGCGTGGCGATTTGAACGGCTCAAATCTCCGTTTCCGACACTGTAACCGTCCTCGGAATATTCTCTGAAAGTCGTTCTGCGAGAAAGAGAGGGTACGGAAGAGGAATAACTGTAACTTAGCGAAAAATCATACATGGACTTTGTACGATAGGATAGCCGTATGTTCGGTCTCAAAGTAAGAAACGCCATCGATGTATCGGCAGGATAAAAGTCGTTAACGACTGTAAAAGTGTTATGTCCGGCTGTGGCGTTCAATCCAAAGTTCAAAGTAAACCTGCCGAACTTCTGTCTCCAATCCACATAGCCCCTGAGTTCGGTGTTGTCGGCCTTCTTGTCGTATGTGCGTAGAGTGTCGATAAGGTCGAAGAGCGATAGCGTACTGTCGAACAGCTTTGTATCGTAGTAGTTGCGGTCATTGTTCAAATCGAAGGTCAATCCGCATGAAAGTTCCTGCTTTATCGAAAACGGTTTTGTGTATCTCGCCGACATGCTCAGACCGTATGAGTTGTCATCGGTGGTGTATCGCTTATTCATGTCGGAGTATAGCGAACTTGCAGGGCTGTATTCCCTTATCCGGTTACTGTTCTTATCCGATGGAGAAAAATTGCCGTTCAATGATATTCTCAGTTGGTGTCCCTCATTATCGAATTTCTTGCGGTAATTGGCCGAAAAATTTCCCCAAGCGTCGAAAGAAGTATCGGCAGACGAGGATTTGTAACGACTGTCCATTCGTGTTATCCCTATCAAGGGGTCATAATCGAAGTCCTGTCTGAACCTTTCACCATTGGAAACGGTGCGAGACCAATTAGGATCGAACCCTCCCCAAATGCTTATCTCTCTTGTCGAGTCTATCTTGTAGTTCAAATCCATCGAGAACCAGCCTCCGAAACTCTTACTCTCGTTTTCGTTTGTTGTAGTCTCGGTATATAAAGTGTCTTTGCCTCCGTTGCCGGCATCTTTGAACGATACGGAATAATCTTCGTTGGACGAGGTTCTGTTTCGTATGTTTGTGGAGGCATAAATGCTGAATGAAAGTTTTTCGTTCGCCCAAACGTATGACACGAATGGCGAAATGTCCCAAAACGAGTTCGTTCCGCTACCGAAACTTATGAAATGGTTCTTCTTGATCTTGGTATTGGTGATGATATTTATCACTCCGCAACCGGAACTGTTGGAATATTTCGCACTCGGATGGGTGATTACCTCAATCCTTTTCAAGGCATTGGCAGGAAGATTGTCCAAAAAGGTTTTCAGATTGTGCGACTTTATCTTTGAAGGCTCGTCGTTAAGCCATATTTCGACGCAACTGACACCCTCGAGAGTAACCTTTCCATCTATATCGACGCTTACCCCCGGAGCGTTCTGCAAAGCGTCGCTCGTCGTGCCATTTTGAATTGCAGGGTCGTCCTCGACGTTATACATCGTCTTTTCGCCGTCCATCGAAAAAAGCGGTCGTTTTTCCACAATCTCCACCCCGCCCAACATCATGGAGGAAGGCTTCAAGAGAATGTCCTCCAAATCGGTTTTACCTTTGATTTCCACTTTTCGCCACAAGCTTTGATAGCCTATGCAGGAAATATGTAAGAGGTATTCACCGCTTTTGACGTTCTTAAAAACGAACTTGCCGTCATTATCGCTCGATGTACCTTTCACCAAGCTGCTATCGGCAATGCTCATCAGCCCTATGTTTGCAAATGCAACGGAACTTCGGTTCGTGCTATCTTTCAAAACGCCGCTCACTTGGGCATAAAACTGCAAGGATAGAGCGGAGAAAACAAATGAAAATAATATTCTCAGAGAATAAAACTGCTTCATAGGCGAAATCATTTTTATTACAAAACGCTAAATCGAAGCAACATATTGTCTTAACAGGCAAGTTCCTCAAAAAGGAAAGCAATGCAAAACAAGGGAATACACTTTCCATCGGCAACGAACAACAAAAGTCGGCATAAAACCCTTCGGAACGCCGTTCAAACAAAAAAAAGAAAACCGGAAGCATCGATTCAATCCGTGTTATCTGCTATTGATGAAAAGAAAACGGCGATTTGTCGAAATGAAACGCCGAAAGAATTTATCGAAACGCAGGAAACCCTGTCGATAATATGGAAAGTTTCAA
>UQXW01000069.1 GCA_900545215.1 uncultured Bacteroidota bacterium
CCACAACGAAAGCTCTCTTGCAGGCTCGCACGCGAGAAACTCATTCGAGACGCCCATCTTTTGGAAGAGGCGGGCTGTTTCGGTTTGGTACTGGAAAAAATTCCTGCAAAGCTCGCAGGTCGCATAGCATCTGAACTTCGCATACCCGTAATAGGAATAGGAGCCGGAGCAGAAGTAGATGGTCAGGTTTTAGTCTTGCATGACATGTTGGGAATAACGCAAGAATTCACCCCACGCTTCCTTCGCCGTTACCTAAACCTCGGAGAAGAAATCACAAACGCCATAGGAAAATACGTGAAGGACGTAAAAAACATGGATTTTCCCAACGAAAACGAACAGTATTAGAAAACCATTCTATGTTACGCAGTCTTCTGTAAATCAGACTGCCGAATAAAATAAATGGCTTGCCGTTTCAAAATTTCGGCAAGCCATTTTGTTATTTTTTTTGCTGTACCATACAAACGCCGAACGCCTTAACGGTGTCTTAGTATCACACAACAAAAAAATTCAAAAGCATGAGAAGATTCATTATTACCCTTGCTGCATGTTTGAGTGCAGGCGTAATGTTCGGGCAGGTTCAATTTACGGACATCAATCCCGACGCAGTAGTAACAGGAGACCTTGAAATGGGCTATCCTATTTCGGTAAGCGTAGGCAATCAAAGCCCTTCGGAAGCACAATTCCATGTGCAGAATTATTGGGAGTACGGTTCATCGTATCTTGCTGTATTTGGAACAGGAGCGAGCATAGTCGTAACCAACAGCAACACGTTCGGCGCAGGCTTGGTTTCCCTTTTGTCGGCAGGAACTCAGATTGGAAGCAATTCCAACTGGTCTTCCGAAATGTTCCCGGTGCTTCATGACCCGACCGAATACACGACATGGGTCGGGCAGACAGGTTATGCAGGTTTCAAGGTGCAATTCGGCAGCAATGTCTATTACGGTTGGATTAAACTATCGGCGAATACCGACAAAACATTCACCGTTTACGAATACGCAGTCGAAACCACGGCAGGCAGAAGCATTGCAGCGGGCGACAAAGTCGGCAACAGCAGCATTGTAAGTGTCAAAACCAACAACCTGACATTTTATCCGAACCCTGCTTCCAATCGTTTGACAATCGAATTGCCGGAGGGAGCAGAACAAATGACGATTTGCGATATTGCAGGCAAGGAAGTCATATCTTTCAAAGCTGAAAGCGGCATGCAAACCCTCGACGTCAGCAGTCTGACTGCAGGAACCTACTTTCTGAAAGTGCAAACCGAGGAAGGCATAAGCACAAAGAAAATCATTATCCGTTAGAAACCCATCATCAATCCTTACCCGGCAAACCCGAAACATGCGGTTTGTCGGGTAATTCTTTTTTCAACGATAGAAGAAATCTCGTTTCATCGAGATTAAAACGGCAATTCGGGAAATTCTTTCGCCATTTCAGCAGAACGAAATTTCGGTTTATGTATCCTCTATCTCAAATCAATAATATCTTATTGCTCCATTGCAAAAATTATGTAACTTTGTCCCTTGATTAAACGGCTTGTTTAGCGAGACAGGCTTATGGTACAAAACAACAGTACCGACGAAAAAGCGTCTTAATGTCTTTTTGGAATAAGGTTATAGGTTCTTTTGGAACAAATGGGAAGGATTCAGCAGATACGCAATCAGGTAAAACTGTTCGCAATAGCTCATTGTATGCTTTTGTCGATGTAGAAGTTGGTTTGTCCGACCATAAGATTCATGACATAGGTGCAGTCAGGTATGATGGTGCAACGTTTCATTCTCCGCAGAAGCGAGACTTACTTCCTTTCTTGAAAAATGTACATTTCCTTTGCGGTCATAACATCATCAATCACGATGCCAAATATCTTTTTAACGATACAAAGAACCAATGGTCGTTGGTGGATACTCTCTATATCTCGCCTTTGCTTTTTCCAAATCGTCCGTATCATCGCTTGTTGAAAGATGACAAATTGTTGAATGAGCAGCTCAACAACCCGGTTAATGACTGCAAGAAAGCTCTCGATCTCTTTATGGATGAGGTTAATGCGTGGAAATCTTTGCCAAGTGGCAGACAGGATATTCTTTCTGCTCTACTTATGGACAAGAGGGAATTTTCCGGTTTTCTTTCGATTGTCGGAGCAAAGGAATATCATGGAAACTTGACAGACCTAATCAAAGAAGAATACAGAGGTAGGATTTGTACGAACGCAAATATCGAATTGCTTATTTCTAACTATCCCGTGGAGATGGCATACGCACTATCTCTGATCAATACTACCGATTACCGTTCCACTACTCCTGCATGGGTCTTACATAATTACCCTCAGGTCGAAACCGTCGTCAGATTACTTCGTCATAAGAGGTGTTTCGACGGCTGTGAATACTGCAATTCTTTTCTCGATGTTCATCAAAATCTGAAAACATTCTTCGGCTACAGTCAGTTCCGTACATACGAAGGAGAACCTTTGCAGGAGAATGCGGCAAAAGCGGCAGTGGAAGGCAAATCTCTTCTTGCAATCTTTCCCACAGGTGGTGGCAAATCTTTGACTTTTCAATTACCTGCCTTGATGGAAGGACGCACGGTACACGGTCTCACGGTTATCATTTCTCCTTTGCAGTCTTTGATGAAAGACCAAGTGGATAATCTTGCCGACAAGGGTATTGTAGATGCCGTTACAATCAACGGACTGATGGATCCGATAACACGGTCGCTTGCAATACAGAGAGTGCAGAACGGAGATGCTTCTCTGCTTTACATCGCCCCCGAAATGCTTCGCTCGAATACCATAAAACGGGTATTGATGGCTCGACATGTAGTACGTTTTGTGATAGATGAAGCACATTGTTTTTCTTCTTGGGGTCATGATTTCAGAGTCGATTATCTATACATCGGTAAATTCATCAGTCAATACCAAAAGGAAAAACATCTGACCGAAGCAATTCCAGTTTCTTGTTTCACAGCCACAGCAAAACAAAAAGTAATTCAGGATATATGCGATTATTTCAAGCAAACTCTCGGAATAAACATGGAATTATTTGCCTCTTCTGCATCAAGAACAAATCTTCGTTATTCTGTCATTCATACAGATACCGATGAAGACAAGTATTTGAAACTGCGTTCATTGATTGCAGAAGCGAATTGCCCGACCATTATATATGTTTCCCGCACCAAACGTACGAAGCAACTTGCAGACAAGTTGACACGCGACGGCTTCAAGGCTTTGCCTTTCAACGGTAAAATGAATGCCGAAGACAAGATAGCCAACCAAGATGATTTCATGACAAACAAGGTCAGTATTATCGTTGCCACTTCTGCCTTCGGCATGGGAGTGGACAAGAGTGATGTAGGCTTGGTTGTACATTATGATATATCCGACTCCCTTGAAAATTATGTTCAAGAAGCAGGTCGTGCAGGCAGAGACCCAAACCTCGAAGCCAAATGCTTCGTGTTATACGGCGACAGCGATCTTGACAAACATTTCATTTTGCTAAATCAAACCAAATTAAGTATTAGCGAGATACAGCAGGTCTGGAAAGCAGTCAAAGAGATGACAAAACAAAGAGCGAGGGCTTGTTGCTCGGCATTGGAAATAGCAAGGGCCGCAGGTTGGGACGATTCTGTTTCAGATATTGAGACACGCGTCCGCACAGCCTTGTCTGCACTCGAACAAGGGGGCTACATAGAACGAGGCAACAATATTCCGCATGTTTATGCAACAGGCATAACGGTCAAAAACATGGATGAAGCTCGCAGACGTATCACCGAATCATTACTCTTTGAGAATGAAGAAGTGGAAAAAGCTGTAAAAATCATAAAATCGCTCATTTCACAAAAACACATAGTCAAGACACAGAATGAAGATGCCGAGTCTCGCATCGATTATCTTGCCGACATTTTGGGATTGACCAAACGAGAAGTCGTATCCGCCGTAGAACGTATGCGACAAGAGGGCATATTGGCAGACAGCAAGGATATTTCAGCCTACCTGAGAGATGTAGGAGATACAGACCGTAAACCAAAACAACTGCTTGACCGTTTTGCCGGATTAGAACGTTATTTGTTACAACAGATTTCCAACGAACCATTGTGTATTTCATGCAAACAATTAACCGACAATGCACAGAACAACGGTATCAAGACGGCAAAGGAAAAGGATATTCGCACTTTGCTCTATTTTCTGACAATTAAAGAATACATGAGCAAAAAAGAAGATAGCAATCACAATCTTGAACTGACTTACAAAAACAACAGAGAAACAATATTGAGTCGATTTGAGAAACGATTGGAAATTTGTTATTTCACAATAGAATGGTTATATAGATTGTTCGCAGACATGAGTGCGGAGCATAAAGCCTCTAATACCATACAATTTTCCGTTGTCGAGTTGTTGAAAAATATACAAACGAACAATCAGTCTTTGTTCGGCAATATGAACATCCAGTTGGAAGATGTAGAAGAGGCTTTGTTGTATCTGTCCAAAATAGGTGCCTTGAAACTCGAAGGAGGCTTCCTCGTTCTGTACAACGCCATGGATATTCGCCGAATAAAAGACAGCAAATTGCGATACAAGATAGACGACTACAGAATGCTCAACGAATTTTACAAACAAAAAATTCAACAGGTGCATATAGTCGGAGAGTATGCCAACCTTATGGTTAAGGATTACAATGCAGCCCTTCAATACGTGCAGGATTATTTCCAAATGGACTACAAACGGTTTGTGGCGAAGTACTTCAAGGGAGAAAGAGTGAAAGAAATCGAAAGAAACATAAGTCCGCAAAAGTATAAGCAACTCTTTGCCGAACTCTCGACAAAACAAATGGAGATAATCTCCGACAAAGAATCACGTTGTATCGTCGTAGCCGCAGGACCGGGTAGTGGCAAAACACGGGTGCTTGTTCACAAACTTGCTTCTCTTCTGCTACTTGAAGATGTCAAGCATGAACAATTGCTGATGCTCACTTTCTCTCGAGCCGCAGCCACCGAATTCAAACAGAGGTTGATGACGCTTATCGGCAATGCAGCCCATTTCGTTGAAATCAAAACCTTTCATTCTTATTGCTTCGAATTGCTCGGCAAAATAGGCAACATTGACGATATAAAAGGGGTTGTTGCCAAGGCAGCAAAAATGATTGAAGAAGGTGAAGTCGAACCCAACAGAATCGGCAAGACTGTGCTGGTTATAGATGAAGCTCAAGATATGAGCAGTGAGGAATACGCCCTTGTCTCAGCACTGATGAAGGCTAATGAAGAGATGAGAGTGATTGCTGTCGGCGATGATGACCAAAACATATATGAATTCCGAGGTTCAAACTCCCGTTACATGAAACAATTATTGCTCGACACGAACGGCAAATTTGTCGAAATGACAGAAAATTATCGCAGTTCCAAAAATATAGTTGCTTTTGCCAATGCTTTTACAACAAAAATCAGCATGAGAATGAAAAGCACTGCCATTCGTTCTATGAGTTCTGCAAACGGAGTGGTAAGAGTAAGTCATTATACCTCACAATGTCTGTATCAACCTGTGGTTGAAGACGTATTGAAAAGTCGAGGAGATAGTTCAGTTTGTGTATTGACACAGAAAAATGAAGAAGCGGTTATACTCCTTGCGATGTTTCGCAAATATGGACTTAAAAGCAAACTCATACAGAGCATGGACGGCTTTAGGTTTTGGAAAATGGCTGAAGTACGTTTCTTTCTGAAGCAAATAGACAAACTTACAAACACTCCATCCGTCACCGAAAGTTTATGGGAACAAGCAAAGACGAAGACTTTCGATATATATTCGACAAGCACAAGCCTGCCCTATCTCAAACGCTGCATAGAATTATACGAACAAACCAACAATACAAGGTACATAAACGACTTCAAAGAATTTGTATATGAATCCTCTGTAGAAGATTACTGTGATGTTGCAGGAGCAGACATTGTCATATCCACCATCCACAAATCCAAAGGACGAGAATTTGACAACGTATATATGTTGATAGCAGATGTACACAACGTTAATGATGAGCAATTAAGAAAATACTACGTTGGCATGACAAGGGCGAAGAAGCAACTCTCCATTCATACCGACAGTTCTGTTTTTGACAGACTTCCCGCTGATACACATCTTGTAATTGATAAGAAATTTGATTTTCCATCTGAAATCGTACTCCAATTATCCCACAAAGATGTCAACCTCGACTTCTTCAAATCTCGCAAATCAGACATCCTTGCACTAAGAGCGGGCAACCGCCTTCAATATACGAACTATTATCTTTATGAGGTTGCAACAGGCAGACCGGTTGCCAAGTTATCCCAAAAGATGCAGAACGAATTGACCACATGGGAAAGTAAAGGTTATTACGTTTCCGATGCTTTCATTCGTTTTATCGTTTCATGGAAACCGCAGAACGCTCCAAAAGAAGAACCGGAATATGCAGTACTGTTGCCGGACTTGAAACTGATAAGACAATGCTGATATCGCTATTCACAGAAATTGAGAATAGAAGAAAAGTGGTTCATTTATATTATCGATTTAACAAAATCACAAATTCATACCTATATTTCCCAAACAACGAATCAAGAAAGCGAAACAGAAATATCGGCAAAATTTTCATACTGTTTTGGGCTTGTTTTCGATCAAAATCACACTTTTCGGAAGGCAAAAAAGACATCCTCGAGAAAAAGACGGCGTTTTTTCTGAAGAAAACGAAGTCTTTCGGGTCGAAAAACGAAGTTTTAGCACCACTAACTCTTCGTTTCTTCGGAAAAAGACGCCGTTTTCCGACCGTCAAAACGCCGTCTTTTTTCAATCGGTCTTCGATATGTTTGCAATTAGTTGTAAGACAACTTGTTGCTAAGCCCTCAAATACTCGGAAAATTTCCATGCGGAAACTCTCGACGGAAAATTCGCAAGCCATGAAGTTAAAGGAATTGAAAATCGTTAA
>UQXW01000070.1 GCA_900545215.1 uncultured Bacteroidota bacterium
GTTCTGTTTTTCATAAACGGCGTTTGAGAAAATTCTTTCGGCGTTTCATTCCGGCGAAACGGCGTTCGGCTGCAAAGGGTTAGGAAAACATCGATTCGGATTGGTAAAACGGTAAATCAAAACAAAAGAATATGAAGACAGCACTTATAAGCGGAATAACGGGACAGGACGGCAGTTTCCTCGCAGAGTTCCTCCTTGAAAAGGGATACTGCGTTCACGGAATCATTCGCCGCAGTTCCTCTTTCAATACAGGCAGAATAGAACATCTTTACCTGAAAGAGTGGATTAAAGACCAGAGACAGGACAGGGCAATCAATCTCCATTACGGAGATATGACCGATTCCTCTTCCTTAATACGTATCTTGCAGGAGGTTCGTCCCGATGAGATTTACAACCTTGCCGCACAAAGTCATGTGAAAGTCAGTTTCGATGTGCCGGAATACACGGCCGAAACGGATGCAGTGGGAACCCTTAGGCTCTTGGAGGCTGTGCGTATCCTCGGACTGGAAAAGAAAACGAAAATTTATCAAGCCTCCACATCGGAACTTTACGGATTGGTGCAGGAAGTGCCGCAGAACGAGACAACTCCCTTTTATCCTCGTTCGCCATACGGAGTGGCTAAGTTGTACGGCTTTTGGATTATAAAGAATTACCGTGAGAGCTACGGCATGTTTGCCGTGAACGGAATATTGTTCAATCACGAAAGCGAGAGACGGGGGGAGACATTCGTAACACGCAAAATCACCCTTGCCGCCGCACGTGTGGCAAAAGGCTTGCAGGACAAACTCTACCTCGGCAACCTTTCCGCTCTGAGGGATTGGGGTTATGCAAGAGACTATGTGGAGTGCATGTGGCTCATGTTGCAACAAGACAAGCCGGAGGACTTTGTCATCGCAACCGGCGAGGCTCACAGCGTAAGGGAATTTTGTTCTTTGGCGTTCAAATATGCAGGCATAGACTTGCAATGGCAGGGTGAAGGAGTGAATGAGAAAGGCATAGATACCGCAACGGGAAGAGTATTAGTCGAGGTAGATGAGAAATTCTTCCGACCTGCGGAAGTGGAACAACTTCTCGGCAATCCGGCAAAGGCACAAAGGGTTCTCGGTTGGAATCCCCGCAAGACGAGTTTCGAGGAACTCGTACGCATAATGGTTGAAGCAGATTTGAAGAAAGCAGAGGCGGAAGCCAAAGCAGCAGAATAAAAACATAAAGCAATGGATAAGCATTCAAAGATATTCGTCGCAGGTCATAGAGGATTGGTCGGCTCTGCCATTTTACGACAGTTGGGAAACAGAGGATACGATAACCTTATTCTCAAAACGCATAAGGAATTGGATTTACGCAATCAGGCGGAAACGGAAGCCTTCTTCAAGGAGGAAAGACCGGAATACGTCTTTCTTGCCGCCGCCTTTGTGGGAGGAATAATGGCGAACTCGCTTTACAGGGCTGACTTCATATATAACAACCTCCAAATACAGAACAACGTCATTCATTTCTCATATAAATACGGCGTAAAGAAGCTCCTCTTCCTCGGAAGCACCTGCATATATCCCCGCAACGCCGCACAGCCCATTCGTGAAGAAAGCCTGTTGACCGACGAACTCGAATACACCAACGAACCATACGCTTTGGCAAAGATAGCAGGCTTGAAAATGTGCGAAAGCTATAATTTGCAATACGGGACGGACTTCATAGCCGTCATGCCAACCAATCTATACGGTCCGAACGACAATTTCAACCTCGAAACCTCCCATGTCATGCCAGCACTCGTGCGGAAAGCCCACCTCGGCAAATGTCTGCAAGAAGAGAATTGGGAATTACTATGCAGGGATTTGGACAGAAACCCGATAGAAGGCGTAAACGGCACAAGCGGCAAGGCAGAGATAATGGCGAAATTGGCGAAATACGGAATCGAAAAACACGATGGCGAAACCACGATAGAAGTATGGGGTAGCGGAAAACCATTGAGAGAATTCCTTTGGAGCGATGACATGGCAGATGCCTGCGTTTTCCTCATGGAAAAAGTAAGTTTCCGCGACACATACGCCGCAGGAGAGAAAGAAATCAGGAATTGCCACATCAATATCGGCACAGGAAAAGAGATAAGCATAAGAGAACTCTTCGAGATGGTCTGCCGCACAGTCGGATACGACGGAAAAATAAAATATAATGCCGCCAAACCCGACGGCACACCGCGAAAACTGACCGACGTAAGCAAACTCCACGCCCTCGGCTGGCAACATAAAATAGAACTACCCCAAGGCATAGAAATGCTCTACCGTTCATACCTCACCGAATAACCGAAAAACAAAGCCTTTAAGAACGAAGAAAGCACCCTGTCCCTCAGCATAAAACCCGAAACGCCGTTTGGCCGGAATGAAACGCCGAAAGAATTTCATAGAACGCCGATTCGTTCACCCCGAAACGGCGTTTTGTGCTTGACAAAACGCCGTTTAAGTCTATGGGTTCGCAAGGTGTTGATTTCCGGATTGCAAAAGGTCGGAATGAATTGCTGTCCCGATATGTGTTTATACCGTTTTCTTCTCTCTGTTTCCACTTTCAATAGTGGTGTTTGCCATGATTTGTCGAACGAAACGCACTTGTAAAGTATCAGGAAGAAATGGTTGAGGAGCGGAAGCAGAATTTTTTCTTCAAACTTGCCGGAAAGTTCTTGACAATGTCATGTTTTTTCGTACATTTGCACTTTCGTTTTCGGACGATTGGAATTATTGACAAATTAAAAGCATTATCAAAATGATTGATTCAACAAAATATTCAGGTAAAATGCGTCAGGAGAGCGACTTGATAGGAACGAAAGAAATTCCTGTGGAGGCTCTTTATGGTGTACAGTCGGCAAGAGGTTTCGAGAACTTCAAAATTTCCGGCAAATTGATGAACGACTATCCTAACTTCATCAAAGGTATGGCTTTGACGAAGAAGGGTGCTGCCGTTGCCAACCACAAACAAGGCAAGTTGACGGACGAACAATTCAAAGCCATTTCGCAAGCTTGCGACGAGCTTTTGGAAGGAAAACATCATGAGTTCTTCTTGTCCGATATGATACAAGGCGGTGCAGGTACGACTGTCAACATGAATGCAAACGAGGTGTTGGCGAACCGTGCTTTGGAGATAATGGGCAAGGAACACGGTCAATACGAATTTTGTTCCCCTAACGACCATTTGAACGCTTCCCAATCCACAAACGATGCTTATCCTACTGCATTCCATTTCGGATTGTACTTGGAGAACAAGCAACTTGTCGAAGCCTTGAACAAGATTATCGTTTCTTTGGACGCGAAAGCGAAAGAATTTGCACATATAATAAAGATGGGAAGAACCCAATTGCAGGACGGAGTGCCTATGACATTGGGACAGACTTTCAAAGGTTTTGCAAATTTGTTGAGAAGAGAGGTTGAGAACTTGAACAAAGCGGCAGAAGATTTGCTTTGTATAAACATGGGTGCCACGGCCATAGGAACTGGAATTTGCTCCGAACCCGGTTACAGCAAACTTTGCACCGAGGCTTTGAGAGAAATCACAGGTTGGAACGTAACTTTGGCTGAGGATTTGGTTGAGGTAACTTCCGATACTTCCACTTTGGTGGGCTATTCTTCCGAATTGAAACGTATAGCTTTGAAAGCAATAAAGATATGCAACGACTTGCGTTTGATGGGTTCGGGTCCTCGTTGCGGTATCCACGAATTGTTCTTGCCGGAAATGCAACCGGGTTCATCGATTATGCCGGGTAAGGTAAACCCTGTTATACCTGAGGTGATGAACCAGCTTTGCTACAAGGTGATAGGCAATGACACTGCCGTTATGTTGGCAGCCGAGAATGCACAGTTGGAGTTGAACGTAATGGAACCGGTATTGGTATTCTGCTTGTTTGAATCCATAGACTTGTTGACCAACGGTTTCAATACTCTAAGAACGCTTTGCATCGACGGTATCAGAGCCGACGAGGCAAATTGCGAACGTCAGGTGAAAGGTTCCATCGGAATAGTTACGGCTTTGAACCCTATCATCGGATATAAGAACTCGACGAAGATTGCAAAAGAAGCAATGCAAACAGGTAAGGGTGTTTACGAATTGGTATTGGAGCATGATATATTGTCGAAAGAGGACTTGGATACCATTTTGAAGCCTGAAAACATGATTGCACCGGTTAAATTGAACATCAAACCGAAACACTAAGTCTCAAAAGGACTAAGATAGTATTTTTTTTCATTTGCACCCGCCTGATGTTTCATCGGGCGGGTTTGTTTTTCTCCACAGCATATCAACTGAAAGAACGACAACGTGTTTTATATCTTTCATACATCGTTTTCGTTCATAAAAAGACATTGAAGAAACAAGCAAGAGAACTCTTTGATGGCTTGTTTTGTTGTTGTGGATATATTTTCATACCTTTGCAGGCGTTTTTCCCGATAAAGATTTTCTGAAATGACAAATATATTCGAAGAGAAAAGAAGAAAGCAGGAGGCGATAGATAACGCAATGAGCAAAATAAAGCACGTCATTGCTGTTGCCAGCGGAAAGGGTGGCGTAGGCAAGTCCACCGTAGCAGCAAATATCGCTTTGTCTTTGGCAAAGAAAGGTTACAGGGTCGGTTTGGCTGATGCTGATATCTATGGTCCGAGCATTCCGACGTTGTTCAATATCGATAATGAACAGGTAATGGCTGCCGAAATAGACGGACGACAACTTATGTTGCCTTTCGAGAAGTTCGGAATAAAGATGATGAGCGTCGGTTTCTTTGTGGACAAAGACAAACCTATGTTATGGCGGGGACCGATGGCAGCAAACACTCTTACACAAATGCTTACCGAGACTTTTTGGGACGAATTGGACTTCTTGATCTTGGACATGCCTCCGGGAACAGGCGACATACAGTTGACCTTGGTGCAACAATACTCCGTATCAGGTGCCATATTCGTTTGCACGCCTCAACAACTTGCCGTTGCCGATGTGAGAAGAGCTGTAAACATGTTCAAAAACGACCAAATTCCGGTTCCGATAATAGGATTGGTGGAAAACATGGCATACTTCACGCCTAAGGAATTGCCGAACAACAAATATTATATATTCGGTAAAGGTGGCGGAGAAGCCTTGGCAAAAGAAACAGGCATAGAGCTCATTGCCCAAATACCGATTTCCCTCGACATATCGGAGACCAACGACAGTGGAAACCCGATTTCATTGGATTTTTCCTCTCCGGAGGCAGAATGTTTCATGCAGTTGGCAGAAAAAATAGCAGAAAAAACAATCAAACAAAAGTAAAATATCATGACACAGGAAGAAAGAACAGACTTGGAGAACAGAGTAAAGAAAGTAATAGACAGCATACGCCCATATCTGCAAAATGATGGCGGAGATATAGAGTTTGTCAGCATGAGCGATGAGAAGGTTGTATATGTGGAGTTACAAGGACACTGCGGCAGTTGTCCTCATGCCTTGGCTACTTTGAAGCAAGGTGTGGAAGCAGCAGTCAAAGAAGAAGTGCCGGAAATCGTTTCTGTCGAAAGAATAGCTTAAGGCTTAAACAAAAGATATGATTTACACAAGAAAAGGTGATAACGGCACAACAAGCCTTGTAGGTGGTGAACGCGTACCCAAATATGACCTCCGCGTAGAGTGTTATGGCACAGTTGATGAGTTGGTTTCTTATTTGGGTTTGATTAGGGACTATCTGCATGATGCTGTTCTTATGGATGAGATAAAGAAAATTCAAAACACTCTCTTCAATGTTGAAAGCATCTTGGCTTGCGAAACTCCGGAAATAGCGGCTAAAATGCCGCCGGTTACGGAAGAGAACGTACGTTATTTGGAGAAAAGGATAGATGAAATAAACGCGCAGTTGCCACCACTGAAGGCTTTTATCATTCCGGGGGGTAGCCGAACGAGTTCGCATATACACGTTGCGAGAACCATTTGTCGAAGAGCCGAACGACTATGTGTAAGATTGAATAAAGAAAAACCAACAGACAATACAATATTGCAATACATAAACCGTTTATCAGACTATCTTTTCGTACTTTCACGCCTGATTTTGAAACAAAAAGGCAGAAAGGAAAGCTATTGGGAAAGCGAATGAAAGTAAGAAAACGGCAAAAAGCAGATTGAAAAGGAATAAAACAACAATAAAAACATAGAACAATGTATTGGACTTTGGAACTTGCATCTAAATTGGACGACGCACCATGGCCGGCAACCAAGGAAGAATTGATGGATTATGCCGTAAGAAGCGGAGCACCGGCAGAAGTGCTGGAAAATCTTGCGGAAATCGAGGACGAAGGCGACATCTATGAAACCATAGAGGACATCTGGCCGGATTATCCGACCAAAGAAGATTTCTTCTTTCACGAAGACGAATATTAAAACGCCGAAGAAGTCTCACAAACAGAGTTTTTAACTACAAAAACCGCAGTTTCAAAAGAGGCGAAACTGCGGTTTTTCTAATAAGAACCATCCAATCAGAACCGTCAAAAGCGTCGATACGAAAGAACTTCGTATCTTTTGTAGAGCAACAATTAAAAAGAGGAGAAGAAAGAGAGATTAAAATATCGTTTAATACATTCTGAGTTCCACTTACAAATGCAACTTATCGGTCAGACCATTCGTTATGGTCGCAAAATTAGCGAAAAAATATTCCGGTGAAGTTAGAATGCCGAGCTTTTTTTTCGGTCTGTTGTTCAATCTGTTCCGAATGAAAATCATCGAACGAACGGTGTTACGAACGTTCTTCTTGGGCAAAAGTCCGATAAATCCTCATGT
>UQXW01000071.1 GCA_900545215.1 uncultured Bacteroidota bacterium
GAAATTACCAATCTATTGGTGTAAGCGAGTGTGCATCTCTTTCGTATAAACGGAAACGTAGATTTATTTCGACATTCCGCGATTTCTCAACAATGCTTTGATGTCCGGTTCTCTTCCTCTGAAATCTTTGTACAACTGCATTGCGTCTTTGGTGGAACCACTGCTCAAAAGGACTTTGAATTTGGCTGCCGTGGCAGGGTCGAATATGTTGCCTGCTTCCTTGAAGGCTTCAAAAGCATCTGCGTCCAACCATTCGCTCCATGTGTAGGAGTAGTAACCTGCACTGTATCCTCCATCGCCGAAGCAATGAGAGAAGTATGTGGAACGGTAACGAGGAGGGATTTGACTTATCATGCCGATTTTGTTCATCGCTGCTTTCTCAAATTCCTGTGTATTGACTTTTTCTCCGGCTTTTATGGAGTGGAAGCACATGTCAAGGTAAGATGCAGCCAACAGTTCACTGAATGCAAATCCTTGATTGAATGTTCCGACAGCCTTCATACGGGAAAGAAGTGCCTCGGGTATCACCTCGCCTTTTTCGTTCTTGGCATACATTGCCAAAACTTCCGGTTCGAAGCACCAGTGTTCCAACACCTGTGAAGGCAACTCCACAAAGTCTCTTGCAACGTTGGTTCCGGATACGGATGGGTATGTGCAATCGGAAAGCAATTGGTGTATTGCGTGTCCCATTTCATGGAATACGGTTGCAGCTTCATCTGCCGTAAGGGTGGTTCTGCCGTTTGGCGATTTCGCATAATTGAAACATACGGTGATTATGCAGGTTGTGTTCTTGCCGTTTTGGCGATATTGTCCGCGATATTCGTTACACCATGCTCCGGATTGCTTGGAGTCTCTTGTGAATGGATCCCAATACAATATTCCCACGTGTTCGCCCTTTTCGTTCTTGGCTTCGAATACTCTTACGTCTTCTGCATAAACGGAGATGTCTTTTCTCTCGGTGAAACTTATGCCGTATAGTTTTTTAAGGGTTTCGAAGCAACCTTGTCTTACGTTGTCGATTTCAAAATAAGGGCGTGTTTGCTCTGCATCGAAGTCATATTTTTGTTGACGCACCTTTTCGGCATAGTAATACATGTCACATGCTTCGAGTTTGGCTCCTTTTTCGTCTTTATCGAGGAGCTTTTGAAATTCTGCGGCTTCTTTTTTCGCCACGGGAACGGAGTAAGAAAGCAAGTCCTCCAATAGTTTGAATACTTTATCGGGTGTTTTTGCCATTCTTTCCTCCAACTGATAATGGGCAAAGGTTTCGTATCCCAAGATATTGGCTTTCTTTGCTCTCAACTCTGCCATCTTTGCGACCAAAGCATTGTTGTCTGTTGCTCCTCCGTTATTGCAACGATTGATTCTTGCTTCGAATATATGCTTGCGAAGTTCGCGATTGGCGGCATAAGTAACGAACGGAATGAATGACGGATTGTCAAGGGTGAAAACCCATTTGCCGTCCAAACCTGTGGACTTTGCCAAAGCCGCTGCCTTGTCTATCTCGCCTTGTGGCAGTCCTGCCAAATCCTCTTTCTTACCTACCACAAGTTTGTAAGCCTTTGTCTCTGCCAAAAGGTTGGCATCGAATTTGGCTTCCACTTTCGTGAGTTCTGCATTTACTTCTCGCAATTCCTTTTGTTTGTTTGCATCAAGCAAAGCACCGTTGCGAACGAAATTCTTATAGACTTTCTCCAATACGGCTTTTTGTTCGTCGGTGTAGTTCTGCTTGTCCTTGCCGTCCCATACCGCTTTCACTCTCTTGAACAGGTCTGCATTCATCGAAACGTTATCGGAATGGTGAGCCAACAAGGGACCTATTTCTTCCTGTGCCTTTTGCAATTCGTTGCTTGTGTTTGCCGCCAACATGTTGAAGTAAACGCCTTGAATGCGGGAAAGCAACTGACCGCTGAACTCCAAAGCCGCTATGGTGTTATCGAATGTTGCGGCTTCTTTGTTGGAAACGATTTCTTGGATTTCCTTGTCGTGTTGCTCTATTGCCGCCTTGAATGCCGGCAGATAATGTTCCGGCTTTATCTTCTCGAAAGGTGCCGTTTCAAACGGGGTGTCCCATTTCTGCAAAAGCGGATTGTCCGCATTGTCTTGCTTGTTGCATGCAGCAAATAGCATGCCTGCTGCGAGTAATGACATTACTGTTTTCCTCATTTCTTATTGTGTTTTATTGATTTATGAATTTCGTCTGCAAAGATACGAAATCGAATAATTCGGCGTATTCTTTCCTATAAGTTTTCGGACGCTTATTTCCCGCGTTGGGCTTTTTCTGCGTCCAATTGCTTACGGGACTTGCTTTGAGTTACGACATATACGCCCAAGAAGACCAATCCGGCTGCCAAGGCTTTGTGCCAACCGAACGTACCCATACCCATAAGAACGGCAACGAGAGTTGTTACAATCGGTTGCAGATAATTGTACATTGAAAGAACGGTGGGACGAAGTCGAACCTGCCCTATCGGTATGAGAAGATAGGTAACAAAGGTTGCGGCAAGTATGACATAAGCAATTTTCAGCCACAGGCTTGCGGGAAGTGAGGCAAAGGGTACTTGCAAAAGAGGCTTGTAACAAACAGGAAACACCATGAACGAACCGAATAGGAACATCCATTTCATAAGAGTGAGAGGATGATTTCGTTGAATGAGTTTCTTGAATAATGTAAGGTATAGGGCGTAAGCTATGCAACTGAGCAGACAGAACAAATTGCCGCTCCATGAACCGGCAACCGAGGATTGGTTTGCCGAAGTGAGGATTAGTAACAACGCTCCGCTGCAACCTATCATCACTCCCAAGACCTTGAGAAAGGTTATAGGCTCTCGCAGGAATATTGCCGCCGCAATCATCGTCAGAACCGGCGTAAGGGTAACCACAATCGAAGCATCTACCGGCGAGGTCGATGACAGCCCGACCACGAAGCACATCTGATTGAGCGAAATGCCCAAAAGAGATGCAATAATCATTATCAGAATATCTTTTTTGCTTGCTTTCGGAGCTTTGAACAGGAATGCTGCCAACCAGAAGACAAGTGTCGCTCCCACAAATCGCATAAAAGTCAATGCAAGAGGAGAAATGGCATATTGGGAATCAAGAACGGATTTGGTTATAGGGGTATTGAAACCGAAAATGAGGTTAACTGCTATTATTGCAATGTGTCCTGCGTATGATTGTTTCATGATATGGCTTGTTTTGGTTTGCAAAGGTACGATTTATTCTTTGAGGAATAATGTCGGAACGGCATAGGAAAGAGAACGAAAGGTTTTTCATACCTTTGCAAATGCTTAATCTTTAATTCGGGTTACGGAAATGATGAAGTATGTTTTTAATTTCGCAATCGGACTTTTGTTGACGTTGCATGTTTATGCCATTCCGGCAAGGCAGGTGCCTATAACGATAACTCAGCCCAACGGTAAGACTCTTACATATATAATAAAAGGAGATGAGGTTATGTCTTGGGCAGAGACAATGGACGGTTATACCTTGTTGAGAAACCACGAGGGTGTGTTGTGTTATGCTTTCCATGATATGGAAGGCAATCTGACGGCGTCCGATGTCATAGCCTGCAATGCGGAGGAAAGAAACGTGGAAGAGTTGTTGTATTTGAATAAAACAGAGAAGCGATTGTTCTTCGGTGAAAAGCAGTTGAAAGAGTTCGAACGAAGACGCAAAGCGATGTTTAACCATGGTTCTTCCGTGGATTGAAAGTCCTGAAAAGCGGTCTTTTGTTTTTTTTTCGTACATTTGCAGACTATGACAATGGAAGAGGATTTTAATAGGACTGAATATACCGAAGATAACATCAAGTCTTTGGAATGGCACGAGCATATACGTTTGCGTCCCGGTATGTACATAGGTAAGTTGGGGGACGGAGCGTCGGCAGATGACGGAATCTATGTTTTGCTGAAAGAAATCATAGATAACTCCATCGATGAGTTCGCAATGGGAAGCGGAAAGCGTATAGAGGTCGATGTGGACTTCGATACCAAACTCGTGAGAGTGCGGGACTACGGAAGAGGAATACCTTTGGAGAAAGTGGTCGACTGTGTTTCCAAGATGAATACGGGAGCGAAATACGATTCGGAGGCATTCCAGAAATCCGTCGGCATGAACGGTGTCGGCACAAAGGCGGTTAATGCCTTGTCTTCTTACTTCAAAGTCCAATCCGTGAGAAACGGAAAAACAAAAGTGGCGGAGTTCAGCAGAGGAAACATGGTTGAAAATCGTCCGATAGAGAATTCCAAATTGGAAAACGGTACCTGCATAGAATTCATTCCGGATAACGACCAAAGGATATTCGGCAATTATCATTTCATTGACGAATACATCGAAAAGATGATTTGGCATTATGCCTGTCTTAATAAAGGTCTTACCATTGTATATAACGGAAAGAAATTCTTTTCCAAGAACGGCTTGTTGGATTTGCTGGCAAGCAACATGAATGAGGCGGACGGCTTATACCCGATTATACATCTGAGCGAAGAAGGCTTTGAATTTGCGTTCACACACTCCGACAGGGTTCTCACGGAGGAGCATTACTCATTTGTAAACGGTCAAAACACCACACAAGGCGGCACTCACCTTTCGGGATTCAGGGAAGCGTTGGTAAAAGTCTTGAAAGACTTTTACAAGAAAGACTACGAACCTTCCGACATCAGGCAGGGGTTGGTGGCTGCCATAAGTTTGAGAATTGAAGAACCAGTATTTGAATCACAGACAAAGACAAAACTCGGTTCGACAAACATGAAGCCGGACGGAAGCGGCATGGCGGTGAAAACCTTCATAGGAGATGTCGTTCGCAAGACCTTGGACGATTATCTGCATATAAATTCCGAGACGGCAGAGGCCATTCTGCAAAAAATCCTTCGCAACGAGAAGGAGCGGAAAGGCATGCAGAATATAAGAAAGTTGGCAAAAGAAAGTGCAAAAAAGGTAAGCCTCACAAATAAAAAACTGCGTGATTGCAGGGTTCACTACAACAGCAAAGATGCAAGGCGGTTGGAATCCACTCTCTTCATAACCGAGGGAGACTCGGCTTCCGGTTCCATAACCAAGAGCAGGGACGTAAACACGCAAGCCGTGTTTTCATTGCGGGGAAAGCCCAAAAACTCGTATGGAGAGAGCAAAGAGTTCGTTTATCGCAACGAAGAACTTAATCTTTTGCACAGTGCCCTCAATATAGATGAGGACATGGATAATTTGAGATACAACAACGTTGTGATAGCAACCGATGCAGATGTGGACGGAATGCACATCAGAATGTTGCTTATGACGTTTTTCTTGCAGTTTTTCCCCGATTTGGTCAAGGCTGGACATGTTTATATCTTGCAAACGCCGTTATTCCGCGTCAGAAACAAGAGACAAACCATGTATTGTTACACCGAAAAGGAACGAGACGATGCCGCAGAAAAGTTAAGAGGCAATGTGGAGATTACCCGCTTCAAAGGATTGGGAGAGATTTCCTCTGACGAGTTCCGCCATTTCATAGGCAAGGATATGAGATTAGACCCCATAATACTGAACAAAGAATCCGGAGTGAGCGAAGTGCTTTCTTTCTTCATGGGTTCCAATTCTGCGGAAAGACAAGAATATATCATACAGAATTTACGTTACGAAGATATCGATTAAGCACACAAAGAGATGAAGAAACTATACATTTTATTGGTTATTGCGGCATTTTGCGGCATTACGGCAAAGGCACAATCGGAGGCTTTGAAGCCTTGGACGGATGTCATTGTCGATGACAGAGACCCTTCGCAATGGAAGTGGAACAAAACGGAGGCTTCACGTTTCAGCATACGGGGAGATTTTGATGGGGACGGCTTTCCCGAGAACTTATACGAGAGTGCAACAACTCTTTTTTCCGATAACGATGAACTTACGCCTCTGAAGTTGGACGGCGACTTAGGAGTATATTTTCTTGTCAACGAAGGAGATTTGGACGGCGACGGAGGAGATGAGATTTCGTTCATGACGGTGAACAGAGACTATTCCAACCTGAACTATTTCCGCATTTGGACATATAAGGATACCAAATGGAAAGAACTTTTTTGCGTTTTGGTGCATGAATACGACTGTCCGAACTACAAACCTCAAAAACCGGAAGAAATGTTCACCCATAAATGGAAACAAAAAAACGGTTACAATCAGAATAAAGTCGTCTTGAAAGTATGCGACGGCGTAGTCGATGTGATAGGACTTCACCCTTGCGAACGTTATGCGGTGGAACATATCAAACTTGTCGGCAAGACTGCCACCAAAAGGGAATGGGGCTTGATTATTCAACCGAGAGAAGAAGAGTAAATATAAAGGGGTGGGATTGATTTAGGACAAACCGGAACTAAAATATACTGAGTTCCACTTACAAATGCAACTTATCGGTTAGACCATTCGTTATGGTTGCAAAATTAGCGAAAAAATATTCCGGTGAAGTTAGAATGCCGAGCTTTTTTCTCAGTCTGTTGTTCAATCTGTTCCGAATGAAAATCATCTAACGAACGGTGTTACGAACGTTCTTCTTGGGCAAAAGTCCGATAAATCCTCATGT
>UQXW01000072.1 GCA_900545215.1 uncultured Bacteroidota bacterium
TTCTCCGGTGTACGGGCTTCAACCCATCTCTCGCATCAGGTAACTTCGGTTCGATAGATTTGGATCCGCCTGCTGCGATGCGTTACACCGAGGCTAGGATGTCGAAGATTGCTTCGGAGATGTTGGCGGATATAAATAAGGATACGGTCGATTTCACAAATAACTTCGATGACAGTTTGCAGGAACCGACTGTGTTGCCTGCCAAAATTCCTTATCTTCTGGTCAATGGTACGAACGGTATCGCTGTGGGTATGGCCACGAATATGGCTCCGCACAATCTGACGGAGGCAATCAACGCCATAATTGCTTATATAGATAATAAGGATATTACGATCGATGAATTGATGCAGTACATCAAGGCTCCGGACTTTCCGACAGGTGGAGTAATTTATGGTTATGACGGAGTGAGGAGTGCTTTCCATACTGGAAGAGGACAGGTCGTAATAAGGGGAAATGCCCACTTCGAGCAGGATAAGCATTCGGACGCCGAGCAGATTGTTGTTACCTCTGTGCCTTATCAGGTCTGCAAATCCGATATGATTAAACACCAAGCCTCTTTGGTGGAAGAGAAAAAGATTGAGGGTATTTCGAGGATAAAGGACGAGAGTAATAAGGACGGTATCAGGATTGTTTATAAGTTAAAACGCGATGCGATGAGCAACGTTGTTCTGAACAAACTTTATCAGTACTCCGAGCTTCAATCGTCTTTCTCGATTAACAACATAGCCCTCGTGAACGGTAAGCCGAAGTTGCTTAACCTGAAAGACATGATAGAGTGTTTCGTCGAGCATAGAGAGATTGTGGTCGAGAGACGGACGAGGTTCGAGTTGGGTAAGGCGGAAGAGAGAATGCACATCGTCGAAGGCTTGTTGAAAGCGTTGGATTTCATCGATGAGATTATCTCTTTGATAAGAAACTCCGCCACGATAGCCGAAGCGAAAAGTCGTTTGCAGGAACAGTTCGGTTTTTCCGAAATTCAAGCGGCTGCAATCGTTGCAATGAGGCTCGGTCAGTTGGCAGGATTGGAACGCCAAAAGCTGCAAGACGAGTTCAACGAACTTTCGGCGTTTATTTCCCGTTGCAAAGAGATATTGGAAAACCACGATGTGTTGATGCAGGTGGTCAAAGACGAACTTGTTGACATAAAAGAGAGGTACGGAGACGAGCGTTTGTCGCAGATAGAATACTCTTCTTCCGATTTCAGGATAGAGGACATGATTGCCAATGAGGAAGTGGTGGTTTCCGTTTCCCACATGGGTTACATCAAACGCACGCCTTTGTCGGAGTATAAGGTACAGAACCGAGGCGGAAAGGGCAGTCGGGGAGGAGCTTTAAGAGATGAAGACTTCATAGAACATGTTTATACGGCTTCGATGCACGATTATATTCTCTTCTTCACCGAGAAAGGAAAGTGTTACTGGCTCAGAGCGTTCGAACTTCCGGAGGGAACGAAGACAACGAAAGGCAGAATGATTAAAAACATTCTCAACATAGAGGACGGCGACTGTATAAAGGCACACGTTACGACAAAAGACCTTAAAGACAAGGATTACGTGAACAGCAACTACATCGTGATGTGTACGAAGAAAGGTCAGATAAAGAAAACCACTCTTGAAGCATACTCGCGTCCGAGAACAAACGGTATAATCGCCTTCGGCATCAAAGAGGGTGATGAATTGCTTGAAGCAAGGCTCACAAGCGGCAAAGACGAAATCCTTATAGCGGCGAAGAACGGTAAATGTATTCGTTTCAACGAAAGTACCGTCAGACCGATGGGACGAGGTGCTGCCGGTGTGAAGGCAATCACTTTGGCTGATGAAAAAGACGAAGTTGTAGGAATGGTGGTTGCCAACGAAGAGAGCGACATCCTTGTCGTTTCGGAGAACGGTTACGGAAAACGTTCCAAGCTGGAAGAGTATCGAATCACCAATCGGGGCGGCAAAGGTGTTAAAACACTTAACATAACCGAGAAGACGGGAGATTTGGTCGCCATCAAGGAGGTAAGCGATGAGGACGACCTGATGATAATGAACCGTTCCGGATTGACGATAAGAATGCACGTTTCCGATTTGAGGGTTTTGGGCAGAGCCACACAGGGAGTGAAGTTGATAAACATCAAATCCGGCGATGCCATAGCCTCAGTAGCAGAAATAAGCAAGGAAGAAGACGAAGAGGAAACAATAAACGATGAAAGCACTTCGTTAGAAGAAACAACAAACGAACAATAAAATCAATACGATGAAGAGAAAAATCATATTTGCAGCATTGCTCGCCGCTACGATGGGCGCTTCTGCACAAACGATGAAGGTACAGAGTGCCTACTCCGACATGAAAAACGACAGGTGGAAGAACGCAATGGCAAACATAGAGGAGGCTTGCGTGCATGAAAAGACGAAAGACGATGCCAAGACATGGAATTACGCCGGCTTGATATACTCCAAGTTCGTCGAACTATCCCAATCCGAAGACCCGAAAGACCAAAAATTGCTTAAAAAGCAAAAAGTGGACGTTCCTATCTACGAATTGGCAGACAAAGCGGAGAATGCTTTGATTAAATCAATAGAATTGGAAAAGGCAGCAGGCACAAACGAGTTCATAACCACGTCCAACGGAGCCTTAACCTTTATTTCCGGTGTTCAACTCACAAGAGCCATAGACGTATTCAACAGCGGCAAATATGAAGAAGCCATACCTTTGTTTGAAAGGGTCATCAAGGCCTCCACGCTTTGCGGTCGTAAGGAAGTAACCGAGAAAGCAAAACTCGTTATGGCGATGAGCTACGATGCATTGAAGCAAAAAGACAAAGCAGTCGAGATATACAGAGACTTGGTTAAAGCCGGAACAAGCGAAAAAGAGGCTTACATAAATCTTTACGTAGCCAACAATGCGGCAGGTGAGAAAGATAAAGCCATAAACGTCTTGAAAAGAGGAGTAAAAGTCCTTCCGAAAGACATACAGTTGAAAGCCCTTTTGGGAGGAGCTTACTTACAAGTCGGAAACAAGGAAGAAGCCGAAAAAATGGTACAATCTTTGCTTGCCATGGGAACGGAAAATCCGGAAATCCTTAACTATGTGGGCGGTATATACAGAGATGCCGATGACATGGCAAAAGCCGAAGAATACTACAACAAATCTCTTTCATTGAAAGCAGACCAAACAGATGCTTACCTCGGACTTGGTTCGACATATTTCAACAAAGGAATTGCAACATTGAAAGAAGCCGAAAAAGTTCCTTTGGATGACATGACCGGAGCATACGACAAAATGAAAAATGAAGCATTCGAATATTTCAAGAAAGCAATTCCGAACTTCAAAAAGGTATTGGAGACCAAGCCAAACGATTTTCAAAGTTTGAAAGCGTTGAGAAACATCTATTCGCTTTTGCAGATGAAAGCGGAATATCAGGAAATCGACGCAAAGTTGAAGCAAAAATAATTACGAAATTCAAGATAAGTTTTCCTTTTACGAAGGAAGTACGCCGAGAGGCAGTACTTCCTTTTTTTCTTTGTTTCGTTCCTCTCTACTTTACATAATAGCAATTATGTTCCAAAAAGGGTTCCGAAAATCCTAAGGTCGATTTAGTCGTATTTTCCAAGGATTTACCTATAAATCCGACCATCTCGGAAAATTCCAAAGAGAAAATATGTGCGGAAAATTTTCTCGCAAAAAAATCGAAAAGCTCCGAATAAAAAACAGACTTGCAGAAAAAACCGCAAAAAACTCAACACAATTCGCCAAAACAAAATCCGTGTAAAATGTCCTTGCCGGTTGAAATCCGCAATTTCCCGATTAAATGACCGAAATCCACTGTTTAAGACATTCCGACACAAGAAATTTTCCGCAAAATGCCTTTTCGCTTTTCTCATGTAAAATCCTTACCTATGCTGCCGAAATTCATATTTCCAAACAAATCTTCTCGAAAACTCCATCTTCAAATACTCAAACACAAATCCTCATTCAAACAATGGCAAAAATGCCTCATTTATAAGAAGTCCTTATTATGTGAATTGCTTTCACCGAATCGATTTTCTCTTTCGCCCTTTTATTTTCTTGAAACGCCCTTATGGTAAAACCGTGATTTAGAGGTATTAAGGCATTATACTCACAAAGCTTTCCGAGTCTTCAAAATAAACTTTCAATCAGGCTGTCATAAGCGAATATACTCGCCATGTTTCTCTCATTTTCAAGCAAAGGATTACTGCTCTAAGTAAAAGAAATCACTACATGAGAATAAATAATCAACAATAAATCGAGTTTTCTGTTGAAAATACTCTGAAATTATTTTGTTGGTTTGAGATATTATCATATCTTTGCGGTGTAAAAAAACATTCGACGGCTTTGTTATGGAGTTCTTGCAATGCCGTCGGCTTAATCAATAAATATTCCAAGAACTCCGACAGAAAAACATTTTTATATGAAAAAAGCATTTGCAACATTGGCACTTTTGACTTGTGTATTCACAGCGGTGTCGCAGGATTTCAAAAAACATTCGTTCGGAATCGGTATAGGCGGAAGCAGCTTCCCGATTGTGAAGTCTTATTCTGACTTTATGAACAATACCGATGGATTTAATCTTTCCAATGCCTTTGTTACGAGTCTGTCTTTGAAGTATGATTATGCCTTTAATGCCGGATTTTCGCTATCATTGGAACCAAGCTACCTTAACACCTACCTTTCATACAGAGATGCCTATTATGTTCCTGACTTGATTAACAATACAACAACTCTCGCATATGGTTCAAGCGGCACTTCGGTCTATGTACATCAGCTCGATATACCTTTGATTGCCAATTTCCGTTTCCCGATAGTGGAGAATGTCAAATTACTTGCCGGACTTGGGGCAAGTGCATTGGTGAATTTCAAAAAGGAAATAAATTTTTACGATGAACCTACATTCTCTACCGTAAACGGACGTAATGCCTTGTCTTTCAAAAACAGCATTATACCGGAATTTCTCCTGAGAGCCGGCTTGGAAATCAGCACAAAGCATAGAATTTGGTTAAATGCTTCGTATCATTTCTCGCCGGTCAAAAACGCATATTACACAATGCTTGGAAATGGCAGCATTCCAGCTACCGACTATGAAGAAATGAGGATTTCAAAACTGAAGTTCGAGTTCGCAATCTTCCTCTAAATAAGCGAGAGAAGATTTACCGACTAAAAAGAAAGCTACGCAGAGATTGCGTAGCTTTCTTCGTAAAAAATGACAAAATTAAGTTTCCTTACTGTGTCGATAACAGCTCTTCCGCATTTGTCATTGCGGCAGCCGTAGGTATATGGGAATGCAGGCT
>UQXW01000073.1 GCA_900545215.1 uncultured Bacteroidota bacterium
AAATCATCGAATCGTGGCAGCTCCTCCGAGGCGGTTTTCTTTCTTCTTAACGGAACAAACCGGCACGGGAGCTTCCGGAGAAATACGTTCTACCTTTCCCCACCAATAGGAATCGACCATTACATCTCCAACAATCAGAATATTCAAAGAGGAAAACCTCTTGAAAATATCGGCATAATCCATCTACAAAATGCTTTTCGTTACCTCTCCACGCAAATCGGCTTGCAGTTTCTCTCTTATCTCCTGTTCATCATCGTAATTGCCCAATACGAACATCAATTTCGCCAAAGCTGCTTCCGTTGTTATGTCTCCTCCTGAGATAACACCCATGTTCAACAACTCCCTCGACGCTTCGTAATGACCCATTACCACACTGCCGGCTTTGCATTGGGTTACATTAAGAACGACAATGCCCCTTTCGATAGTATGTTTCACCGTATTTATAAACCAATCAGCCGTCGGAGCATTACCACTTCCGTATGTTTCCAAGATAACCCCCCGTAAATCTCCGATGGAAAGAAAAGTCTCGAGATATTCTTTTTTCAAGGCAGGGTGCACCTTTATTATTATCACCTTGTCGCACATTTTCCCGTAAACCTTCAAAGGTTCGGAACTTATCGAACGTAGGAGATGTTGCTTATATATGATGTTTATTCCGACTTTTGCCAAAGAAGGATAATTTCCGGAATAGAAAGCCTCGAAATGTTCGGCGTTGAACTTGGTCGTTCTGTTACCTCGGAACAATTTATTCTCGAAGAAAATACATACTTCCCCTATCGGCACTTGTTCATTGGCTGCAATTTCCACGGCAGAAATGATATTCTCCCTGCCATCGGTACGAATCATACCCAAAGGCAACTGACTGCCGGTTATGATGACCGGTTTGGCAAGATTTTCCAACAAAAAGCTCAACGCAGATGCCGTATAACTCATCGTATCCGTGCCATGCAGGACAACGAAACCATCATAGCTGTCGTACTTTTCTCCGATTAAGGCAGCAAGCCGCAACCACACCTCCGCATTCATATCGGAAGAATCTATTATAGGGTCGAATTGAATCGTATCGATACGGCATTCCAATTCTCGCAACACAGGCAGAGCCTCGTAAATCTTCTTCATATCGAAAGGATGCAAAGCCCCTGTCGATTTATCTTTGACCATGCCGATGGTTCCGCCCGTATAAATCACCAAAATGTTTTTCATGACAATCTAAGAAAGGGCAAAGTTACAAAAAAGCCGCAATGGTATAAGTTTTATCGCTGCATATTGTCCGTAAGTTCAAATAGCGAATTTCCCGATTTGGGTTGACAACCTTGAAATCTTATATTAGAAAAAAGTTGACTAAGTCGTACTTATCCCCATTCATGTTTGACCGGACAGCATAGCCCGGAAATAGATTACGAACACTTATACAAAGACTTAGTCACCGTTGTTTATGAGGCTTATCACCGTTTGAACGATGCTTTCTACATCGAAATGACACAATTTTTGCAATTCGGAAACAGTACCTTGTTCGATGAAATTATCCGGAATTCCCAAACGTTTCACCTCCTTTCCGAAGCCGCATTCGCAGGAATACTCAGCTATTTCCGAACCAAATCCGCCTGTAATGCAGCCATCTTCGAGAGTGATTATATACTTATGAGCTTCCAAAGCCTCATTTGCGAGAGCCTTATCCAAGGGCTTGAGAAACTTGAAATCGTACAATGCAACCTCGATTCCGCGGTTATGAAGCACCTCTGCAGCCTGTTCGGCAAGATGAATGACCGTACCGAGCGTAAGGATTGCCACTTCCTTTCCCCCTCTCACCTTTTTCCCATTTCCTATTGGCATTATCTGCATCTCATTCCGCCATTTTGGCAGATAGCCATTGCCTCTTGGGTAGCGGATAACGAAAGGACAGGGAGTATGAACGGCTGTAAACATCATGTTTCTCAAATCATGCTCATCTGCAGGAGCCGCAATCACAAGATTAGGCACACATCTCAAATACGCCAAATCAAATGCTCCATGATGAGTCGCTCCGTCTTCGCCTACAAGACCGCTTCTGTCGAGACAGAGGACGACATGCAGCTTCTGAAGGGCTATGTCGTGTATAATCTGGTCGTAGGCTCTTTGCATAAAGGAGGAATATACGTTGCAGAAGGGTATGATTCCGCGGGTTGCGAAGCCTGCCGCAAGACATACTGCGTGTGCTTCGGCAATGCCGACGTCGAATGTTCTGTTCGGGAAGACCTTTTGCAACTTTGTCATGGAGCAACCTGTGAGCATTGCAGGAGTTATGCCTACAATATTTTCATACTTGCGTGCCAATTCCAAAAGCGTTTCTCCGAATACATCTTGGAACTTCGGTGCATGAGCGGAGACAGTATCTTTCTTAGGCAACGCACCTGTCAACGGGTCGAATACGCCCGGGGCATGATAAGTTGTGGGATTGTTTTCGGCGGCATCCAAACCTTTGCCCTTCTTTGTTATGATATGCAGCAGCTTAGGACCCTTTATGCTTTTCAAATCAGAGAGAGTATGTACAAGAGTATGTACATCGTTGCCGTCTATCGGACCGAAATACCGTATGTTCAAAGCCTCGAAGAAGTTACTCTTGCCCGAAAAGAGGCTTTTGGTAGCAAAGGACACCTTTTTGAAGATGGTTTTGTGCCTTGTGTAGGCATCGGTATTGCCGCCCATGAGGTTCCATATCTTGTTTTTCAAACGATTATAGGCAGCGGAAGAAGTTATCTTTGTCAGATAGCGGCTCAATGCTCCGACCTGTTTGTCTATGGAAATGCCGTTGTCATTCAGAATAATCAAAACATCGGCATCGGTACTTCCTGCATGATTCAGAGCCTCGAAAGCCAAGCCGCCGGTCATCGAGCCGTCTCCTATGACGGCTATATGATGATTGTTCCTGCCGTTCAGCCTGTCTGCAATCGCCATTGCCAAGGCCGCCGATATGGAAGTCGAAGCATGACCTGCCCCGAACGAATCGTATTTACTCTCATCTCGTCGCGGGAAACCGCTCAAACCGTTCAATTTTCGGATATTCTCAAACTCGTTTCGTCTTCCTGTAAGCACTTTATGCGAGTAAGCCTGATGACCTACGTCCCAAACAAGGCTGTCATTCGGAACATCATAAAGATAATGCAAAGCCACGGTCAACTCAACCGTGCCGAGACTTGAGGCCAAATGCCCCGGATTTTCGGATAAAACACCTATGATATATTCTCTAAGCTCCTTGCATAATCGAACAAGTTGCTCCTCGGATAAAGATTTTATGTCATCGGGAGAGTTTATTGTACGAAGTATCTCACCTTGTTTTGTATAGTGCATTTGATATATTCCCTCACGCTTTCAAATGGCAAAGGTACAAAATTCCTTTCAAGCATTCTATTATTCCGAAAAATATCCGTATATTTGCGAGGTCAAATAATTCATTAACAAACACAGTATTCGAGATGAGAAAGTTATTATTATCGGTTTGTGGTTTGATTGCAGCCTTTAATGCAACAGCACAAACACCTCAGTTCGTTTCCACGGAACCTTCCAACAGAAATGTAATCATTGAAGAGTTCACCGGAGTTAATTGCGGCTATTGTCCCGACGGACATAGAATAGTCAGAGAGTATGAAGAAGCCAATCCGGGCAGGGTATTCGGCATAAACATACATCAGGGAGTATATGCCGCCATGTACACCACTCAATGGGGAAATGCAATAGCCAATCAAACAGGTTTGAACAGCTATCCTTCCGGAACGGTGAACAGACATCGTTTCGGCGGAACCGCAACGGCATTGGGCAGAGATAGGTTCGTAAATGCGGGAAATCAAATCCAAGCCATGTCGTCCTTTGTGAATGTCGCAGCCCAAGCAACCATCGATGCCGCAACCCGTACGTTGACCGTAAACGTTGAAGCCTATTACACCGCCGATGCAGAGACGGGAATGAATCTTATAAATGTCGCTTTGTTACAGGACAGCATAATAGGTCCTCAGTCGGGAGCTTCTGCCAATCCTTCACAGGTAACCTCCGACGGGAAGTATATCCACATGCACATGTTGAGACACCTTTTGACAGGTCAATGGGGGGATACCGTTTCCGTGGAAGAAGGTGTCATTCCGCAAGGAACACTCGTTCAAAGAACTTATACCTGCGATTTGCCGAGCTACATGAGTGATGCAATCGTAAAATTGAACCATTTGAACGTAGTGGTATTTGTTACAAAGGATAAACAAGAGATTTACACAGGTACTAAATGCGTACCTTCCATCATAGGAGAACGTCCTCTTCTTTCTGTCGGTTCTTCCGAAGCTGCGGCTGTTAATATTTACGGCTGTTCCGAAGAAGTCATGCCTTATTTATTCGTTTACAATACGGGCGGAGAAGCATTGACGACAATGGATATAGAATATTCTTCCGACCTTTCTGCAGCTCAAACCTATTCTTGGACAGGTAATATTGCCACAGATGAGGCAAAATACGTACAATTACCCAATGTGCTTGCAAACGTAGGCTCCAATACCACCGTTACGGCAAAAATTCTTACAGCCAATGGCGTTTCCGTTCAAGATGAAGCGAAATCCGCCAGAATAAAGAAACAAAGACCTGCCGAAGGCAATGGAGATAAGTTCAAGATAATAATTCAAACAGACAAATATGCTTCTGAAGCAGGCTGGACTTTCAGAGACGCACAAGGAGAAATCATCGAGCAAAAGAGATATACCGGAAATTCGATCAAAAGAGATACCATTGAAATACCTGTAAATGAAATCGGTTGTTACATATTCGAGGTAACAGACGCTTACGGAGATGGAGGAACGAAGCACCAAGTATATGACGGCACGGGTAAAAGATTGGTAAACGGAGGACCGAACTCTTACGGAGCAAGTGCAATATACGATTTGAAACTCCTATCCCTGTCGGGCTTGGAGGAAGCGGAAGGCGTGATACTTCAGACCTTGGTTTATCCTAATCCTGCACAAGATATGTTGAATTTGGAGATTTCCGTATTGCAATCGACTAAAGCGAATATCTCTGTGGTGGATTTGCTCGGCAGAGAAGTAATACATCTCGGCGATGTAAATCTTCAAAACGGAAATAATACTTTGAATATCGAAACTTCGGGACTTCAAAACGGAGCTTACGTAATCAGAATAGTTTCCAACGACGGAATAACATCAAAGAGAATAAGCATAAACAGATAATTCAACCAAACAATGAAAGAAGAGGCTTTTTGGGAAATATTGCATTGGTATTCGGAAACAACAA
>UQXW01000074.1 GCA_900545215.1 uncultured Bacteroidota bacterium
GTGCGTTCCGAGTACTCAGAAGTATTATGTTGGTAATTACCGGCGACCTTCACCCCTATTATAATATCAGGATGATAAGTCTTCAAAAGTTCCTTGGACGGAAAGTTATTGTACATGCCGCCGTCAAACATTATTTTGCCGTCCAATTTTATAGGAGAAAACACAAACGGAAAAGTCATGGAAGCACGCACCGCAGGTCCCAAATCTCCGTTCTTTCTCACACTTGCTTTATTGTCTTCTATATCCGAAGCGACACAAAAGAACGGTATCATCAAACTATCGAAATCCCGCTCGCAAGCCTCTGTGGCAGGAGAAAAAATCTCCATGAAAGCATAATCCATCTGCACAGGATTGATTATGCTCGTAGGTAGTTGAACGGAAAAATTATTATCCACATCAAACGAAACCGTCAAACCCGTCGGCACAGGCGGCTTTACCTTATAATAATATACGTAATCCTCCTCAATCTTACCCGTCAGCCAATATTGAAACTCTTCCGAGAAAAAAATTTTCTCTATCTCGTCAACCGAATAACCCGCGGCATACAAACCACCGACTATCGCCCCCATAGATGTTCCGCATATATAATCAATCGGAACCTGTGCCTCTTCCAACGCTCTCAAAACACCAAGATGCGCAACGCCCCTTGCTCCTCCTCCGCTTAATACCACACCGACTGTCTGACGACGCACGCTCTCCTGTTGAGCAAACACAGTAGAAGCATACTGCAATACCAGCAAAAAAAGTAAAAAAGTAAAAACACACCTTACGGAACAAATCCGTACTCCGGAACGCCAAGCATACATATTTCTTTATGTTTAATTTGTTGAAACGGCAAAACAAATCGACATATTGCATCGTCAAGCGGAATAAAGCCTCCATACATGTAAAAAATCCTTGTTTATTTCCGCTCTTCTCAAAAGCCGAACCTATCAGACACAAATCGAACGCATATTTATGCCGTTTTTATTGGCAGGTTCAAAGAAAAGAAGTAATTTTGCAGACTGATAACGCCGTTAAGCATATCGGCGGTGTTATCTTCGGGTATTGAATAATAATAAATACTTCTGATAAATGAGACCAAATTTCACAAACATCGACTTCAAGTCCGTTGCTCCGGCAACAGATTTCGAGGAATGGGAAAAGGCTGTCGGCAACAACAAATCATGGCTGACACCGGAACAAATACCGGTCAAGCCGGTATATGGAAAGGCTGACCTTGAAGGAATGGAACATTTGAACTATGCCGCAGGTATAGCACCGAACCTTCGCGGACCTTATTCCACCATGTACGTCATGAGACCGTGGACAATTCGTCAATACGCAGGTTTCTCCACAGCCGAAGAATCAAACGCATTTTATCGTAGGAACATAGCAGCAGGACAAAAAGGACTTTCCGTTGCATTCGACTTGGCTACACACAGAGGATACGACTCCGACCACGAAAGAGTTGTAGGCGACGTAGGAAAAGCCGGAGTAGCAGTGGACTCCATATTGGATATGAAAATCCTATTCGACCAAATTCCGTTGGATAAGATGTCCGTATCCATGACAATGAACGGAGCCGTATTGCCGATACTTGCATTCTACATCATAGCGGCAGAAGAGCAAGGCGTTTCTCAGGATAAGTTGTCGGGAACCATACAAAACGACATCTTGAAAGAGTTCATGGTTCGTAACACCTACATCTATCCTCCTAAACCATCGATGAAAATCATTGCCGACATATTCGAATACACCTCAAAGAATATGCCGAAATTCAACTCCATATCCATATCCGGATACCACATGCAGGAAGCAGGAGCAACCTGCGACATAGAAATGGCATACACCTTGGCAGACGGATTGGAATACATCAGAGCCGGTATAAATGCAGGAATGAACGTTGATCAATTTGCACCGCGTTTGTCATTCTTCTGGGCAATAGGCATGAACCACTTCATGGAAATTGCAAAGATGAGAGCTGCGAGAATGCTTTGGGCAAAATTGGTAAAACAATTCAACCCGCAAAATCCGAAATCCCTTGCATTGAGAACACACAGCCAAACCTCCGGTTGGTCATTGACAGAGCAAGACCCTTTCAACAACGTAGGAAGAACCTGTATCGAAGCCTTGGGAGCAGCCTTGGGACACACACAATCCTTGCATACCAACGCATTGGACGAAGCCATCGCATTGCCGACCGACTTCTCCGCACGTATCGCAAGAAACACACAAATCTACTTGCAGGAAGAAACGAACATCTGTCGTAATGTCGACCCATGGGCAGGAAGCTACTATGTGGAAAGTTTAACACACGAAATAGCCCACAGAGCATGGGGACACATACAAGAGGTCGAAAAACTCGGCGGTATGGCAGCAGCCATCGAGAGCGGTATTCCTAAGATGAGAATCGAAGAAGCCTCCGCAAGAAAACAAGCAAGAATCGACTCCGGCAAAGACACTATCTTGGGAGTAAACAAATACCGCTTGGAGAACGAAGACACAATCGACACATTGGAAATCGACAACACAGCCGTAAGAGAAGCCCAAATCAAACGTTTGGCTAAATTGAGAGCAGAAAGAAACGAAGCAGATGTGCAATCCGCTTTGGAAGCCCTTTCAAACGTTGCAGCAACAGGCAAAGGCAACCTATTGGAGATGTCCATCGACTGTGCAAGAAAGAGAGCCTCACTCGGAGAAATCTCCTACGCATTGGAAAAACACTTCGGACGATACAAAGCAAAAATCAATCTTATTTCAGGCGTGTACAGTGCAGATACAAAAGACAATGCAAACTTCAAGAAAGCACAAGAACTATGCGATGAATTTGCGAAGATAGAAGGAAGAAGACCTCGTATAATGATAGCCAAAATGGGTCAGGACGGGCACGACAGAGGAGCCAAAGTCGTAGCGACAGGTTATGCAGACATCGGATTCGACGTTGATATGGGACCATTGTTCCAAACCCCTGCCGAAAGTGCAAAGCAAGCCGTCGAGAACGACGTTCACATCTTGGGCGTAAGCTCCTTGGCAGCAGGACACAAAACATTGGTACCGCAAGTAATCGCAGAATTGAAAAAATTAGGCAGAGAAGACATCATGGTAGTTGTCGGCGGCGTTATCCCTCCGCAAGACTACGACTTCCTATACAAAGCAGGAGCCGCAGCAATCTTCGGACCCGGAACAATCATTGCCGAGAGTGCAATCAAGATGTTGGAACTCCTTTTGGCAGCAAGAAAATAAGAAAAACTTACGTGTCGAAGAGCGTTTTATTGCTTACGATAAGTAAAGTCCACGAAGCGAAGAGAGACGAAAGAGACCGTCTCTCTTCTTTTTTTATTTCCGTTACCAAATCTCCAATGTTTGCATATTGATATCACATAACATTGATGTAAAAGGTTATACACCATGCCTGTTACCTCTCTTCTCTTATTAAAACTCGACAAACACGACGCTACAAGATACCACAATCATCACAAAAAAGGACGTTGCTCACGCAACGTCCTTGCAATAGTGGTTTGACAGTAGTACTCCGAAAAAAATCGAGTAGATCGTCCTTGTGATAATTGCAAAATATATTTCCTCGGCTTACTACTTGTCTTTCAGAATTAAAATCCCTTTCCTTTGGAAAGCAAAACTTATTGCTTAGAAGTGATAACCGACTTTCAATATCAGCATTGAAGGTGAAATCGATCCGTACCCATTTAAGGATTCTTCATATCTACCATGAGCAGCTACACCATCTTCTTCATAATATGTACCTTTCACCTTCGCTGAAGCAAGATTGTAATAATTCAAGCCTACGCTTAGTTTCTCGGAAAGAAGAACACCTACACCGACTTGACAAGCAAAAGAGACCGCTGGATTATATTCAAACCCTAGTTTTGTGGTATATGGATACTCCACACCATTATAATAATATATGCATTCTTTTTCGATCGAATTCTTTGTTATCAACCGAACATTAAGTCCGACCCCTAACTCACCATATAGCTTGATCTTTTCTGCCAAATCGAAAGAATAGTTCAAACCTGCCATTAGCGGTATATTCAAATATTTCGATGTGCTAACACTGCTAGAAATAGATCCATCCCACTCGAAACAAAGGTCATCAAGTGCATCTTTTATTTCTTCTTGCAATGGATTGTACATTATATCAGCTTCAAACATGGCACGAAGGTTCTTAACCAAAGATATGGAACGCTGATATTTCACGCCTAATCCGAAACCTATCGATGCGGCTCCACCATCTATCACCGGGCCATAATCCAATAATAAACCTCCAAATTCTCCGAACTTACCATTTGGGAATACGCCACTGAGGTGCAGCGAAAAACCATCTTTTTGGGCGAATATTTCGCCACATGAAATCGACATCATCAATATCGATATTGCTATAACTATTTTCTTCATTGTGTATATTTATTTTCTTGTTTTGCCTCAGTCCCTACGACGCTTGAAATATATAAAGCCTATCCTTACGGAGCGACACAAAAAAAACGTGGGACTGTTACCGTATTTGTCATGTGAGGCTCCAGGAAATTGCCTAAACCATCAAATAGATAAAGCCCACGAATAACATTCGTGAGCGTTCTACTTTACCCTTGATGGTTTAACCTGTAAAATTTTCCTGGAATTTCACATGACCAAAGTTAAGCAAACGCTTTATTTATGTCTTATCCTCTTTATTGAGGACTTCAAAAGTCTCTGTTAATCTGTCTTTTCCTTTGCTCCTTTCCCCGTTTTGAAACGGTTTTTACGGTTAATAACTATTTAATTACGCACTATTGCTCTTGCAAAAGTAACCATTTTTCCTCTATCTGCAATAAACTCTCCCGCATTTCTTCATAGTACTTTCGTATCATCAAATATCTCTTTCTCGAAACGCCGTTTCACGAAAACAGAGTGGCTTTCCGCGGGCTTGTCTCGTACTTTTTCGGAGGTAGGGAAACAATTCGTATCTTTGCCATGGTATTTCAAGTGTTTAATATAATGGTGGAAGCAAATAAGAGCGGATATTGCAGAAGAGCACAATCGAATAGTTGGGACTAAGACATTTTATAAAACGGTACAAGGGCTCTATAACTTAGCTTTGTTTCACCAACGTATTGGACTTCGCATAGTCGTTCATAAACAGACCTACAAGCGATTACCTCAGTTTGCAGATTTCATCTATCATAACT
>UQXW01000075.1 GCA_900545215.1 uncultured Bacteroidota bacterium
GAAATAATGATGTATATATTCTTGTTTTGCCAATTCGACAATAGCACAGGCGAATGAAAACAATCATTCCTCCAAGATTGCTTTTTCTCCCTACTTCTCTTTATTCCGGTTCTTTGAAGAGTTGAAAGAATTTATTCATTTCCGAAACACCTTGCTCTTTTGCTTTATCGATTGCGAACGGCATGACATTGCGACAAGCCCGTTCGATTCCGTCAACGCCTCCAAGTCTGGTGAATATATCGGGATAGTTCATATAATACCTTTCGCTCTTGTCGTAATTCTCGAATAGTTTGCACTTTATCAAGTCGGACTTCAAGTCATCGTAATCCGAATAGAACTTGGTGGTCTTGCAAAAATGCAACAAGTACCAAAATTCAAGGCATGGACTGTTTACTACAAGTAACAGGTTTTGCATCCAACTATATTTACTTCTACGGTTCAAACTGCCGGCAAGCGACTTTTGATATGCTCCAAAATAGGTTTTGAACTTCTCAAACTCCTTATTATCTTTCAAAACAGTATCCATATCAAGAATCAGCACGACCTTGCTATAATCTTCTTCAATCTTCTCCTCGGCGAAATCGAAGAGGTCTTTCACGGTTTTCTCATGCGGTAATTTCGGTTGAATACTCGTTTCTTTCATATTCCCGTTCGGGTAATGCTCTTTTACTTTCTCAATATACCATTCTTCAGTTTTGCCATCGATAATGACACAAACGGACTTCTTGGCAGAAAGTTTACCAGCCATCTTCGTACCTGCTGCTCTACTCATCTTGCGAAACATTTGATATTTGAACGTATGTATCTCCAAGACGAGGTATTCCTCCGAATCTTCCTGCCTTATAAAAGTTATAGCGACTGTTCTCTTTGCGAAGGCTGTCTGTGTCAAAGTCGGCAAGCGAATAAAGATTGGTATCACCCTTATCCGATTTCTCGGTTATCCAAACGGCATCATCTCTGAATGTATCCTTATCTCTGAGAAATTCTCTCATGTGGGTGGTAATAGCAATCTGCGATCGCTTTGCATTTTTAATATAAGTCAAAACAAAATGTTCGTATAAGTCGGGGTGCAATCTGCATTCCAACTCATCAATGGCAAGGAAATGAGACCCACCAATCAACTCCAATAACGGACCGGATAATTCATAATAGCGTTGTGTCCCCCCCGACTCTTGCGAATAGTCGAACGGCACGGTTTTCTGATAACCGGTATGGCTCATGCGAACATCTAAGATTGTGCTTGTGGGATCTGTTCGGATTTTTTGTTTTAATTCTGCCGGAGCTTTGTCGTAATGCAATATTGCATTCACCAAATCTGTATCAAGAGGTTCTCTCTTTTCTTCGATATCGATGTTGTTAATGCCGACATCGGCTTTGATAATCTGACGAAGCAAATCCTGTTTACCAATTTCACCTTTCAAAACACTCCGACTTACATACTGCATCAACCTTTGTTCTCTCGATGCTGTTATCATTGGCATAAAATAAGACCTTATCCAATCCAAGATTTCTTTTATCCACGGAATATCGACATTGCTGTTTTGGTATGCTCCGAAGAGTGTTCGGTTGTGAAGAAGATTTCCCGACAAAATTCCGGTGTTTTTCACAGAGCGATACCTCTCACCCCATTTTATCGATGCCACAAGGCTTTCCTTATTCGTACTGCGGTCATACACCAAATGCTCTCTCGAAGCGTCGAACGGTTGACATTTCAACAATTCATGATAAACCACTCTGTTGTCGAACTCAACTTCATACATATACTTAGATTCGCCTACGATAAAGTTCACTTTCATGACAGAGGGGCGTTGTAAACACTCTTCATCTAATGCAAATTTGTCATAATCAATCGAACTTTCCTTATTTTGACAAGGTTCGAGCAACAACTCTCGCAGCATATAGAATGCTTTCAAAACATTGCTTTTACCTGAAGCATTTGCTCCCAAAATTGTTGCAATCTTCAACAATCTGTATTTGCCAACCTTTATGACAAAGTACTCTTCCAAATGTTTGTCATTGGTTGCCTCGAATGAGAGAGTTTGCATTTCTCTTATCGAACGGAAATTTGAAATAGAAAAATCAATAATCATAGTAGTATATCAAACCAAATATTCTTCCGGTTTTTGCCCGCATTTCTGCAATCAGAATGCAAATTTACGCCTTTTGCCACAAATAGCCAAGTATTTCAAGCAAAATCAAACGCATTTGTCGAGTTCGCCGGAGTTTTCGGCAATTTCAGCAGAGAATGATGCGAATACAATATTCTCCAAGTCTTACGAAAGATTCGTAAGACTTGGAGGACGCAGGTGAAGTTGTTTTCACTATACCGGATTGCCGTATCGGTTCGGCTTCTGCTCTCCTTTGGCGAAAAAGAGGTAGAAAGTATAAAACGGTATAAGTATCCACCAACCGTTATGCCCTATATCATGCGACCGTTTGATTGCTTGCAAAATCCACCAGACCCAAACCACACAATATAATAACGCCAACACTCCAACTACTGCAGAATCACCTATATCAATCCTACTAAGTTGTGCAACTATCAACCAAATAAGAGAGGCAATGCAATATAAACCTCTGCCTATTCGACCTTTCGCCGAAAAGCCAAGCGAAGCTTCTTCCCTTGCGGGGGCATTTTCAAAATCGTTTTCTTCCATTTTTATCACTATTTTTTATTCTATCTTTCTATTATCGATTTCAACTCCAGAGCATCGATGGTTATATCAATGGTTCCATATGTGTTTCCGAGTTTGTATTGAACTTTGACTCCGAAGCCGTTCCTATACAGGGCTTGAAAAAACTCAAGCATGTCTTTATCTGCTGATTTTATGATAGCCTTTATATTTTCTCTCGCTTCAGAGATCAAGTCTTCAAAATCCTCTTCATCTTCATACGAAACCATATAAAGCGACACGCAGAATGGACCTTGCACACTTGTAAACACCCATCGAATACCGTCTTCAACCTCTATCGGCAGAGATTTATTCAACTCGTTTATAGCTTCTTGCAACTCTAAAAGAAAATACTTGTTTTGCAAAATTGCACTGTTTTCATGAGAGTCTGCAATAGGTGCAGTAGTTCGTGTTTTCTTATCGACAGGCTTCTCCACCTGCTTGCGAGCATTGGTTTCCGTTCTCGGACTTGCCGGCAGGTAGTTTGCTTCTTGGAACGGTTTCGTGGTGTATATCGGTCGGTCGATATTTCTTTCCGGAATGATTTGTTGTGTTTTTTCTTGCGAAGAGATATGCACAAATATCCAAACAATGTTTGCTACTACTATTATCAGCATGATTACAAAAAGCGGAAGAAGATTAACCTTATCTTGTTCGGATATTCTGGTTTTGCTTACGAATGCAGTTGAGTTCGTATCGGTGTATTTGCTCAATTCATTGGCGTCGAACTTCGGAAATGTTTTCTTTCTTGCCGGTTTCTCGTAACTCAGAATGGGAAGCGGTATCAGTTTAATGCTTGTTCTAAGATAGTTTTGTGCTTTCGGAAGCACTGTTTTCCAATCCCCAAGGGCTATATATCGCAAATCAGATGCGATTTTTCGGAAACATTCCTTTTCGTTAAGGTCTATCATGAAGCCGTTGTAGCATGCGAATATGCTCCTGTCGATTGTTTCGTTCCGCCAACTCCATGAGTAGTACATCAAATCGCCTTCCCGTTTCTGGCAGAATATAAACTCGTTATCGAGTTTCTTGGTTTTTATTTCCTTGACGAAGTCCTCGGGAAAGCTGTCGCCTTGCCAGATGTCGCCTATCGAAAAAACTGCTATGCTGCAATTCATTGTACCATTTCTTATTTATTGAACCTGATTACTTTTGCTTCATCGTCGATTTCAAAAGAACCGATGTCTTTAAGTGCGGAATTACCCAAGAGAAGCGGGGCTTCGAGGTTGCCGACTATTATTGCCGTTACGTCTGTTGCGACAAGCCCTTCTGCCAACTCCACTTCTTTCAGATTAACAACCATTCCTTCGCTTACTTCTCCGTTTGCCGTTCGCATATTCATGCTTCCGAGAAAGTCGTCCTCCGTAAGCTTTCCCTGTTTTTCAAGAAAGATTGCTTCGGTCAGAGAAAGGCTCACGCCGCTTGCCCCCGTATCGAATATCATTTTCATCTCCACTCCGTTGACTTTCACTTTCACATATCTGACATTCCCGTAAACCTCGAAAGGAAGCTCCACTCCTGTTTCCGAAGAGGCTTCTTCGTCATAAACATTTTGCCAAAATAGCATCCATAAAATACCAATAAAATAATAACTGCACTTATTTGAAAACTCATTATTTTCTTACCCTATGTAATAAATCCAAAAGACCTTTTT
>UQXW01000076.1 GCA_900545215.1 uncultured Bacteroidota bacterium
GAAAGAAAAAATTATTACGCCGTTTCGTACTCGACGAAACGGCGATTTGTTTTCGGGCTTTGGCGACAGGTGAGACTACTCTGCCGAAAGGCAGTGTTATTTCTTTGTGGTGTAGAGGTATCTCTTTATGCTGCGTTTCGGAGTCTTCTCGAACTCTTCCTCATGCAGGTAAACGGCGGAGAGTTGTTCGTATGCGGGGAGAAGGCTGTTGGCTTGACGGCGTACTTCCTCCAATATGTTGTCGTATTCTTTGGGGGAGATATGTTGAGAGTCCAATCTGTCTTGATCGAGAAAGACAAGGGCGATGAGTTTGCCTTCATCGTCTTTGACGAGACTTTCATTGACGAATTCCAAGCTGTTCAAGATGTCTTCTATTTCCTCCGGATAGACATTCTGACCGCTGGACGAGAGTATCATGTTCTTGCTTCTGCCTTTTATGTATATGTTGCCGTTCTTGTCCTTTAAGCCCAAGTCGCCTGTTCTCAACCAACCGTCTTTGAAGGCGGCTTGTGTGGCTTCTTCGTTCTTGTAGTAGCCCATCATGACGTTGGAGCCTTTGACCAATATCTCACCTACGATTTTGCATTCGTCGGGAGAGTCTATTTTGACTTCCATTCTCGGTACGGCTTTGCCGCAAGAACCGAGGCGATGCTTCGACCAATCTTCGTAACCGATTATCGGACCGCATTCCGTCATGCCGTAACCTATGGTAAGCGGAAATCCGATTTTCTTCAAGAACGTTTCGACTTCCTTGTTCAAAGCTGCACCGCCCACGATTATCTCATAGAACCGTCCTCCGAAGGATTCCATCAAGGCTGTGAGTATTTTCTCTTTGAGAATTGCGTCGATGACAGGGGTTTTAAGCAGCATTTTCACAATGGTTTTGTCGGCGAAAGGTTTCAATTTGGTCTTGTAAATCTTCTCTATGATGAGAGGTACGGATATTATGATGTCGGGCTTTACTCTTGAAAAGGCTTCTGCCACTATTTTCGGGGAAGGAATACGTGTAAGGAAGTGTATGTGCATTCCTCTGAGGAACTCGAAGATTACTTCGAACTGCAAGCCGTACATGTGTGCCATCGGCAACATGGAAATAACGTTCATGCCGGCCGTGAGATGCGGAAGAACTTCGCAAGCGAACATATAATTGCTCAACAAGGCACGATAGGAAAGCATTACGCCTTTGCTCATGGATGTTGTACCGGAAGTGTAATTTATCAGAGCCAAATCATCGAGTTTATCTCTTTGATAGACGACGTCTTCTTTGGTGAAGCCTTGCGGGTATGCGGCTTTGAAGTTCTCTTCTATCAGGTTGTATGCCCGACAGTAGTTCTCGTCGTTGCAGCTGACCAATTCGAAGTTCTGCATCTGTATGGCTGCACACAGCCCGGGCATTTCATCGGCATTCAATCCCTCCCAAACCACATCGCCCACGATAAGCAATTTCGCATCGGAGTGATTGACAAGGTGGGTAACGGCGTCGCTCTTGAATTCATGCAGCAACGGAACGGCCACAGCCCCGTATGTTATGCCGGCAAAGAAGGATATTGCCCAATAAGTGGAGTTTCGTCCGCAGATAACGATTTTATCGCCTCGTTCTATGCCTGCGGACTTGAAGAAGACGTGCAATCTTGCAATCCTTCTCGCCACTTCGCTGTATGTTATGGGTTCTTTCTTGTAATCGCTCAAAGCAGGTAAATCCCAGTTGTTCTTTATGCCGGTTTCTATGTTGGCTATGAAACTATCCGTGTACATTTTCGGTAATTTTTGCGGTTTATACACTGCAAAGGTAGGGAAAACTTACCAAAGCATGTCCCAAGAAGCAGAAAAGCGTTCGGATTTCTTGCTTACGTGAAAAAAAACGAGTACTTTTGCATGTTCTAAATTTCGATGAAAAACAAAAAAACATCAAGATATGAGTAAGCAGATAACAATCGACCAAGCGGTCGAAATGATTAAAGACGGACAAACCGTTATGATAGGCGGTTTTCTCGGCGTGGGAAGTGCCAACAAAATCATAGAAGCGATGGTAAAGGCCGGCAAAAAAGACCTTACCATAATCTGTAACGATACTTCTTATCCGGAATACGGCTCGGGCTTGTTGGTAGCTTCGGGTTGCGTGAAAAAATGTATTGTTTCACATATAGGAACCAATCCTATAACGGAACAAAAGATGAAAGACGGTACTATGGAAGTAGAATTGGTACCGCAAGGAACCTTGGCAGAAAGAGTAAGGATAGGTGGAGCCGGAATAGGCGGCTTTTTGACGACCACAGGTTTGGGTACCTTGGCAGAGGAAGGTAAGAGAAAGATAGAAGTTGACGGAAAAGAATATTTGTTGGAACTTCCGTTGAGAGCAGACGTGGCTTTAATCGGAGCGTCCGTGGCAGACAAGTACGGTAACCTTATATATAGAGGAACAAGTCAAAACTTCAACCCTATGATGGCAACAGCGGCAGACTTGGTTATTGCAGAGGTGAAGGAGAGTGTGGAACACCTTGCTCCGGAAGCGATAAAGACACCTTATTTGTTTGTGGATTACATCGTAAGATAAGGGAAAGAGAATAATAGAGAACATATTTGTATAATCGAAACAAAAAGAAAATAGACTATGGCAGCAAAATCGATGATAAGAATGAGAATGTCCGCTCATGATGCACACTATGGCGGAAATCTTGTAGATGGAGCAAGAATGTTGAACTTGTTCGGAGACGTGGCAACGGAACTTTTGATAATCCAAGACGGCGATGAAGGTTTGTTCTGTGCTTACGACAATGTGGAATTTCTTGCACCTGTTTTCGCAGGAGACTATATTGAAGCAGTAGGTGAGATAACTCATGTGGGCAACACTTCTCGCAAGATGACTTTCGAGGCAAGAAAAGTGATAGCTCCGAGAACCGATATATCCGATTCGGCGGCAGATGTGTTGGCAGAACCTATTGTGGTTTGCAGAGCAAGCGGCACTTGTGTCGTTCCTAAGAAATGCCAAAGAAACAACAAATAAGGAGAAAACGAAATGGATAAACTTATAATCACAGCCGCAATATGCGGTGCCGAAGTAACAAAGGAACAAAATCCTGCGGTGCCTTACACTGTGGAGGAGATTGTTCGCGAAGCCAAATCGGCTGTCGATGCCGGTGCGGCGATAGTTCACCTTCATGTAAGAGAAGATGATGGAACTCCTACGCAAAGTCATGTAAGATTTCAAGAGTGCGAAGAGGCCATATACAAGGCTTGCCCGAACGTAATACTCATACCTTCAACGGGAGGTGCTGTCGGAATGACTCCTGACGAAAGATTGGACTCCACGAATACCAATCCTATTCCGGAAATGGCAACATTGGACTGTGGTACATGCAATTTCGGAGATGACATCTTCGACAATACCATGCCGACAATGCGTGCTTTCGGAAAGAGAATGATTGAAAAAGGAATCAAACCGGAGTATGAGTGCTTCGAAATGGGACATCTCGATACTATCCTTACCATGGCACGTAAGGGAGAAGTACCGGGAAATCCTATGCAGTTCAATTTCGTCTTGGGAGTGCCGGGTTGTACCCCTGCAACAGTAGGAAACCTTTCATGGATGGTCAGCCAAATTCCTGCGGGTTCCACTTGGACGGTAACGGGAGTGGGACGTGCCGCTTTCCCTATGGCTGCTACAGCCATAGCAATGGGAGGTAACGTAAGAGTGGGCTTTGAAGACAACATTTACTTGTCCAAGGGTGTAAAAGCCGCTTCAAACGGAGAATTGGTTGCCAAAGTCGTTCGCATAGCAAAAGAACTCGGAAGAGAGATTGCAACATCGGACGAAGCAAGACAAATTCTCGGATTGAGAAAATAAGAGAACAATTTTTTGTTGGTTAATGTGCGGAAAGCAATCAAAGGGAATTTTCCTGATTTGCTTTCCGTTCTTTTTTCACTGCGGCTTCGTTACTGTTTTCAGACACCGTAATGTAGGCATTTGCTTTGCACTGAATGCTTTATGGATATTGGTAAAACGTGGTACATAACAATGAGAGACGAAGTAAAGAAAATTTTGGGAAGATGCGGACAAGAACTGAGGTAATCCTACGTGAAAAGCGGCTCTATCGAAAACAGCGGAAGTTTTACCACTGTTGCGGAAAAGCCGTAGAAAACACCTGTTTTCTAATGTGTCATGGTAATAAATTGCAATATTTTTCTTAGTGGGTATCAATGCATTAAAGTATAATGAGAGAAAAAAGTTATTGAAACATTTGGTGGGAATTAGAAAAGGTAGTACTTTTGCAATCCCAAACGACGAG
>UQXW01000077.1 GCA_900545215.1 uncultured Bacteroidota bacterium
GTTTATCCACTTGTCCTTATGCGTAGAACAAGCCGTAAGCAAAGCCACGACCACGCACGCAAGGAATATGTTGATGAATTTAGCTCTCAAATCCGACGATGTTCTTATCCCTTAATAACTATCAAACTGCAAATTTATTTGATTTCTGCGAAAAAACAAGCATTTGCCCCGAAAAAACACGCATTCCTTGCCTCCACTCCGAAATATAGTGGTATATTTGCAGCGAATTTCAGTACTAACGAATAATAACATAGTAATATGGCAAGAGTAAAAGCATTCAGGGGTTTGAGACCGCCTGTCGAGATTGTGGAAAAGTTGGCTTCACGTCCTTATGATGTGTTGAATTCCGCAGAAGCAAGAGTGGAAGCAGCAGGAAATCCTTATTCTTTGCTTCATGTAACGAAAGCGGAAATCGATTTGCCCGAAGGAACGGACGAACACTCGCAAGCAGTTTACGACAAAGTGGTTGAGAACTTCAACAACTTCAAAAAACAAGGCTGGTTGGTGAAAGAAGACCGTCCTAAGCTGTATATCTACGCTCAAACGATGGACGGACGCACCCAATACGGTATAGTTGGTTGCACACACGTTGATGACTACTTCAACAACGTCATAAAGAAACACGAGCTTACCCGTAAGGATAAGGAAGATGACCGAATGATACACGTCAACATAACAAATGCAAACGTCGAACCGGTATTCTTCGCATACCCTGCCCACAAGGAGATTGACCAAATAGTAGAAAAAATCGTCAAGAACCAAAAACCGGTTTATGATTTCGTTGCAAAAGAAGACGGCTTCGGTCATACGTTTTGGGTAATCGAAGATGACGCGGTAACAAAACGGATAGAAGAGATATTCGAAAAGGAAATCCCTGCCCTTTACGTTGCAGACGGACACCACAGAACGGCAGCCGCTGCAAGAGTAGGTCAAGAGAGAAGAGCCTCCAACCCTAACCACACCGGCAACGAAGAATACAACTACTTCATGGCGGTCATTTTCCCCGACAATCAGTTGAAGATAATCGATTATAACCGCGTTGTGAAAGATTTGAACGGACTTTCCGACGCCGAGTTCCTTGCAAAATTGAACGACACCTTCGTTGTGGAGAAAATGGGCAAAGAGATATACAAGCCAAGCAAACTTCACGAGTTCTCGATGTACCTTTCCGGAGAATGGTACAAGATGACGGCAAAAGAAGGTACCTACAACGATGACGACCCTATCGGAGTATTGGACGTAACAATTCTTTCAAACAACGTACTCGACAAAGTATTGGACATAAAAGACCTTAGAACGTCCAAGAGAATAGACTTCGTCGGAGGTATAAGAGGTTTGGGCGAATTGCAAAAGAGAGTCGATAGCGGAGAGATGAAAGTCGCTTTCGCATTGTACCCCGTCTCCATGCAGCAACTCATAAACATTGCCGACTCAGGCAACATCATGCCACCGAAAACAACGTGGTTCGAACCGAAGTTGCGTTCCGGCTTGGTAATTCACGAACTTATCTAATCGAAAACCGAATTTCGGCACATAAATCCGCAGACCTGTATTTCCGATTGCGAATTACAAGTCTGCGGAATTTTTTAAGCACAAAACCGAAGCGAAGAAATGAAACGAACACTTCAAGCAATATTTCTTGCCCTCCTTGCAAGCCTCACGTTTACCGCCTGCACGGAGGATGATGATACCGAAAGACAGCCTGCAAACGGCAACCGCTCTCTGCAAGGCGAATACATACGCTTTACCTCCGGCACTCTGCTATGGGAAGCAGAAGCAAGCGAACTCGGCAGCCTCTATGCCAAGACCTCGGACATGGAAAACCCGCAATGGTACGACATCGTGGCATGCACGGAAGACGTAAACGATTTCAATATCGAGCATTACCGGCACCACCTTTTCCTCCACATCGACTTGAAAGACGACGGCACTACCGGTAAGTTTCAAATCATTTATTACAAAGACAAGAACACCGAACGCGTAGGAGAATTTGCCCTCATGCTTCAAAGCACCGGCGGCACCATCACCCTCGAAAGAAACCAAGACAAACTATCCGGCGAATTTACAGGCACAATGCAAAACATGTCCGACCCTTCCGACACAAGACAAACCCGCTTCGTCTTTCACGAACTGCCGATAAGCACCATAAACAAGTCGGATAACCGATAAACCCCGCCGAAACAAAAAAAGGAACCCCGTTCTTCGGAGTTCCATGACCGTAAACATTCGGAAACACAGTTTCCGACAAACACATTTATTCCTTATCAAACGTCTCTTCCCCGCCTTCATACTTCGGAGAAGCCCCATATCGATTTTCCTCACGACTTCCGTCAAGACAAAGGAAAATCAACAACACCAAATGATACAAACAAATAATCAAAGCATAAATCAAGTACTCGCCAATCATGGCAAAAACACTCGTTTCGTCAAAATCGTCCGGCTCATCGTTATATGAAACCAAAGCAACCTTCACCACCTTAACGAGAAGTAGCACAATAAAAACGCCTTTCATTATTGCACCTACACCCCACCACCAACCGCTTCTGCCGGTATCGTGAAGACGGCGAAAGGTCAAAGGAATAACCGCAAGGCTCAAAAATATATTCAATACACTCAGTATCCCGCAGAAGTTCAAAATCAATTCCGCAAGATAAACCACCAACATGGTCCACCAATACTCCGAACGCCTTGCACGTCCCGTGAATCGGAAAACATTACCCGTACTTTCCTTCAAAGCCTCAGGAAGGCTTAACATCGGCTTTGCCGCAAACTCTTTCATCATTCTATTTTTTAAGTTTATAAATCATTCAACGCATGTTTCTCTACAATCTCGCAATTAACCTTATCCTTATAAGCCAGAGCGACGAAGCACTTAAAATCATCATGTTCTATCCAAAGAACAATCTCTCCTTTATCACAGCGAAACCTGCTCTCATATTTACACCTGTCCATGCCGACAGCATGCATTCTGTCATTATCATCCATCGGCAAGTCGTAATTATTTTGAAACTTCTCCGCACACCGATAAGGCTTGCCGTACTTTTGCGAAAGCATATCCTTCAAACGCTTATAGTCTCCGTACAAATACTCCCATTTATCTTGGGAAGGGAAAGCCACGGTTATGCGAGCAACCAAATCCTTTTGGTCAAGAGTTTCCACATACACCAAACAATCCGTATAATCCGCAAAATCACCCCTCAATACCCCGCTGAAACTTTTCGACCTGCCCAAGAAAGAACCCTGCCCGACCTCTTCAAACCCCTTACGCTTCATTCTCTCGACAAACAACTCCAATGTACCGTCAATGGGAACACCCTTGAACTTCAGATGATTGTTTTCAGCCATAAGAGCCTCATCTTCGGAATAATCCTTCGACTGTTCCTTACTCTGTTTATCCTTGGAAGCGAACTTTTTGAAATTGAAATCCAAATCCCCGCAGGCAGAAAAATACAGCAAAAGCAACAACGCCATACCTCCCATAAAGATACATTTTCCTCTATTCATAAACCATGTTTTTTACATGCCGTAACAATATCGGAACAAACCGTTCTCAAAACGACTGAACAAAGATACAAAATTCTTTGACACGCACAACCTTTTTCCATACGTTATTCTGCAAAAACGAAACGGCGAAAGAAAAGGATGAAACGGCGGAAGAAAAAATTCTTCCGCCGTTTTGATGATGGCTTTTCTCTTTTTTGTGTACTCTGTGTGGTGCATGCTTCCTTAATTCGACATCTGTTCCAATCGGTACGCTTTGTTCTCGGAAGAAATTTCTACCTTTGCAAAAGCAATGGAAGAGAGACATCAGATAGAGATAAAGAACAAGCGGGCTTTTTTCGAATATGCGGTCTTGGAGACAATTCGAGCCGGCATCGTTTTGCGAGGCACGGAGATAAAGGCAATACGAGAAGGCAAGGCGAACCTGAGCGACGCATACTGCATGATAGAAAGCGGTGAATGTCGGGTCTATAACCTCCACATCTCCGAATACCGCTTCGGCAGTTACTTCAACCATGAAGTCAAACGCACCCGCAAGCTGCTTCTGCACAAGAAAGAAATCCGCAAGCTGGAACGCAAGAGCAAGGAGAAAGGATTTACACTTATACCCATCATGCTCTATATCGATGAAAGAGGATTTGCGAAGTTGGAAGTCGGACTTTGCAAAGGCAAACATGATTACGATAAGAGAGAAAGCATAAAACAAAGAGAAACGAACATAGAACTGCAGCGC
>UQXW01000078.1 GCA_900545215.1 uncultured Bacteroidota bacterium
ACTTGATTTTGTCATTCAGAAGACGGTATTTCCAAGCCATGAAGTTAAAAGAATTGAAAATCGTTAATTTACAATACTTGCTGAGAGGTTGAAATGATAAAGAATGTGAAGAGGAAAGTTCTTTGATTTGATAAGAAAAGATGATGAGATATTTTTTGAAAGAAATAGGCTAGGCTAATTGTAGCCCAAGCATGCTCTTTTAATATCGAACGAGGTTCCGGGGTAGAAGTTAATGCCGTTATTATCCCAGTTTTTCTTTAAGTATTTGATAGGATTGGTAGTCGTACGAGATTTTGGTTTCAACACAATGCGTCGTATTTCGATATTGTTTGTATCAAATGAATATCTGTTGTCCGGTGCTATACGGATAGCTGTCTCCTTTATATAATCCATGAATTTTTCCGAGGCTTCAATTTGTTTCCGAGCCTTGTCATTGTTCTCGCTTTTCATTTCTATCAACAGTACAAACATTTTATCTTTTACGACAGCCAAAACGATATAATCACAAAATGACAACAAATATTTGGGGCAACGATACTCACTCGCTTCGCCATGAGTGTTATTGAACATTGGAAGAAAGTTTTCCTTATCCATATCGAAGCGATACGAAGAATACTCAACTTCTTTATCGTTAACCACTTCGACTTTTGAGTTTTTATCTTTCTCCTCGACAAATAACTTCCGGTCGTTTGCCCTGTATTTTGGAGCTAATATACGTAAATAAAGTTCGTATTCGTTCATGTGTGAACTGTTTATTGTTGTTCGAGGCTGTTTTCCAAAGCTGCGTAGAGAGTTTCGACACGTTTATTTTGTTCAAGTATCGTTTCATCGATACTTTCCACGGTAAAACCTTCATCATCGATAGGAAGTGATTTGATTGTTACGTTATTTTTCTTGCCTGTCTGCGAAAAAAATAATACGGATAAATCAGCATAATCAAGCAACATATCATCATTGTATCCCAATGAATGGATTGGTTCTTTTATTCCTTTTTTCAGTAAAGTTCCTCCCATAATCAGACTATTGAGTTCTCTGACTATATAATCACTATGAGTGCTGACTATTATACGCAAACCTTTGGCTGAAAGTAAAGCAAAAATACGAGCCAGCCACACTTGCACATTCGGGTGGAAATTCATTTCCGGTTCATCGATAATAAGCGTTTCCCCCTTGCCGGCTATATGACGAAGATAAATAACGAGACTCGCCATTGTTTTGACTATCGATGAAGACATGTGGAAAGGAAGACGTTTTGTTTTCGACATTCCATCGGCGTGAAATTCCACTTCACCTTCTTTTGTCGTATCAACTTTTCCTTGAAGTAGTTTTGTCTCTATAATATCTGCAATTTCAGAGTATGGACTTACGTACTTTTGTACATTACTGAGATCGTTGGCAATCCGAAGACTGTCTCTTATGGGTTGCGGATAACGACGCGAGGAACTGTTTACAATATCCAATATATCGATTTTCGGATTATTTGCTTGTTGCTGTATTTTGTCGATAAGTTCGTTTCGGCTTAAAGATAACTCTGTCTTAAATGTATAAATGCTGTTGCGTTCCACTGTAAGCATTCTTGCTCCGTATGCTGTTCTAAATGCCAAAATGTACATTGTCGCATATATATAACGCCACGCTCGCATATTTCTGTGGTCGAAAGCGACGGGATTGCACTCGAGAGAAACGATATCCGAATCTGCATTTTTTTTGATTTTGACAGTTGTGTTACCATCTTCTATGGAAATATCGAGAGGGTCGCTCAAAGAATTCATGTAATCTTCCTCGCTGTATTCAGCTGTTATCATGAGATTGTTGAAAAGTTTCTTGCTTGCAACATCGGAAATTCCGAAAATATTTCCAATTTGACCTCTTAGATCTCCACAAGTGAAAGCTAACCATTCGTCAATATATTCTTTCTTTATTTTGAACGTACCATCGGTTTGTAATTGCTCAAAAATAGTCTTGTAACAATCTTGTGGATGTATCACTCCGTTCGGAGTTAAAAAAGCTTGAAGAATATACGATGTATAAGTCTTTCCCGTGTTGTTCTTCCCACAAAATACGATAAACTTTTTAGATAAATCTATCTGTGCTTTTTTTACGACTCCCAAGTTTTCTATATTGAGTATCATAGCGATGAATTTACTGACTTGCAAAGATACGGAAATTTGTGAAAACTCCATCATTACGAACAGTGGTATATCGATACAAAGGTCTCATAGAATTTTATAGTGAAGAAAAAAGAAACTTGAACAAATCGGAAATTCTCTATACCCTTTTTTCTCCGATTCCGAGAAATTCGTCATAGTATGTGTTCGTTCCTTCTCTATCATTCGTTCCTTTTTCTTCTATTTATGTCTTGAAATCTAGAAAATTCATATCTTTGCGGTCTTGAATAAACATCCTGATTAGCGACAAGATTTCTAAATCATAATGACAGATACCATTGAAGACAAGATACTTAATAAAGTGAGAAAATGCGGACGTGGATATGTTTTTTTTGCCGGCGATTTTGTATCATACGGAAACCATAATGCAGTCAACAAAGCATTGGAACGTCTGACGAACAAGAAAATCTTCATGCGAGTCAGTCGAGGTCTCTATTGTTACCCTAAAATCGAAAAGATATACGGACTTGGCTTTATTCCTCCATCGCTTAGCGATATTGCCAAAGCAATAGCCAAAAGAGATGGTGCAAAGATTGTACCTACGGGACTTTTTGCCCAATATCAGCTCGGACTGACTCAACAAATACCGACAAACGTTGTATATCTGACCAATGGTAAATCACGTACCATAAAAATTGATGACGAAAAAAGCATTAAATTCAAATACGCTTCTCCCAAATACTTCGCTATTCGCAACAAATTGGCACAACTATTGACTACAGCTCTCAATGATTGGAAGGTGGAAAACCTGACAGAAGAACAGATTGACATAATCAGAATCAAACTAAAAGAAAACCCAAAGTTTCAAACGGCAGACCTGAAACTAATGACAGTGAAAGTAAGGGAGTTTATAACAAAGTTATATGAACAAATTTCTCAATCTATCTGATATACAGCGGAGGAATGTTTTCGAATCGGTGGCAGCTAAAGTCGATTTGCCTGCACAAGTGATAGAAAAAGATTTTTGGGTAACCGCTATTATTCAAATCATTTTTGCGTTACCCATGGCAAAGCATCTTGTGTTTAAGGGAGGCACCAGCCTTAGTAAAGGTTGGAAACTTATCGAACGTTTTTCGGAGGATATCGACCTTGCAATTGATCCGACGGAAATACTTGGCAGTTCGGAAAGCAACCCTACAAAGAAACAAATAAAGAAACTCCGCAAGGTGGCTTCGTTATTTGTATCCGAACAGTTCTCCCGAATGATTTATGAGATGATAACCCGACAAAAACTTGAAAGTTTCATAAATGTTAAGGCTCAATCCGGTGGAATCGGAGACAACACTTATCCCGAACCTCGTCAGATATATATTCGCTATAAGTCCGTCTTCGGACAAGGGCTTGACTACCTTCGTCCTGATATCGTATTGGAGGTGAGTGCCCGTTCATTGCTTGAACCGACAGAACCGATAAAGATAAATAGCATTATCGGAGATAATCTACCGATTATTCCCATTGAAGATAGCCTTATCAATGCAGCCACACCTGCAAAAACGTTCCTTGAAAAAGCATTTTTACTTCATGAAATATTCTCTGTATCTAATAACAGAACTAAAGCAGACCGCAAAAGTCGTCATCTGTACGACCTTCATGTTATGATGAATAAAGATTTTGCTGTAACTGCCATAAAAGATGATGAATTGTGGAATAGCATTCTTCATCATAGGAAAATTTACACTTCCGTGAAAGGTGTGGATTATACTCCGGATGTGCGTAATCATATACAACTCCTTCCTTGCAAAGACTCTATCGATTTTTGGAGGTCGGATTATGACGCAATGAAAGAATCTATGATATACGGTAATAAACCTTCATTCGATGAATTATTGACTTCGATGGAAGAGTTGCAAGAACGATTTAGAAGAAGCAATAAAGACGACTTGAAATAGTGAACCCCGAGAATCGAAAGGATACACACCCAAACTACTCTCTCTTTACTCTCTACTTTTCCTCTTGATTGTGTGCATTGAACCATGAAAAATTCATACTTTTGCAAGTTGAAATCAAACCATTACAGAAA
>UQXW01000079.1 GCA_900545215.1 uncultured Bacteroidota bacterium
TCAAAACCTGTGTTTGACGGTGCGGGAAACCTCTTTTCAATGATGTCAAGCACATCCTTGCTGTAACCGTTCAGATATTCAATGAAGTTCATTTTAAGGCGAAGAGGGTCTATCTCGCTTTTCAATGTCTTCATCGTAAACTTTGAGGTGTTATAGAAAGGGTAGCATGTAATGTCATACAAAACCGGTGCTTGGTTTTCTATCTTGTTTTTGTCAAGCTGTTCCTTCATCTGTATAACAGCATCCTTTGTCGGTTCGAGCAGCACATCAATGCGGCGCAACACCAACATCGGCAGAATGACCTTCTTGTAATCGCCTTTGTTGAAAGCGTTCACAAGTACATCATTGGCTATGTTCCAAATGAACGAGAACAAGAAATTATATTGTGATTGTTCCATTTCGTCTTGTCGCTGAATTTGCAATCAGTTAGACCATTTGTTATTTCTTGCAAAGTTAGCAAAAATACTCATGATAAGCAAAGGAACTGCACTTTCCTTTTTCCTTATCCTTAGATTGTCATTGAGATTACGGCAGACTTTTGCTTCCTATCCTTGTTTCAAACAAAGCAAGTTCTCGCTTTGGTATCCCGAGTTTCGCTGCAAGGGTTTTCCAACTGCTTACCACTTGAACGACTTTTCTGATTATGCTTTCTGCAACTCTATCAGGTATCATGTAATCCTTTGCTGCTTCAAGCAACAGACCGAGATTTGCTTCGTTTGAAGATGTAGTTATAAGAATACTTTGATATTCATTCACCGTAGGATTTATGTCATAGGCAGGTGATAGCGTCCAACCATGAGGTGTCAGTAAAAAACCATGATTACGGAAATGGTCATCACTATTACCTACACAGATATTGAAAGCAACACGTCTGTAAAGCTCCCTGAGGTTGGCTTCCACATCACAACAACTTTGAATGATAAAATCGACAATATCGAGGTATCCGTTGCCTGTATCAGCATTGCAACCGTCTGTTAATCCCAATAAGGTCATGGCAGAAGCAAAGTGAACACGTCTGCCGTTTTCCTTACGGTCGAAACGTTTGGAAAGCATAGTATGATATTGCTTTCCGGCTTTCAATATACTCGTTTCTGCAACATTGATACCCGCTTGTTTGGCAAGAAGATGACACAAATGTTCCCATAATGCCACATCATAGTCATCTTTTCGAGAAGGAAATTTGGCAACATACAAAGTGTTTTCCTTATCAATAACTCCTGCTTTCGGTCTTGCTCCTCCGAGTGATGTACCCGGATTGACAAGTTGTTGCAACCATCTCTTCTCGGGAAGTATATTCAGTTCCTCACTCTTTTCTATCTCATGAGCGGCGGTTATCAAATCTCTGATATTTGCCAAAGGTGGAATAGATAGTTCTTTTTCTGTGCAGATGAATTGACCTTCCGGTAATTCCTTGAAGCGGAAGCCTCCAATACGACTAAAATCATCAATTCCCATAAGATAATCGAATGAGTTTAGATGTCTTCTGGGACGTTTCTGTTCAATAGCTTCAATTTGTTCGCGGCGATTGAGCAATGTTCTGCCCCATATGTCCGGTAACGCATCGGCAAAACACCCGAAGATGTCTTTTCCCTGCTTGGTGTATTGCATTCCCGGATAATTATTCAGATCATCGCTCAAAACAAGGTTTCCATACTTTTTCAACCAATTATTATCAAACAGAAAAGCATAAGAATCATTTCCACGAACGGTTTCGTAGTTCAATTTTCCCACCAATACCGCAGTTGAAAGCCAATCGAAGTCTGCATATACATATAGTTTTTGCATGGCTTAAATCTTTTTTGAAGCTCTTTTGCGACTTGTCAGCACCAAGTCCTGTAATCGTCTGCCGAGTTCGTCTTGCTTTGCAATCGTCAGTATATCATCTTCCAACTGCAAGGCATAAAGTACTCTGAGATATATTCCTATGGCTACGGTCGGTGTGCCTTTTTCTATACGAGCAACTGTCAGCGGAGAACAAGTAGCACGCTCTGCTACCTGAGCCATACTCAGATTACGACGCAGACGGGCAAGTTTTATTTGCTCACCGACAATCCGCATCTTTTCTTCGAGTTTTCTGGGCAGTTTGGTACCCATAGTTGATTTTGTCATAGTCTCCAATATCTTATTGCGTATGCAAATGTACAAAAATTCTTCATTATATGATAGATTACAATGAAATTCAAAAGAGAGATTTCCGTACGACTTCTCCGACTGAGGAATTTGTTTGAATCTCCACGCCGATTAGTGTAATTGTACGCACGAATTACGCGATATGACAAAGTCTGTTCATGCAATTAAATTAACAAAATCGCAATCATAAAACGATATTCCATTAACCACAAAGCAAGAAAGCAAAATCGATAAGTCAGCGGGATTTCCGATGTCTTTCGAGGTGATTTTCGATGAAAACGGCACTTTCAAAATAACAAGAAGAAAGTCATCGATGAAAAAACGCCGTTTTTTCAGAAGAAAACGAAGTCTTTTGACTCGAAAAACGAAGTTTTAGCACCGCTAACTCTTCGTTTTTTCGGAAAAAGACGGCGTTTTTCGACCGTCAAAACGCCGTCTTTTTTCAGTCGTTCTTCAACACATTTATAAACAGCTAAAATACAACACATTGCCAAGCCCTCGAATACTCCGAAAATTTCCATGCGGAAACTCTCGACGGAAAATTCGCAAACCACGAAGTTAAAAGAATTGAAAATCGTTAATTCGGAGTAATTGTAAAGAAGGTGAAATGATAAAGAATGTGAAGTACATATTCACACCTTCCCACAAAAAAAACATTCGTTTCGGACACGCAGAGTTCTGCCGCACACTTACAAGAGCGAACCATTGCAGAAAAAATTGCCCGATTCAAACATTTGTTTTACCTTTGTCGTCAA
>UQXW01000080.1 GCA_900545215.1 uncultured Bacteroidota bacterium
GTACCTCCGTGAAATTGCAAGGCGTTTCCTGAGAAAATAACATCATTGCCGACAAAAGCGACAAGATAAAGACTGATATGTTTTTCATCTTTGCGTATATTTTTCGGTTATTGTGCAAAGATACGACAAAGATACGAAAGGACGCACCGAATGTCGAAAAGAATGCACCGTCTCACCCTTCACGACACATCACATCTCTGTCGAAAGAACTGCATAGCCCGTGTTCGGTATCCTTTGTTCGATAAGGTTTTCACGAAACGCCGTTCGGCAAAAATAAAACGGCGGAAGAATTTCTTCAAACGGCGTTTCGTCAAATTCTTTCGCCGTTTCGTTATTTTGTTTGAGGAAAAGGGTGAAATAATCCGGAAAGGGTAATCTCACTATCACGAGTTCATTCCGATTAAAGCACACAAAGTCATAAGCCGGTTGCAAAGCGTAGGTTCGATTATTCGTCCCCCTCATTCGCCTTTTTGTTATACCTTTGCAAACAAAAAGAACAATGGGATTCAAACTCAGAGCTGTCGAACTCGAAGACGCAGATTTATTCTACGAATGGGAAAACGATATGGTGACATGGGAAGTCGGCAACACTCTCCGCCCTTTTTCTCGCTTCGCATTGGAACAATATGTCATGCAATCGCAGAATGAGAGTTTCTATGCGGCGGGGCAAATGCGGCTTATGGTCGATGTGGAAGACGAAGAGGGTATCAGAACCATCGGTTGTGTGGATTTGTTCGACTTCGAACCGAGAGATTTGCGTGCAGGCATGGGTTTGCTGATACGTAAAGAAGAAAGGGGAAAAGGATACGCCAAAGGGATATTGGAATTGCTTTGGAATTATGTCGTGAAGGCTTATTCGCTCAGACAGCTTTACTGTTTTGTTCCCTGCGACAACCAAGCGAGCAAACGCATGTTGCTTTCCGGCGGCTTCGCACACACTGCCACATTAAAGGATTGGATATATATCGACGGTAAACCGAAAGACGTGGAAGTTTATCAACGAATAAAAAACGACTGATGATGAAAAACAGAAAGAAATTGGCGATAATATTGATTGTATGCGGTGTACTGCTTTTTGCAACCGGCATCACATCTGCATTACTCTTGAACGCAAAAGTCAAAAACGATAAAACGGTGGATTTATATATCTATCCCGCAAGTTCTTCCGAAGAAGTATTGAAGCAATTAAAAGAGAAAGGTGTGTTGGAAAGCACAGGCGTATTCTCTTTCTTCACGAAAGCTCTTTCGGATAAGGAGACTTTCCGAAGCGGACACTATACCGTTCAACCGAAAGCAAGCCAACTGGAATTGGCAAAGCAACTTGTCAGAGGCTTGCAAACTCCCGTGAAGTTGGTTATAGGGAAAGTCCGGACGCAAGAGGAACTTGCCGAGAAGATGGCAAAGCAACTGATGATAAGTCCCGCAGACATCGATAATGCAATACTCAAAACAGAAAACAGCTCGAACATCTTCGATGACATAGTGCCGAACACATACGAGGTTTATTGGAACATAGGAGCGGAACAACTGTTGCAAAGACTGAAAAGGGAGAGTGATAAATGGTGGAGCGGTAAAGACAAGCAACTGAAGAGGCTCGGACTAAGCAGACACGAAGCCGTGGTTCTTGCTTCAATCGTTGAAGAGGAGACGAACAAGAACGAGGAAAAACCGATTATCGCAGGAGTTTATGTAAACAGGCTTCGTCGCGACATGCTCCTGCAAGCAGACCCCACAGTCAAGTATGCAGTGGGAGATTTCACCATAAAAAGAGTAATGTACAAGCATTTGCAAACAGACTCTCCCTATAATACTTATATGTACAAGGGATTGCCTCCGACAGCCATTTGTTTACCGGAACAGAGTTCCCTTAATGCAGTCCTCGGATATGCGGAACACAATTACGTTTTCTTCTGTGCGAAAGACGATTTCTCGGGTTATCATAACTTTGCGGAGACTTCGGCAGAGCATTATGCGAATGCGGACAGGTATCGTGCGGCTCTTAACCGTGAAGGCATAAAATAAAAAAGGGTAAGCTACTTATATCGCACCGCTCAACCTTCTTACCTTGCTGCGTTCCCGCCCTGGGGAGATTCAAAGGGAGCTGGTCGTACAAGACTTACCCATTGCAAAAGTACAACAAAAAAACAAATTCGCAAGACTTCGTAAGAAAATATTTTCCGCCTATTTGGAAAACACTTTGACAGCCAAAGGCTTTGCTACTTGCAAGAAGTGGTTCCATCTTTCAGCATATCGCTGCTTTTTTGCAGCATCGAGAATGCATACGTCCTCATTTCGCGAGCTTTCGACGAGTGTATCCCTATCAGATTTCGCTTTTCAATATCAGCCAATCGGTAGAGTTTTTCCTTGCCCGAGCGTTCGTTTATGTAGAAATACTCATCGTCCAAAACTCCTAGCTTATCATCCGCACTGAAATAGGCATATTGCCGCACCACTCTTTGCAAATCCACACCCAAAGTATTGTTTCCGTAATCTTCAAACAGCATTGAAAGTACCGTAGGTGCAATATCTATCTGCAAAGCAAGGCAACTATCCTTTTGCGGCGGTATTTGAGCGGGACAATACAGTATCATAGGCGTATGATGATAAGACAATGGCATTTCATACTTTGAACCCGGCTTTACGTAACCGTGATCTGCCACAAGCACAAAGAGAGTGTTCTCGAACCAATCCTGCTTGCGTGCAAGCGAAATAAAATGACCGATTGCCCAATCGGCATACTCTACCATCTGTTGCTTCAACTCTTTGCTCTTGTTCACAACTCACGATGCCCAATTCGACAACATAGC